>JANNJZ010000269.1:0-16504 GCA_031396065.1 Pyrinomonadaceae bacterium | reverse complement strand
GCTGAGGCTGGCTAATCTTCGACGCGTCCGAAGCGGATATTGGTGTTCACTCAACCTGTGGAGGTCGCGTCGAGTACGGTAAGGAAAAACATCGCGGCTGACGCCTGGGTACGCAGGCGAGCCGCCTGCGTACCCAGGCGTTGGCACTGGTATGATATCTCCATGCCGGTTATGTACTGCCCGCAATGTGGCCGAGAGCTTGATCTAGACACTGGTGATGTGCGTTTCTGCCGCTACTGCGGCTTCTCCCTCCTGGATACAAAGGAATCGCTTCAGGGTTATTCGGAGCAAAAGCGCACCGGCTTTGCAGTCGTTGCCTGGTCTTACGCTTTACTGTTAATCATCACTCTGCTTCTGCACGGTCAGTATGTTTCCCTTGACACCCGATGGGGCTACTGGCTGCCGGCAATACTCATCGTCGTCAGCGCCAGCTTGTTTACTTCCGCCGCTTTCAGCGCGTCAATGCCGGCTATGTTCTCGAAGGCCACTCGAAGCGGGAAGGGGACTCGTGAATCCGATGAGACAGTCTTAAGAGCGTGGGCAGTGGAGGAAGTCAGGTTACGGCGTTGCCGTCGTCGCCGGGTGTGCCGGTCACGAGTGTGAGCAACCGGAAACGTGAGACGGCGAAGGTAGAGCAGCCGTCGAGCATTACTGAGGGCACGACCAAGAGACTGGATGTCTAGACGAACAACGCTGAAAGCGTTCGCCAATTCCAGCCCAGGGTTGCGCTTTGGCAACCCTGGGAAACATGCATTTCATTTCTCGAATACGCAACTCTGAAAGAGTTGCGTATTCATTCGCAAACTCCACAGTAGTCGCAACTCCTTCAGAGTTGCGAAAATCTCGTGAGGGTCTTTGAACCCAGGGTTTCAAAGCAAACCCTGGGCTGGAATTAGCCAACGCTTTCAGCGTACTCTTCCCCTGTCTAAACATCGTCCGTCCCAGCGTCGTATCCAGAATCCACGCTCATATCGGCGGCACCGGCGTCGAATCCCGTATCCACGGCAGACGAATCGTAAGTTGATCCGAAGCTTCCACCCGCATCCACCGCGGACGAAGGATCATAGACAGCCAGGTCGCCCCCATGTTCGCCCAGATCGCCGAAGTGGTCTGCCGATGCCTGGTGATCTTCGGCTGACGCGGCGTACATTTCCGCCGCCTCAAAATTGCCATCCTCAGCGGCAGCTACGGCATTATCGGCCTGGTAGTCGGCTAGCTTCTCTTCGTGAACCGCCCAATCCATTTCGTATTTCTCGGCGTCAGCTTGCCCGCTGTGATCAGATCCACCCGCCGCAGAATCCGCATCAGACATAGCATATCCGGCGTTACTCGCATCCTCCCGGGCGGCTTCGTAGTCGCCTTGCTGCGCATGCATGGCCTGTTGGCCCTCGTAAAATTCGGCGTCATCCTGCTTTTCGGCGGCGTTGGCTAAGTCGGAGGAATCGTATGCGCTCAACATGACATCCGAACCAGCTTCCGCGGATTCGCTTTCCGCAACCTCGCGGGCTTCCGCGGCCGCTTCATAATCGCCGGACGCGATGAACTCATCAGCTGCCGCCTGTGCTTCGGTGGCTGCATCAGCGTGTGCTTCCAGCTCCAGCTCCTCAGCCTTGGCCTCTTCAGCAGCGGCCTCTTCAGCCGCAGCCTCCTCGGCGGCAGAATCAAGGGACGTGTCTGAAGTTGTACCCGCCGAGTAAGTAGTATCGACACCGACGAATGCCGCATCCACAGGCGCCGACATCTCGACAGCATCGGCAACGTCTGTCGTCACCGGCTCGGCAACGAACATCTCACCGCCAACCGTGAAGTCCGCTCCGCCAGTTTCCAATTCAACGTATGTTTCGGCAACGTCACCATCCGCATCAACCGAAATTTCTTCAGTCGAGATTGCATCGATGGATTCGTCGTCACCGATTTCAATATCGAAAATGCCTTCGATAATTTCTTCGAGCGATTGATCGCCTTCTTCAACCGTTACGGTGCCGTCTGCGCTAGTCGTGATTTCAGTGACAGTTTCCGTGCCGTCAGGTGCGGTCTCAGTCAGGGTGATGTGTCCTTCGACCTCACCAGTTTCATCGTCCAGGGTGCTCGTCACTTCAGCGACGGTTTCGGTTCCATCGGCCTGAGTTTCGGTGACCGTCTCGCTTATCTCAGTGATGAGTTCCGTACCGTCGTCAGCAGTTTCGGTAACAATAGACGTTTCTTTAGTCGACATTATCCAGGTTCTCCTCGTTCTGTTTTGGCTTTGGTGCAACCTTCTTTGGTTTAGGCGCAGCTTTTTTCTTGGACTTCGGCGCCACCGCCGGACTTTCCGGTGGCTTAGCTTTCATTTTAAGGCGGGTGATTTTCCCACACTTGGTGTTTGGGCATTTGACGGCTAATTCTTTCTTGCCCGCTAAAACTGTTAACGGAACTCGCATGGGGGTCTGGCAAGTGGCGCATTTTAGTTTGACAACATCCGGCGGTGCCGCAGGTTTCCGACTTGCCGGCGCAGGCAGGCCCTTCGGTGCGCTTGATGCTGATGCCGCTGCTGCTTGCTTAATTGAGTCCGAAATCTGTTTACGCCAATATTTCAATTCCGGACTCTTCGCAAACTCGGTCAATAGTTTTAGGCGGGGTGTGATGTACGGAGTTGAACTGGTGGTCAATTCCGAAAGTCTTGAGTAGCCCTCATCGTCATCTGCTTGTTGCTCCAACCAGGCTTCGATATTGATTTGGCGGTAAATGAATGAAGACTTTAGTGTCCACGAAAGCAAAACGCGGCGGGCCACTTCTTCATCGCCGACGGTCAGCAATCCTGCCCTATCGGCAGTAATCTCAGCTTGACGCGCCCACGCTAGTAGGGGAACCTCGAAGGCGCCGGTGATTAAGGCCGTCGGATTTAGAATCGCATTGAACACACCGCCTGCCATCATGCCTTTGCCGGGTCCCTGTTCGCCAAGTAAGAATCGAATGACGGTTTTCCATAGCGCGTGCCCGGCGCGGCAATGGCCCATCTCGCGGGCCAGTAGGAACAGCAGATCAGGTCCCTGAAAATTTCCCGCCAACGCCGAGCCAATAACAATAAAGGAATCTTTGTCGGTACCAAACGTCAAACAATCCCAGGCTCGGTCGCCGGAAAGGTAAACGTCCGGCATGTGCGACATTCCCAGGATTCGTGCGGCTCGAACGGCTTGAGAGTAGATCTGCGGTAGTTGTCTTTCACCTAACAAAACTCCGTTAAAGGTAGATTCTATCCAACGTCGTCCGACTTTTTCGGAAACAGCCTTGGCGGCGGCATTCAGTGTCTTCATGGAACGAAGCGCAGACATTGCCTTAGCATCCGCGGCCCATTCAAAAGTCGAGGAGTCGACCTGATAACCGGGAACCAGTGGCCTCAACCAACTGCATTCCTTACAGATGACAATGTTATCAGCCAGGTTCTGCCCGTTGCCGCCGCAGGCATAACATCCCAACGCTTGTAGCATTTGCGGCGGTCGTTGCTGAAGATGTTGCCCGTGTGGTGGATGCGCTGGTTGGTAGTTTTGTTGATACTGCGGCGGATTATTTAGTTGAGGCTGATAATTTTGACTACCTTGCGGTGGTGCAGGTCGAACTTGAGGCCCCACGGTTGGTGCGGTTGGCGCGGTTGGCGGCGGATTCGCAGCCGATTGATTCGGATGAGGGGACGAACCATCCAGCGAGACCCCGCAATAGATGCAAAATTTATCGGCGAATATCGGTTGCAGATGCCCATTGCGGCAAACTCTCGGATTATTGTTTTGCTCTGTCATAGCTAACAGCGTCCCTTAAATCTAATCACCTGTTGCGATGAAAGTGATCCGGGACATCGGTTCGAGTGCCGGCTAGCGTTTGTATTCTGGATGTAAATGCGTAGGAACCTGAGAAGGACGGCCAACTTTTCTCAGAAGTTCTTTTCAGCTAAAGGAAGCGAATATTAGGGTCTCATACGAACGAGGTCAATGTATTTCTCAAAGCTACCACCGTGACGCCAAAGCGGACTGCCAGGCTTTCCCGGCCTGACGACCCGCACCGATATCCATGACCTTCAGGAACGGGGTGGGGCTGCCAAATTTCGTTCGGCGTAAGAGATGCTCAGGAACGTCACCGGCATCATTAGGTCGAACGAAAGACAGTCGGTAACGAACAGGTCCGATGCTGAATTTGACGCCCCACCGAAGTAGTGCCACGGAAAGTTGATATCTCTGACCTCGGAAAGCGGAACAGAGAAAACACTACCCTCCTCAGTGGTGAAGGCGAGTTTTCCATTGGCCAACTCAAGAATACCGGGGACGTTATCAGTGAGACCGATAAGCAGCCAGGCTACAGTGCAAAGAGAGTTATTGAACATTTCACGAACGTCCTGTTTCTAAAGTTCGCTGAACATGCTCGACCAGGCCGCGGAGCAGTCGCCAGCCTATCACCCGTCGTTTAGAGAGCACACTTGTGTGCCCCTGCGGGACCAACTTGGCGATCGGCTGGGGTAATGCGGGGCAGGCACACCAGTGTGCTCTCTAAACGGACGGCTCACCTCAAACGGACCGTTTAGAACGCGAGCGAAATGAGTGACGTCTGATCTTTAACTAAGATTCGGTCCCGCAGCACTACGGGGTGTGCCCAGGTTGGACTCGAGGCGACAGTGTACCGCGCAGCCGGCGAATATTCTTTAGCACTTGCGGGAAGCACCACCAGATTGCCGTCATTGAGCAGCATCAGCAGAAACTGACCACCGAGGTTAAGAATGGCAGCGTTCTCACCCATCCGTCCCGCGCCCTGCCAAAGTGTCTTGCCCGTGTCGGCGTCAATCGCAAAGAATTGGCCCTTCTTGAGCGCCGATAATCCGAACAGGGTATTGCCCACCAACACCGGCGAATTCATGTACATCTGGTTCTCTTTGTTATTCCAGGCCTCTTTAGGAACAACCTCTGCACCCTGTTTCTCGAAGCGAATCGCCGTTAATCCCTGACCTTCTCGCGAAACGACCACAGTGTCTTTGAAGGCTACGGCCGATACAGAGTTTTCATCGTACTGGCTCTTGGCCGGCAGCTTCCACAGGAGTTTGCCGCTCGTGACGTCAACGCCGATAACGTTTCCCTGGGTGAAGGTAACCAGCTGGCGCACGCCGGCAAGCGTGACCACTATTGGCGAGGAATAGGCTGGCCCGGCCAGGTCGTTGGACCACTTCACCGTTCCCGTTTCCGGATCAAAAGCAGTCAACGAGCCTTTATCGTGTCCGCCGACATGCGCGATCAGCAGTCCGCTATCAACTATCGGAGACATTGCGGTGCCGAAGAGTGGCGAAGTCTTGGGAAACTGTTTGGAGAATTCCTGTCGCCATTTCACCTTACCGGTGCGCGCATCGTGACAGGAGAGCACGCCCGAGATTCCAAACGTATAGACGTTTCCCTTGTAAATGACCGGCGTTGATTTAGGTCCCTTGCCGTGACCAGTGGCGGCCTCGTGCATTTCGTAGGCGATTGGTTGGCTCGATCTCCAGTTCTCTTTGCCAGTGACCGCATCGAGACTCAGCAGCACTTCCTCCTCATTCTGTCGCGCGAAGACATAGATCTTGCCGTTCGAGACGACCGGCGAAGCATGGCCGATGCCGACCGTAACTTTCCACTGTTCTTTCAACTGCTTGGGCCACGTGGCTGGAATGCTTGCGCCGCTTACGGTTGCGTCGCGATTCGGCCCGCGCCATTGGGGCCAGTCCTGGGCGACAGCGGTGGCGGAAAGGAAGGCGGAGCAGAGCAGCAGTGTGAATACTTTACGGGAGTCCATTCGTATACCTCTAGTTTCGACTGAAGATCTGGGACTTCTTTGCGGATCTTTGCGAGTACTTAGCGACCTTTGCGTTTTCTGAGAGGTTCTTAACCGCAAAGAACGCTAAGTACCCGCAAAGATCCGCGAAGACAATGCTTCGAAAGCGCACTTTGCAGGGCGCTCCCAATTAGAACAGCAACTTGATGCCCAGTTGAATATGTCGCGGATCGCGCGCCGAAGTAATCTGTCCAAATGTCGGTGAACCCAGAAAATTATCCGGCAAGTTGAAGTTCGGATGATTGAAGAGATTGAACACCTCGGCGCGCAGCTGCAAGTTCACGCTCTCAGTCAGATTCGTGTTCTTGATCAGCGAAGCGTTTACGCTTTGGAACCCCGGTCCATCGACAATGTTTCGGCCGGCGTTGCCAAAAGTTCCGGGCGGGGGAAAAGCAAAGGCAGCCGTATTGAACCAGCGTTCCGGCGTGCTGTTCCCTGATTGGGGATCCCCGACCAGATTCGGTCGGTCGTTAGCACCAAAACCAAGTGCCGAAAATCCGGTACCGCTGTTGTCAAACTCACGAATCAAAGCGACCGTGAATGGACGTCCGGTTTGGGCAGTGACGATCCCGGCGGTCTGCCAGCCACTCAAGAAAGTGGACCAGCCGCCGTTGCCGGACAGATACTTGCGGCCCTTGCCAAACGGTAGGTCGTAGATGTAACTCACCGACAAGCGGTGCCGCACATCAAAGTTTGATCGGCCACGTTCAGCGTTGAAGTCATAACTATTTTGTGGATAGTTTGGATCCCCGGCGCTGGGGAAGAAGTTTGAAGCATCGTCAATCGATTTAGCCCAGGTGTAAGAGCCGAGCAAAGCCAGACCGTCTGACAATCTTTGCTGGAGTCGTACCTGCAGGCTGCGATAGTTTGAGTTGGCCCGAGATTCAATGAGATTGATCTCGTCAAATTGCGGCACGGGCCGCGGCACAAACGGCAAGCCGGGCGGCAACACGCTGGGCAGCGGCTGATTTATGTCGCGGGCGGTCAGCAGCTTCGTTCCTTTTGAGCCTACATAAGCCACTTCAAGCACGCGTCGGCGGCCGAGTTGCTGCTGCACGCTAAAGTTCCAGTGCTGCATGTAAGGCGTGCGCAGATTGCGCTGAATCGCCTGCGCCGAGTCAGGCAAAGCGAACGGAAAATTCGCCGGGAACGGATCGCTCAAGGTCAAAGGCAAACCCTGCAGGGGAAAGAACAGGTTGAAGTCGAAGTAAGGTCTATTGAAGTAAAGGGCTTCGCCCGGGGCCAGCGGCGAGGTGTCGTAATAAACGCCATAGCCGGCGCGCACCACCGTGTTTTCCGAAATGGTCCAGGCCAGTCCCACCCGCGGCGCAAAGTTGTTCTTGTCAGACTCATATCCACCGCGGGGAACTCCGCCGGTGCCCACCCGCACCAACGAACGCGTGGCAGCGTCATACAGATTCGCCCGGTCGAATGCATCGACCGGCGCAGTGTTGTATTCGTAACGGAGCCCTCCGGAGAGCGTCAGGTTTGGGCGCAACCGATAACTATCGTTGACAAAGAAATGATAACTCTTGGCTCGTAGGTGCTGCGCATTGTCTACCCGGGCGCCGCCGGTGACGACCGGCAGACCGAGCAGAAGGTCGGCGAAGGCGACGCCGGTATAAGCGAACGGAGAAAACTGAATCATCCCGCGCGACTGCACATCACGAAAGCCGTTTTGCTGGACCGCTCGCAGGTCGCCGCCAAACTTAATCAAATGGCGACTTCGAACATAGGTGGCTGTATCTACCAGCTGAAAACTATTGGTTACGGTTTTCTGTGGATTGTTGCCCTCGTGCCCTAACGGGGAAAAACCCGGCACGGTGATAAAGCTCAAGCCAAAGTCGCGGGAGTTGCCGGATAGTTCGGGCATCCCGACCTGGCGGTTGATGCTGGTGCCCTGGTTCTCCTGATTAACAGCGGAGGCCACGCGATTGAAACCAAAACGGACATCGTTAACTAACGTAGGCGAAAACACGTGCGTTAAGCCGACCAATGCATTTTGGCTGCGACGCGGCACCTCGTTGCCATAGCCGGGAACCGCCGTCAGGGTTGGGCCACCGAAGGGCTCGAAATATCTTCGGTCCCCAAAGCTGTAACGGGCAACCAGCATGGTTTGATCGCTCAGGGCCTGATCAAAGCGCGCGTCAAAGTGATCGTTGTCATCTCGTTGGGTAGGCGAGGAGACAAAGTTGGCGAATGGGACAGAGCGATTTGGCAGCGGATAAAGCGCCGCGATGGCCTTGCCGGTTGGATGCTGGAAGAATGATGGAATGATTCCGCCGGTAAATGGCTGCCCGGTTAAAGGGTTGCGCGGAAGACCCAAAAGACTCTGCGAAAAATCTCCATTACGTTCCCGGGCGGTGGGAACATTCGTAACCCGAGTTACTCCTTCGCGGGAGCGGGTGCCCTCATAGTCGGCAAAAATGAAAGTCTTATCTTTACGAATTGGACCGCCCAGCGAGAACCCAAACTGGTTGCGTATATATTTCGGTTTTGATTCAGTCGAGGGAGCAAAGAAGTTGCGCGCATCCAGCGCAGCGTTCCGATGAAATTCGTAGAGAGAGCCGTGAAGTTCGTTGGTACCTGACTTCAATACCACGTTTACCTGAGCGCCGGGATTTCGACCGAACGCAGCATCGTAAGTGCTGGTGGCAGTTTCAAATTCCTGGATGGCATCCACAGGGGGACGGACCGCAAAAGTATTCAACTTCGGATCAACGTTGTAGACACCATCCAGCATAAAGTTGTTGCTGTCTTCGCGAGCGCCATTGACACTGAAGGCGAAGTCACCGCGCACAGAGCCGGCTGAACCTTGCGCGGGCGGCACTGCTCCGGGTACCAGCAAACTCAGCTCGTAGAAATTTCGGCCATCTAGTGGTAATCCCGTGATCTCACGTTTGTCGATGACGGTGCCAAGGGCAGGGGAGTCTTGTTTCAAGAAAGGCCGGGGCGCGTAAACATCGCCCGGAGAGTCTTGAATTGCTCCCACTTCCAAACGTGTATCCAGGCGGAGCTCTTGATTTACCTGGAGGTCAACCTGGGTAAAAGCTTTTCGCGCGAAACCGGCAGCCTCGATCTCGACGCGATAGGAGCCGGGAGCAAGTGACGAGATGACAAAAGACCCGGCGTCATCGCTAACCATGATCCGGCTTTCATTAGTGGCGATATTTGTGGCCTTCACGGAAGCCCCGGGGATAACTGCATCGTTGGGATCTAATACGGTCCCACGCAACGTAGCCGTTTGGGTCTGCCCGCTTACCGAAAATGGCAATAAGAGCAACAGAAATAGGATGAAAGGTCTGGAAAGTAATTTCAAAATGATCTCCTCACTAATCGACGTCTTTGCGGACCTTGGCGGATTCTTTGCGGACTTTGCGGTTGATTCTTAAGGATATTATTAACCCGCAAGGTACGCTAAGCACCGCAAAGATCCGCAAAGGAAATGACTTCGAATTGCGGTCGAGTCGGTGCACTCCAAATCAGAACAAGCTAAAAGAGCCGAGACTCGGGACGAAAGTACGAAAATTCGGACGCACTACTTTTCTGCCTGAGTATTATTACCAAAAGAGCAAGAATGTCGTAAGTTAAAACGGTCTTGATTCGTTAAAGCGGCAACTAACCTTTGACTAACAGCGTCTTTATTACTCAAATGTGTGAAACTGATTGCTAGAATACTCGGTATTAATATCCAGAGTCTGTTAGCGTCTTCCAGAGCAAACATAATGATGAGATTTTCGCAAAGTTCGTTTCCCGTCGTCTGCCCATATCAACCTGAGCCGATGGTTCGCTTAAGAACCATAGCGAGGGCCGCAGGAGTTTTGGTCCTGGGCTTGTTATTCGTCATCAATGCCGCCGCGCAAACCCAAAGCGCCATTGCTGGCCACATTAAGGACACCAAGGGAGCTGTGTTGGTCGGAGTCCAGATTACAGCCAAACAGCTCGATACCGGTCTGACTCGAACTACTACGAGCCAGGAGGAAGGAAGGTTCGTTTTTCCCGGGCTGACGGTGGGTGTTTACGAATTGCAGGGGAGTCTGGCCGGGTTTGAGCCGCTCGTTTTTCCGGAGGTTCGCTTATCGGTCAACGAGACCACTGAGGTTTCGCTGGTTATGAAGGTCAGTAGCCTCGCCGCTAACGTTACCGTCAATAGCGAAGAGGCTTTAGTTAATACGCAAACTCCGGAGTTGAGTTATCTGGTAGCCGAACGAGCCATTCGCGACCTGCCATTAAACGGACGCAATTACACCGACCTCGCCTTTCTTCAGCCGGGCGTGGTTCCATACGCACATCGTGACGGGGGTTCGGTGGTGGCGCACGGTCTTGGTATGAGTATCAACGGGCAGGATCCAAGATCCAACGTTTATCTGCTCGACGGGACTCCGCAAAACGATTTTACTAACGGACCAGCCGGGAGCGCCGCGGGCACTGTGCTCGGCGTCGAGACGATCAGAGAGTTTCGCGTGGAAGCGAATTCTTATGGAGCAGAATTCGGCCGAAACTCTGGCGGTCAGATCAACGCCATCAGTAAATCCGGCACGAATCAGTGGCACGGTTCGCTCTATGAGTTTCACCGCAACGACAACCTGGACGCGCGTAACTTTTTTGATGGGGCGCGGCGCCCCGAGTTTAAGCGCAATCAATTTGGCGGCAGTTTCGGCGGGCCAATCAAGCAAGACAAGAGCTTCTTCTTTTTCGGATATGAATCTTTGCGGGAAGCGCTCGGGCAAACGATCAGGACTGTGGTTCCCGATCTAGCGGCGCGGAGTGGGATCCTGCCAACCGGCGGGAATGTCACCGTCAATGCGGCGGTCAGGCCTTACCTCGACGAGTATCCATTGCCCAATGGCCCAAGCCTGGGCGGCGGGTTGGCTGAGTACAACTTTGGTTTCAATCGCCGTATCACCCAGCACTTCACTCAGGGCCGCTTCGATCAAAATTGGAGCGCCAAGCAGCAGTCATTCGCGCGTTATACCTTCGACAATGCTAACCAGCAATTGCCCACTGACTTCCCGCAGTTTCCCAGGGCATTTCAGTCGCGCAATCACTTTTTTACCGCAGAGCATCACTACATCCAAAGCCAGAAGACAATCCACACGCTGCGCTTTAGTTTTGCCCGCACGCGGGTGGGTCAAACGGTCGAGAGCAATACGACGCAAGCGCTGCCGCCATTTATTCCGGGTCGGCCATATCTCGGCAATATCGATATTGGCGGCGTGCCGCGCTTCGGACCCCAGACCTCAGTCAGTGTGAAACTGACTCAGAATCTTCTCGGCGTCGAGCACGGCGTGGTTCACACGCGCGGCTCCCATCTCATTAAAGCGGGTGGTCTCATCGAGCATTACCAGGACAACATGGTGAACCCGACGTTTTCGCTTGGCATCTGGACTTTCGCCAATCTGCGAAACTTCCTGCTCAACACCCCAACGAGTTTTCTCGGTCTGGCGCCCAACGGCGCACTCGACCGATATTGGCGCTTTACTCTTTTTGCCGGATACGTGCAGGACACTTTTCGCGTTCATCCGCGGCTGACTCTCAACGCGGGCTTACGTTATGAGACTACCACGATGCCGGTCGACATCTACGGGCGCGATTCGGCGTTGCCGAACGTCTTGACTGATACCGCTCCGACTACCGGACAGCTTTACCAGAATCCCACGCGGAAGAATCTGAGTCCCCGGCTCGGATTTGCCTGGGACGTGTTTGGAGATGGAAAGACCAGCGTGCGCGGCGGCTATGGCATGTACTTCAATACCAACAATCAACAGAACCTGATCGTGACCGTCACCAATCCGCCGGCAACACCGCGCATTGCCATCGGGTTCACGGCTACTTCTGTATGCCGGCCTGCTTTTCCGGCCGCGCCGATTGGTTGTGCTTTCGCGAATTCAATCCGGCCAGTGCAGTTTGATCTCGACAACCCTTACGTGAATGTCTACAACCTGAGCGTTCAGCGCGAGCTGCCCTTCGGTACGGTCGTGACTCTTGGTTATGCAGGTTCCCGGGGTGTACACCTCTTGCGCAGCAATGACGTGAACACCGCGGTGCCCACGATTCGCGCTGACGGCACGCCTTTCTATCCAGCGGGTGCTCCCAGGCGGAACGTGGCGTTTTCTACGATCGAGCTAAAGAGCAGCGACGGCGACTCGTGGTACAACGCAATGATCTTCGAGGTGCGCAAGCGCTGGATCCAGGGCTTTAGCTTCCAGTCGTCCTACACCTTCTCGCGGAACATCGATACCACGCAGGCATCGACCTTCTTTTCCGACGGTACCAACGGAACGACCACGGCCTTTCCTGAATTCCCGGGCTTTAACTACAACAAGGGCCTCGCCGATTACCATGCGAAGCACAACTGGGTGGTCAACTTTACCTGGGAGATTCCGTTTGCCCGCAATCTGAACGGCGCAGCGAAGACGCTGCTCAATGGTTGGCAGATCTCGGGAATCAACAATGCCCGCAGCGGCAATCCGCTCACTGTCTTCGTGCAGGCGAATCGTTCGCGGTCGCTTTGGCAGCCGTCGCTGGGTCCCGGTATTGGTCGCGACCGCGCTTCCATCGCCTCAGGATTCACCTACGAAACGGCGGTCACGGGCGGCCCCGATCAGTATTTCAATCCGGCTGCGTTCGTTTTGCCGGCGGCGGGCACGCTGGGTACCAGCGGCCGTGGGGCGTTCATCGGGCCAAACCTGCGCACGTTTGATCTGGCCGTTGTTAAAAACACCAAACTAACCCGGTGGTTGGGCGACGCGGGTAACGTTCAGCTCCGGCTCGAGGCATTTAACCTTTTCAATCGCGCGAACTTTGCGCCGCCGGCGTTGACTGCCTTTGCAGGGGCGGCGGACAACGAAGTCCCTCTGTCTACCTTTGGCCGGATTCGTTCGACAGTGACATCGTCGAGGCAGATTCAGTTAGGGTTGCGGGTGTCTTTCTAGCGGTAAATGGTAAATAGTGAATAGTAAATGGTGAATGGTAAATAGTGAATGGTGAATGGTGAATGGTAAATGGTTCGCAAGCGCGAGTTTCATTCACACACCACACACATCGTTTCGTCCATTTACCATTTACCATACTGTCGGAGTTCGGCTTCGACCATTTACCATTTACTATTTACCATTCACCCATACTGTCAGAGTTCGCTTCGACCATTTACCATTCACTATTTACCATTCACCCATCCTTAGGAGGTCTCCCAAAATGCTCTGGATAATCTTTGCCCTCGGCGCCGCGCTCGCCTGGGGGTTATATGGACCGGCACTGCATCGTGGTCAGGTAGCGCTGGGCAGCCCGATGCGGGCACTGCTTTGCGTCGGCGTTGCTTACTTTTTGATCGGTGTGTTAGTGCCGCTGGCCTGGCTTTCGGCGCAAGGCGAGTTGCACGGATTTACCATGAAGGGCTCGATGGCCGCAACTCTTGGCGGCACGCTCGGTGCGGTTGGGGCAGTCTGTATCATTTTTGCGTTTAGGGCAGGAGGCTTGCCCACCTATGTGATGCCCCTCGTATTCGCCGGGGCGCCGCTCGTGAACGTGCTGTTTTCAATGTGGCTGCATCCGCCGAAGGCAGCCCCGAATCCGTTGCTCTACGTCGGCTTTGTGCTGGCGGCGGCAGGCGCTGGGATGGTTTTGTATTTCAAACCACAATCATAAAAAAGATTAGGTCTGAGTCCTGAGTGATGAGTGATGAGTGATGAGTGATGAGTCATGAGTGATGAGTGATGAGTGATGAGTCATGAGTGATGAGTGATGAGTGATGAGTCATGAGTCATGAGTGATGAGTGATGAACGATGAGTCAACCGTAATCAGCGACGACCGGCGCCGCCCGGCTTTCGATCCGTTTAGAAAGCACACTTGTGTGCCACTTCGTGCCGCTTCTACATTGCCCCAAAGGGGCTTCGCCCTCCAGCCCAGGGTTGCCGCTTCGGCTACCCTGGGAACGAGGTAGAGCCTGGTCCCCAACCGCAAAGCGGTTGCGTCATTGGCGGTGAGAAGAACCCGTGAAGCCGACGCAACCGCTTTGCGGTTGAAGACAATGATTCACGTTCTTTTCCCAGGGTAGCCGAAGCGGCAACCCTGGGCTGAAGGACGAAGCCCCGTTGGGGCAGTCGGTCAACTTTTCGCGCAGTCTTTAACTTAATTGGTCTAGTGCCGCAATGACTACGACCTGACAAGGAACATCATACAAGGAGATTTCGATCATGAAGTATATGAACCCGAAGACACTCTTAAGTGTCGCCATCCTGTCTCTGTTTTTATCCATCAACCTGATCGCTCAGACGCCGGGTGACTGGCCCCAGTGGCGAGGGCCGAATCGTGACGGAATCTCAAAGGAGACGGGGTTATTGAAGCAATGGCCCGCGGAGGGTCCGGCGCTGGTGTGGAAGGCTACCGGGGCGGGGCGCGGATACTCCACGATGTCGCTGGCTGGCGGTCGGATTTTTACTATGGGACTGCGCGGCGACCGTGAATACGTTATTGCCTTTGACGCCTCGACCGGCAAGGAAGCGTGGGCCACCCCACATGGCAGTCCGTTTCTCAACGACCGCGGCGACGGCCCGCGTGGGACGCCCACGGTAGACGGCGCAACGGTGTATGCCCTGGGTGGCAGCGGCGACCTTTCCGCGCTCGACGCCAAGACTGGTCGCGTCATCTGGACTCAAAATGTGCTGCAAAAGTTTGGCGGCTCAAACATCACCTGGGGAATCAGCGAGTCGCCCTTGGTAATAGGTGAGAAGGTATTGGTGAACCCGGGTGGGTCGGGCGCCTCCATCGTGGCCCTCAACAAGAAAGACGGTTCGCTGATCTGGAAGAGTCAAAGCGATCGCGCCGGCTATTCATCAGGCATTCCGCTTCAGATTGGCAACACCACCCAGGTAGTCTTCTTCACACACACTCGAGCGGTGGGTCTCGATCTGAAGGATGGCAAACTGTTGTGGGAATATGCGAATCCAGCTAACAAAGTGGCCAATGTTGCCACGCCAGTTGTGCGCGGGAACCGCGTGTTCATTTCATCGGACTACGGAACGGGTGCGGGGTTGGTTGAGATCAAGGCTGATGGTAAGGCCCAGGAAGTTTATTTCACCAAGGAGATGCGCAATCATCACAGCAGCTCGATCCTGATCGGAGATCACCTCTACGGATTCTCGAGTGGCATACTCACGGCAATGCGTTTCGATACGGGTGAAGTCGCCTGGAAAGACCGGAGTGTCGGCAAGGGCTCACTGGTGTTCGCTGACGGGAATCTTTACGCCTTTAGTGAAAATGGAATCGTTGGACTCATCGAGGCGACGCCCACAGGTTATCGCGAGAAGGGACGCTTCAAGATCCAACAGGATTCGTTGCCGACCTGGACGCATCCGGTAGTTGCGGGTGGCCGACTTTATCTGCGCGATCAGGATACGATCTACGCGTACGATGTGAAGGAAAAGAAATAGGTTTCAGACCGAGTTACCGCGAAGCGGTTGCGTCTCAAAGCCCAGGGTTGTCGCTTCGACTACCCTGGGTTATGAGGATTGAATGGTTGGTTCAACCGCAACGCGGTTGTGTCCGCGGCGCAACCCGTTCCGGGTAGATGATGATCGGGGTTTACTACCCAGGGTTGAAACAACCCTGGGCTGTAAGACGTAACCGCTTTGCGGTATTGGCCGATGGAAAATCTTCTGATCTAGCCCCGGGGTTATCCACTATCCGATCGTTACCGTCCGTACGTATACGAGGCTCGCGCCTTAACCACCACCCGCGGTCGATGCACCTTAACTTTGATCTTTCGCTCTTCACCAATGTTCGCGAATTCCTGAGGGTAGTATCCAATCAGATACTGCCTCCTTAGCTCGTCCGCCACGCCCGCAAAGGATTGCCTAATCGCATTGATATCGCCGGCTTTGAAATAGCGACCTCCCGTTTTCTCCGCTAGCTGCTGAAGATAGCTGTCCGGCGGGTCATCGCCATACTGGACTGTATAGACGATGATGTCTGACTCTTCAGCTTCCTTCAGGGTGCTTTTGACCGTGGCTTTCCCCCAGGTGTTCTCGCCGTCAGTAAAGAGGATGACGGCTTTACGCGTGGACTCTGGCTTCAAAGCGGTGAACGCGAAGTTAACCGCGTCGTACAGCCGCGTGCCCATCCTCCAAGGTCCTGGCTCCATTTGATCGATCGCGGCCCTCAAGGCGTTACGATCATTGGTGCTGACCGCAGTGAGTGCCTTTATATCGCCATGAAAGTAGACGGGATGGACCTTGTCAGAAGGGCGCAGTTGTTCGACAAAGGATTTAGCGGCCGCCTTTATTTTATCGAGGAAGGGCGCGGTCGAACCACTGGTGTCGATGACCAGGGCAACCGAGAAAGGGCGGTCGACATTACTGAAGTGGGCGATAGTTTGCTCCTTGCCATCCTCGTAAATACTAAAATCCTTCTGGCTCAAATCCACCACGTACTGACCCTTGCGATTGAGTACCGTGACCGGGACGGAAACGAGATTGGCCGCGATGCGGAGAACTTCGCCCTCGCCCACCTCATCTTCTTTTTGGATGGTCTCAGGCGCCTGCCCGTTTTTCATGCCCGACGTGACTGGGGGAGTTGATGCCGGTTGTTGAGCCTGGACCAGGGGGTCAAGCATGAGGAGGAGAAGGAGAGACCTGGCGCTCAGCAATGCAAAGCCCGAGATTTTCCATTTGTCATTTCTCATTT
>JANNJZ010000237.1:0-2640 GCA_031396065.1 Pyrinomonadaceae bacterium | reverse complement strand
GCGCTCACCTTGCGTGAGGTGTGCGGGCTGACAACCGAGGAGATAGCACGCGGCTTCCTCATCACTCCGCGTACGTTGGCCCAGCGCATTGTGCGCGCCAAGGCAAAGATTCGAGAGACACCGATTCCGTACGAGGTGCCGGCGCCGGAGGAATTGCCGGAGCGACTGGGCGCGGTGCTGCAGGTCATCTATCTCGTCTTTAACGAGGGTTACTCGGCTGCGGCGGGAGCGGAGGTAACGCGGGCCGAGCTAACCGGCGAGGCGATTCGACTGGGCCGGTTGCTGACCGAACTCCAGCCAGAGCCGGAAGTGATTGGGCTGCTTTCCCTGATGTTGCTGCAGGAATCGCGTCGTGCGGCGAGAACATCGCCGACCGGAGAGATGGTTTTGCTGGAAAACCAGGATCGCTCGCTCTGGAACCGGGAGCAGATCGCCGAGGGAGTGGCATTGCTGGAGAACGCGCTGAAGTCCCACCGCTTCGGCTCATACACACTGCAGGCGGCGATTGCGGCCGTTCACGCGGAGGCGAAATCGGTTGCGGCGACCGACTGGCGGCAGATCGTTGCGCTTTACGACCGATTGTTACGAATTCAGCCTTCTCCAGTTGTTCAGCTAAATCGTGCCGTGGCAATTGCAGAGCGCGATGGTCCAGAGGCCGGGCTGGCGCAGATCGACGCGGTCTTGGAACATGGCGATTTGGCAAATTACTACCTGGCGCATTCAGCCCGTGCAGATATGTACCGCAGGCTGGGCAGGACCGCTGAGGCCCGGTCCTCTTATGAGAAAGCTCTGGCGCTGACTGAGCAGGAACCCGAGCGGCAATTCCTGCAAGAGCGGATTCGGCAGTTGAAATAAAAGCAGTTGAGATAACAAAAGACTCGTCAGACGCCGACGCAGATATTGAGATGACGAGGCGCAAGACATTTACATGATTTTGGCCCACCCACTGGACACTCTTCGCAACTTTTCTATGCGCGCCAGCTGTGGAGATGAAGATAACCCTTGAACTTCTGAGGCAAGGATCATTACTCGGCCAACGCTCGCTCAGAGCAACACTGTGAAGCCTTCCTGACGGAAGTGGTCGTCATGCGTCAGTATGTCGCTGATTCCTCGCTCGCGCATCGTGTGCATGGAGATACAGTCCGTTAGGCTATAGCCTTTGTCGGGGCGTGCTTTGTAAAGCGTGAGACCCGCCATGAATGCTTCATGGCTCTGTGGCGCCACGTCGATATTCGCGCCGCTGAGAATTCCTCTTCGGCGACGACACTGACGTGATCCAATCTCTTGATTGTAATGTCTCGAGTATGGTGTTTCTAAAGTTCGATTAATAACTCTGAGGCCGAAGCGGCACGGCCCCAGGTCCGAAGGACCGACAGTTAATAGCCACGTCCGTTAGGGCGTGGAAGGCAATGGCTATGATGCCTGAGGCCCGAGGGCTCTCACTGGCTGAGATGGGGAAGTAATTTATTCCGCACCTGCGGCGCTCATCGTCTGAGAGATTCTTGATCCACGCCCTTTCGGACGTGGCTATTGAATACCGGTCCTTCGGACCTAATGCACACCGCCTTACGAAAATGGCCGACTATTTGTTATGCGAACTCTAGAAATAGGACACTAGCTTAGCAGTGCAGGATCGAAGGCCTGCTCTGACCTCACTTTAGCCGCTCAAGCGCGGAAGAAAAAATTTCTTGGACGAGTTGTCGAATTCCGTCCGGCCGTTCGACTATATGGTGAAGGCAGGGCAATCGGCCCGCCCAAAGACTAAAAAAATAAAGACCGTTACAGGAGAAAAAACATGCCGCAATATCTAGTAGCTAACTACCTCCCCGACGACTTTGACCCGTC
Source organism: Pyrinomonadaceae bacterium (assembly GCA_031396065.1). GTDB lineage: Bacteria > Acidobacteriota > Blastocatellia > Pyrinomonadales > Pyrinomonadaceae > PSRF01. The sequence goes on along the minus strand of JANNJZ010000237.1, from coordinate 795 downwards.
CACCGTAACCGAAGCGATGATCGAGGAGATCCACGCGCTCAACCGCGAAATGATTGCTTCCGGCGCCAGGAAGTTCGCCTGCGGAATTTCCCCGGCCAGCAACGCCAAGACGGTGCGGAAGCAACCTGATGGTACGGTGCTCGTCACCGATGGGCCATACACCGAGACCAAGGAGCATATGGGCGGTTTCTGGATACTGGAAGCTGCCGATATGGACGAGGCACTCGCGTGGGCGCGCAAGGGTGCCATCTCATGCGATGCGGTGGGCGAGGTGCGCGAGCTTCTTTTCTACCCGGCTCCTGAAGCAACTGAGGGATAGTGGCAACACCGCCGGCGATGCCGGAACTAAGAGCAAATCAGTCGACAAGATATACATGATTGACAAGATTTGAAATAAATCAGTGAAGACCCCAGGTCGCCTGCCAGGTTGGTCGTGGCATTTTGTCATCTTGTTAACCTTGTCAATCCTGTCTGAACAAGAACGAGGAGAAGAACAATGAAATACCTCTGTTTGGGATACCTCGAGCCAGGAAAATTCGAAGGGATGACCGAGGACGAGCAACACGCAATGCTCGACGAGTGCTTTGAGTACAACGACCATCTGCGCGCCAACGGACATATCGTTGCCGAGCTGTTCCTTGGTTTCCGCATAGGGGCCGTCGGTCGTCGCGACTTTGCCGTTTTTCCAGTACAGCGTCAACGCGGTCTCCGGAGGCTGAAGAGGTACTTCGGCAACGATATGTCCGTTGGCGCGCAGATGGTCGTTGTACTCAAAGCACTCGTCGAGCATTGCGT
>JANNJZ010000235.1:0-1723 GCA_031396065.1 Pyrinomonadaceae bacterium | reverse complement strand
GGTGCTCAGATCGCTGGGGCCGCGCTTTTGCGTGTTGTAAACCAGGGTGCGTGCGCGCACGGAAAGACCAAACCAAAGGTTTTCTGGGTCACGCAAATAAGCAGGGATATTGTCGCTTAGTACTTTGGATTTGACTGGCTTGAGCAATCCTTCTTGTGCGGCCTGCCAGAGATTACCCGCGTCTACCGTCAACAATAAGTCAGCAGGGGTATTCGCGCCTTCTGCTTTTAAGCGTTGCAATAAAGGGCCTTCCTTATCCGTGATGAACTTGATATTCACACCGGTTTCTTTGGTATAGGCATCGAACAGTGGCTTGATGAGCTGCTCGTTGCGGGCGGAATAAACCACAACTTCGTCCGCATGGGCAAAGCCACTGGAAGCTAAAAGGCTTATCGATAAAACAACAATAACTCTATTAATTAGCGACATATGATGTTCTCTTAATGTTAGTTAATAACAATACATGTAAGCAATTTGAGATTTGCCGGGCAGGATTGATACTAACTCAAACGAGAACTATTCGCAATACCAAAAAAGGAGGAAAACAAGTAAGGTTAGATCGTGCAACAAATCGTTCGCATCTATAAAACCCGGTCTCAACTTGTTCTCGCCGGTACCGATAACGAAAAGACGACATTGCTCCTGTAGCTTTACGACTATGTTCGGATTCTCTTGGCTGCTTACCTTGGTGATCGTCAGCAATTTCAAGAAAAGCATTTGGACGAGTTATGTTTGAGCTAACCGATTTGAGCGGCCGAGGAGATAGGTAACAAAATAGTCCGGGGACATGGGTGACACTAGGTCAACCTGACTGCCTGCAAGCTGCGCGTTACGCCAGCAGGTAACCTTCAACGTTGACACTTTATGCAAACGGAGGAACAGTCGTGAATGTCGAAAAGCTGACGCATCTTATTTACTGCAGTGCTGCTACACGGGAGCTATCTCCCGCCGACCTTAGAGCCATCTTGGAAACTGCGCGGCGCAAGAATTCTCAGCGATCGGTGACCGGAATGTTGCTCTATACTTCGGGCAGCTTTTTTCAGGTACTGGAAGGTGATGAGGCAACGGTACTGGAATTGTTTGCCCTTATCGCTACCGATCGGCGCCACAAGAACGCGACAATGATCATTCGCGAACCGATCGCACGGCGCGCTTTCGGCGATTGGACCATGGGGTTCGCTGAAATCGACGCCTCCGAACTGGCGCACATCGAGGGGTTGAACGACTTCTTTCATCCGGCCGATTCCGCGGCCAAACTTCAGCCGGGACGGGCGAGTAAATTGCTTGCCGCCTTTGCGCAGGGGCGCTGGCGTGCGCGGGTTGAGGGGGGTGCCAAGTGAACGGCGTTTCGTCATCCGCGGACGCGCCTAGTGACGCCGATACCTGGGATTTTTCGTTCGCCTATCAGCCGATTGTCGACACGCGGACCGGAGCCGCCTATTCCCACGAAGCGTTGGTGCGCGGCCGAAACGGTGAGCCTGCCTACCAGGTTATAAGTCGGTACTCGGGCGACAGCATGGCTTCGTTCGACGCGGCCTGCCGGGCCAAGGCCATTGAAACCGCTGCTCGCATCGGCGTTCACACGTATTTGAACCTCAACTTCCTGCCCAGCGCTGCTTTCAATGACGCAACCGGGCTGAATTCCACGATCGAAGCGGCCAATCTGCATTCGTTTCCGCTGGATCGAATCATCGTCGAGGCGACCGAAGGCGAAGCCATCAGC
>JANNJZ010000223.1:0-8770 GCA_031396065.1 Pyrinomonadaceae bacterium | reverse complement strand
ACCTGGGCCGATGGCCCAGGCTGTCACATTTCGCGCCTTTGGCGCTACGAACCCGCAGTTTTCACACAGTCTCGGTACCGGGTGGGTCCGTTCGATTGCTGATTGCCAACTTTAGATTTTCGATTGATTTCTCGTCATAGGCCAATCTGCAATCGACACTCGACAATTGGCAATCGGTTGGCCCATCCGCTACCGCGAGATGGTACTGACCTCATCGCCTCGTCGTAACTGGATCCCAGCAACACGCTAACGGACCACTACCACACCTACCCCCGCTCGTTTCGAGAGCCACTTGGTGAGATTGTAGGGGCGGCACTCCGTGGCCGCCCCATGGTTGGGTTGCGGCATGCACCGAGCGTTGAGCGAAACGGAAGAAGGGGTGGCCACGGAGTGCCACCCTACAATCATGCGTCCGAGCTTGAATCTGATCGCGAGCCGCATTTGCCACACACCGAGGAACGTGCGGACTCATGGCCCTGTCGAGGTTCCGGCGACAGGCTTCCAGAGGGAAGCCAAACGCCCGCCCCCCATCGATTGCAGCATGCTCATGACACCCATGTATCCAAAACCAAAGAAGAAGAGAAACAGGAACGGCACTGTGCCCCACATCCTCATGCGAAGGGCATATAGAATGGCGAGCAGAAAATAAACCGAGAAGCTTAACTCGAGGAGCGGCAGCCATCCGCGCTTGCGTTTGTATTTCTTCCGCTTCCACGTCTCATCCTCAGTTTTCTCTACGCTGTACTTTGGCGTCCGAATAAAATCACTCTTAATGCCGAAAAGCGCTTCGAACACGGCCCGCGCATTTGAAATCGCTAAGCCAAGTCCGAGAGCCATCACCAGCGGCAAATGCAACAAGCGCGGCGCGCGTTTCTTGTCGAGATACCAGACAGCTGTTCCGTAAAAGAGAAACACGGAGATTGACGAGAAAAACAGCAGCGGGAGATCCAGCACCATCAAATGATAGAAAGGCTGGTTGTAACGAACCAGCAGGAGGGGAAACTGTAGAAAACTTGCCACGATCATTAGCGGGTAACTGATGTTTCCAGTTAACCGGAAAAACATCTCGAGCCTGACCCGCATCGGCAGCTGCGATCCCCAAATTCTGGGATAGAGCTTAAGGCCCACCTGCATCACGCCCTTGGCCCAGCGTCTTTGCTGGGCTTTGAAAGCGTTAATCTCAACCGGGATTTCCGCCGGCGCTTCCTCGTCGAGCAGGTAGACAAATTTCCAGCCCATCAGTTGCGCGCGAAAACTAAGATCTGTGTCTTCAGTCAGGGTATCGTGTTGCCATCCGCCACTCATCGCGATTGCCTCGCGGCGCCAAATCCCGGCGGTGCCGTTGAAATTAAAAAAGCCTCCGGTGCGATTACGCGTGGTTTGCTCAACGACGAAGTGGCCATCAAGCATGATGGTCTGCAATCGAGTCAGCAGATTGTAGTTGCCATTGATGTGCGACCAGCGCATTTGCGCGCAGCCCACCATGGGGTCGGTGAAGAAGTCGACCAGCTTCCGCAAACAATCGGGCTTGGGCACGAAATCGGCGTCGAAGATTGCCAGCAGTTCGCCCTTAGCAGACTTCAAACCATTTTCGAGAGCGCCGGCCTTGAAGCCGGTGCGATCTGTCCGATGAACGTACTGGATATCAAATCCCTGCGCGACGTAAGCGTCCACTGTGTCGCGGGCGATCTTCATCGTCTCATCGGTTGAGTCGTCGAGCACCTGGATCTGAAATTTCTCGCGCGGGTAATCGATTTCCGTAATGGCTTTCACCAGCCGCTGCGTTACATACATCTCGTTGAAGAGCGGCAGTTGAACCGTGATATACGGCAGATCTTCTTCGCTGAATTTGCCAAGAGGTTGAGGAACGAATTTACGATAGCGCCAGAAGTCGATGACCTGCTTCACCCGATAAGCTCCATAAACTGCCAACACAGTCAGGATGGTGAAGTAGAGAATCAGGACGACCCAGTCGAAGGTGTCGAGATGGTAAAGCGGACTGATGTTTCCCCAGGTCTTGTACACATCATCGTGAAAGTATTGCGTGAATAATTGATTGGGAGTGTCACCAAAGGGCGGTTGTGTATCTTGAAAAAACATTCGTATTGCTTCTTAAATTCGGTGCATCGGCCGGCATCGTCTCCAGCGCCAAAACAATAACCTGATTAATTCTGAACGCCCTACCGGGACTGTCCGGACGGCGCGCCAAGGATTCTAACCTGAAGGGGTGGTAATACGAAACCGCATGCAAATCCGTGCAGTGGGTCAGTCTATATCGGCGAGGCCGGAGGTCATTACAGAACCGAGCGCGGTAGCGCCGGATCCCAGACTCAAATTGGGATGATGATAGATTCATTGACCATTTCATGGTTGATCTCAGCATCCAGCGCTACCGCACTCGGTTCTGTAAAGCAACGAAGCGCCAGCAAACGCGCGCTGATCCAATTCCAAATCCGGCGGTTTTAGAAGCACGACGATCAACTAAATCACACTAACCTTCGTTAGATGTCGTGGATCGTTCTTATTCGTCCAGATGAGCAGCTTTAGTAATGCCGGGCGAAGCTAGGGTCCTGACTCTAGAGTTCGCATGAAAATCGAGCCGGCGATATTCGCAGGGCGGCCTGCTTTAGGTCCGCAGGACCGGCATTCAATAGCCACGTCCGTGAGGGCGTGGATCAAGAATCTCTGGGACGATGAGCGCCGAAGGTGCGGAATAAATTACGTACTTCAAACTCAACCAGTACCGGCCCTTCGGGCCTCAGGCACTATGGACTTACCTCCCACGCCCTAACGGACGTGGCTATTAACTATCGGTCCTTCGGACCTGCGGCCATGCCACTTCGGCCTCAGAGTTATTGATCGAACTTTAGAGGCAGGATGCTTAATCTAAATTCGGCGATGCGGGGCGCTGTAATCGCTGGGCGCCGCAGGCGCTGAAAACACATTGGCAGCCGAACTATCCTGGGCAGGGTTCGTGCCAGTCTTTGCTGTTTCAGTCCCTCGCTTCCAACGACGCAGGCTCAAATCCAGCAGGCCCGGCATAATATAAAACACCGACATCGCGCCAAGGATGGCACCGGTGACTAAACGCGATGAATGCGTGTTATGCCCGAGTCCGGAAAACTCGATTGCGAAATCAATAGCCAAGGGCACGGCTGCGATGAAGAGCCATTTTCGCGCCGGCGCCTGGGTATTCGCGAGCGATCTCGCCAGGGGATAAAGGACGGCAGCGGCCGCGAAGCCGGCATAAATCCCGGTGCAACGAGCGCACACTGCAAAGGGATGTCCCTCGATGAAAAATGAACGCTCGGGTAGTTGGTGACAGAGGTGACTAAAGACCTGGTAGATCGTGGCAGCTAAATTACCACGGCCGGCAGCAAGAGCTATCGGAGCGCCGATGATCATTGCCATCACGGCTAAAGACCCAGTCGCTACCAGCAACCACATCAGCAGCGGACGGCGATTGCTGCTTACTTGCGGGACGTATTCGTTGGGAGAAGCGTACATCTTTTGGAATGCTGATTTGCGACTGCAGATTTCGGATTAATAGAACCCCAAAATAAATGCCGTTCATCGAGAGCGCGGCTGTCTCAAGCGACCAATCAGCATTCCGAAATCCGAAATCTAAAATCGAATCACGGTGTCCGGACCACCCTCGATATGCAGCGTATCCACAAACCGAATATGTCGCGACTCGGTAGTCATAACCAAAGAATGAGTGCGCTTACCGGCGCCGAAGAACCTTACGCCCTTCAGCAAGGCACCATCCGTAACCCCGGTCGCGGCAAAGATAATCTTGCGGCCCGGCGCCAAATCGTTGGTGTCGTAAATCTTGTTTGAGTCTGATATGCCCATCGACTGCAACCGCTCGATTACTTCCGCTCTAGGCGGCACTTTCGATTTATCGACTCCAAGTTTGTCCGGATCGAAAATCAGTCTCGCCTGTATCTCACCGTTTAGGCATTTCATCGCCGCCGCCGTGATCACACCCTCTGGCGCGCCGCCAATACCAAACACTGCATGAATGTTTGTACCGGCAACCGCCGCTGAGATGCCCGCGGAAAGATCGCCGTCTCCGATCAACCGGATGCGCGCTCCCGCTTCCCGCACATCGGAGATTAGTTTTTGATGTCGTGTACGATCGAGAACAATCACCGTGAGGTCTTCAACGTCACGTCCCAGTCGCCGGGCAATATTCTTTAGATTGTCTTTAACCGGAGCATCGAGATCCACCACTCCCCGTGACGATGGACCAACCACGATCTTGTCCATGTAAAGATCCGGGGCATTCAGCAGGCCTCCACGTTCAGCCGCTGCCAACACGGCAATGGCATTGTTGGCGCCGAGGGCGCACAGATTTGTACCCTCCAAGGGATCGACCGCGATGTCCACTTCAGGGCAGTATTCCGCAATCTCTTCACTCACACCGAAGCCGCCACCAACTTCTTCACCAATATAGAGCATTGGGGCTTCGTCTCGTTCGCCCTCCCCAATCACGATCCGACCGCGCATCGGCACCGTGTCCATAACTTCTCTCATCGCCTCGACAGCGACGTGATCGGAATATTTACGGTCGCCCTGGCCCATCGTGCGCGCCGCGGCGATCGCTGCTGCTTCGCATACGCGCAAGAAGTCCAGAGACAGCTCGCGCTCCGTCTTTAACTCGTGGCCCATCTTTTCAGTCTCCCAGATTCGGAATTTTGGCTTACGAACGCTCCAGTTATGGCCAGCGTCGCAATGAAGAAATGCGGCCTCATACTAACAGAGCGATTCATTTATTTGTAGCTGGCAAAAACGTGGGCAATGCTCCAGCAATGTGTTGCTACAGAGGGAGAGGTCGAAGGCAATGAAGTCAGTAACACCCCGCGGGTAGCGGCTGGTTCCGAGCCTGAAGGGCTCTCAGATAGTAGCCGGTGGTCGGAGCTTGGCGCAGACCACCGGATCAAGCGGGGGTTTCGCCCGCACCCTGGAGGGGTGCCACTGTTTTCTGCCACACCTTTCAGGTTGGGAATCTTTTGCGTTTGTGATCCGGTGGTCTCCACTGCGAAAGAGGTCCGCTAATCGGACTTTTATCGACTCCGATCGCGAGGTCGTATAGACTCTATCGCGCAAGAAATAACGAAAGCCCGTCCCAGCCCCGCCAGGAGAAACCACATGTCAGCAAACGCCAAACCGCTCGTGCTCGATCTCAGTGAAGTGGGCGCCCAGGACATTCAACTCGTGGGTGGCAAGTGTGCCAGCCTTGGCGAACTATTTCGGGCCCTCGTACCACGTGGCGTGCGAGCAGTCGACGGCTTCGCCACCACCAGCGAGGCCTACCGGTTGCTACTGCAGACGGACGGCCTCGGAGAACGACTGCGCGAATTGATGGATGGTCTGGATCACAACGACATTCGAGCGCTCAACCACGCGGGGCGGGAAGCCCGTGCACTAATGCTCGATACCCCTCTTCCCAGGGAAGTGGACGAGGCGATCGCGGGGGCTTACCGCCGACTCTGTGAACGGCTCGGACGCACACCCGAAGTTGCCGTGCGCTCATCAGCCACGGCGGAGGATCTTCCGGACGCATCCTTCGCCGGACAACAGGATACGATTTTGAACGTGCGCGTCGATCGATTGATCGAAGCCTGCCATCGTTGTTTTGCGTCGCTCTGGACCGACCGGGCGATCTCCTACCGGGCGGCGAGAGGATTCGATCATTTCGAGGTGGCGCTATCGATAGGTGTCCAGCCGATGGTCCGTTCCGACCAGGCATGTTCCGGAGTGATGTTTACTCTGGATACCGAATCAGGATTTCGCGACGTGGTAGTAATGAATGGCGCCTGGGGACTCGGTGAGGCGATCGTCCAGGGAATGGCCACGCCGGATGAATGGGTCGTTTTCAAGCCCACGTTGCAAACAGGTTCCCGACCCATTGTCAGCCGTCGACTCGGCGGCAAAGAAGTGAAGATGGTCTATGGACTCGACGGCCGGGGCACGCGCACGCGCGAAGTGGTAGAAGCCCAACGCCGGCGCTTTTGTCTCAGCGATTATGAGGTTTTGGAATTGGCGCGCTGGGCCTGCCTGATCGAGCAACACTATTCAGAGCTGGCCGGGAAGTCGACCCCGATGGATATCGAGTGGGCCAAGGACGGACAAACAGGCGATCTGTTTATTCTGCAAGCCCGGCCCGAAACGGTCCACGCCAGCAATCGCGAAAACTACATTGAGACTTACCGGCTGACTGGTGATCATGGCGCGCCACTGGTTTCCGGCATTGCCGTAGGCGAGAAGATTAGCCATGGCCGAGTGCACGTACTGGCTGATCCAGATCAGCTGGCCGAGTTTAAGGCGGGCGATGTGCTGGTAACTTCAATGACCGACCCCGCCTGGGAGCCGATCATGAAGAGGGCTGCGGCCATCATCACGGACCGCGGTGGTAGAACTTGCCACAGCGCGATCATCAGCCGCGAGCTCGGACTTCCCTGCATTGTCGGCACTGGAAACGCGACCCAGATATTGGCAGGTGCAAACGAAGTTACCGTTTCCTGTTCTGAAGGTGCGCACGGGAATATCTATGAAGGCCTGGTCGAGTTCGCAGTTGACCGCCGCGTAGTTGGAGACGAACAAAGACCACGGACTCAGGTCATGATGAATGTCGGCGACCCGGATCACGCGTTTGCAGTGGCTTCGCTGCCCAATGACGGAGTGGGACTGGCCCGACTGGAGTTCATCATCAACAATCACATCGGCATTCACCCAATGGCGCTGGTGCGTTATCCGCATCTGCAGAGTCCGGAAGTGGTGAAGGTTATCGAACAGCGTCTGGGCGAGGAAGATCCTCGCGATTTTTTCGTTCGTCGCTTATCGGAGGGCATCGCTCGGATCGCCGCGGCCTTCTATCCGAAACCGGTGATAGTGAGAATGTCCGACTTCAAATCGAATGAGTATGCGATGTTGATCGGCGGCCAGGAGTTTGAACCAATCGAGGAAAACCCCATGCTCGGTTTTCGCGGAGCCTCGCGCTACTATGACGATCGCTACCGAGAAGGCTTTGAATTAGAGTGTCTGGCGATGCAGCGGGTGCGCGATGAAATGGGTCTGGTCAACGTCAAGGCGATGATTCCCTTCTGTCGCACGGTCGCCGAGGCCGAACGCGTAGTGGCTTTGATGGCAGAGTTTGGATTGAAACAGGGTGAACACGAACTGGAGATCTATGCGATGTGTGAACTTCCGGCAAACGTGATTTACGCTGATGAATTCCTGCGCGTCTTTGACGGCTATTCCATCGGATCAAACGACCTGACCCAACTCACGCTCGGTCTCGATCGCGATTCAGAAATGGTTGCACACCTTTTTGATGAGCGCGACGGCGCAGTTGAACGCATGGTGACGCTGGCAATCGAGGCAGCCCATCGCGCCGGCAAGAAGATTGGAATCTGCGGACAAGCACCCTCAGATTATCCTGAATTTGCCCAGTTCCTGGTTGCTAAGGGTATTTCCTCAATCTCACTGAATCCGGACACAGTCTTGCAAACGACCCACATCATCCTGGAGGCTGAGGCGACGCTGATTTCGAATTCGGCAGCCAGACTACCCGCCGAGCCGCCAAAAACAATCACGTCTAACGTTGAAATCCCTTGATTACGAACGGACCCACCCACTAACGGAGACTGTGCGAAAACTCCTGGTTCTCAGCGCCAAGGGCACGAAATGTGATAGCCCAGGGCAAACGCCCTGGGTAAGGTCATAACAATCCGGAAGCGCTGAAGGCGCGAAGTGCAAGTCTCGATTGAAAATCCTCGGGATTCCGCTAAGTCCACCCTCATTTTGCGCCTTCAGCGCTGGGACTTTTTAGGTCAGTCTACCTGGGCCGATGGCCCAGGCTGTCACATTTCGCGCCCTTGGCGCTAAGAACCCACAGTTTTCACACAGTCTCTACCGCAAGGTGGTACTGACTTCATGACACATCAGAGAGCGATTGTCATAGTCCGATCATGCTGCTGCTTATCAAACTGCAAAGTACCATTCGGAAACATTGCTAGGCCGCAATGTACAAAGGCGGTTAGAATGCGGCCGATAACGATGCTTCGTTCCTCAAACCTTTAGGAGAACCTGGATGGCTACACTGCTGATCGTCGATGACGATACCCTCATCCGTGACATGCTTCACGACCTTCTGTCAGCCTCACACGAGTGTCATACGGCCGATCGCGCAGAGCAAGCGCTGGCATATCTCGAGATCGAAACTTATGACGCAGTGCTCACTGACCTTTCAATGCCCGGACTTAGCGGCCGCGAGCTGCTTAACTATGTTCAGGAAAGGCATCCTGCCACTCCGGTAATTGTTATATCAGGAATGCCGGAGGGCGGTTATGGTCAAGAGGTCATCGACATGGGAGCCTTCGCTTTTTTTCACAAGCCCTTCAAGCTGGAAGAGATCGAAGAGGCGGTGGAGCGGGCAATTGCGCAGCATCACGAGTTCGCGGGGGTCCCTCAACCCGAGAACGGGCCTGGGGGTGAACCCTCGGCAGTCGATGACGCCGTCTCAATCTGATAAAACTCCTCCCCGGTTCGTTTTAGAGGTGGGCATCGCCCACCGGGACGGCGTGGATGAAACTAATCAGATAAGTAAGAACACGTTCGTTTAGAGGTGGGCATCGCCCACCGGTGCCGCGTGGATGAAACTAATCAGATAAGTAAGAACACGTTCGTTTAGGTGGGCACCGCCCACCGGGACGGCGTGGATGAAACTAATCAGATAAGAAAGAACACGTTCGTTTAGAGGTGG
>JANNJZ010000220.1:0-3428 GCA_031396065.1 Pyrinomonadaceae bacterium | reverse complement strand
ACCTGGGCCGATGGCCCAGGCTGTCACATTTCGCGCCTTTGGCGCTACGAACCCGCAGTTTTCACACAGTCTCGGTACCGGGTGGGTCCGTTCGATTGCTGATTGCCAACTTTAGATTTTCGATTGATTTCTCGTCATAGGTCAATCTGCAATCGGCACTCGACAATTGGCAATCGGTTGGCCCATCCGCTACCGCGAGATGGTACTGACCTCATCGCCTCATCGCCTCGTCGTAACTGGATCCCAGCAACACGCTCACGGAGCACTACCCAATCTTTAGCTCAGGCCTTAAGAATGAAGTTTGAGGTGTTATCATTCTCCGCGTCATAACCCGCAATTAATCTTATTCGGTCTGGAGTCTCCCACATGCCGCAAACTCCCCATACTGAACGACACTTTACGGCCAGCGCAGTTGTACGAGACGTGGTGATTGGAATGTCTGATGGCCTGACGGTGCCCTTTGCTCTGGCCGCCGGACTGACAGGAGCCATCAGCCAAACCCACATCATTGTGACGGCTGGCCTCGCGGAGATTGCCGCCGGCGCCATTGCCATGGGTCTGGGCGGTTATCTCGCCGCCAAAAGCGATGCCGAGCATTATTTCAAGGAACGTGAACGCGAAAAGCGCGAAGTGGCTGAGATACCTCATGAGGAAATGCGAGAGGTTGCTGAGGTGTTTCAGGAATATGGGCTGAGCGAAGAAGAGACCAAACCGATTGTTGAGGCTTTGCGCAAACAACCACAAAAATGGATCGATTTCATGATGCGTTTCGAACTCGGACTTGAAAAGCCGGACCCAAAGCGCGCGCTGGTAAGTGCCTTCACAATCGGCAGCGCCTACGCGCTGGGAGGATTTATCCCGCTCGCCCCGTACATTGCCACTGATAAGGTTTCAACCGCGCTACTCATTTCCATTATCTTCACGCTCCTGGCGCTCTTCGTTTTCGGATTTGTTAAGGGGCGCTTCACCGGAATGAGACCGCTCCGCAGCGCACTGCAAACCACGTTTATCGGGAGTGTGGCGGCGGGGGCCGCGTTCTTGATTGCGAGGCTTATCTCAGAGCATTGACACCGCAAACCATTTTAATACCTCAGCCAGGCTTGAATCGATTATTCACCTATTAGACGTCCGAGGATTTGGATTGCTTCCCATTTTTGAGTCGAGGTCGCGGCATTTGTTCGCTTTAGTAAAGCCGGGTAGAACATTCCGTCGTCTCCTGCGTATTACACCTTTCTTCGTCCGCATCCAAGATCCACTTAGGAGAATCCTTCATGAAATCGCTTTACAGTAATAATTACCTCCGGCGTCAGCTTTTGTCTGCTTTACTCGCCATTGCGCTGCTCTCTACCTCCGCGCTGGCATGGCAACAGACCGCAACTTCCACTAAGACGGCTACGGCTACTGCCGACGCAACCAGCAAGGCTCCGGCAACATTAACCAGTGCCGAGAAAAAAGCCGCTGCCCAGGTGAAACTCGAAACAATCCGTGAAGTCACCACGACCCTCAGCTCGAAGGAGTTCGAAGGCCGGGGAACCGCTCAACCCGGCGGCGACAAGGCCGCCCAATATCTGGCTGATCGGTTCGCGAAACTGGGACTCAAACCCGGTGGCGAAAATGGTACTTACTTGCAGGCGATTAAGTTCAAGTCTGCTCGCGTTCTGCCCGAGTCGTCAATAAAGGTGGGCGATGTCGCACTCGTGCACGGTGTTGACTACGTGGTGTTGCCGCCTTACACCTCTGAGCAAGTCGATTTTACGGGCGGGGTTGTGTTTGCGGGTTACGGGGTGGTCTCGACTGAGTTGAAGCGGGACGATCTGGCTGGTCTTGATTTGAAAGACAAACTTGTGATCGTGATCAGCGGGCAGCCCGCGGGAGTCGATGAGGGCATCTGGCGCCGGGCCGCGAGCCAGCAGGCCAGAGCGATGAACATCTTCGGTCGCGGCGCGGCTGGCATAATACTGACCGGAGCCGGAACGGCAGCACAACCATTCTCAACCATAGCTAGTTACCTTTCGCGTCGACGCGTGAGTCTCGCCTCCGCTCCTGCGCCAACTATGAAGATCCCGCCGGTGCTGCTCGCCGGCGATCCTGCCATGGAGAAAATTTTTGCTGGTTCGCCGATGACTTTCGCGCAGACCGTAGAAAAGGCGAAGACTGGCGAAATGGTATCTCGCGATCTTGGTAAGGCGACGACTGTGGCTTTACGGTTCAAGCTCGAAGAGGCGACTGGCAGCAACGTAGCCGCCGTTTTGGAAGGTTCTGATCCGAAATTGAAAGAAGAAGCGGTGGTCTATACCGCGCATTACGATGCGTACGGAATAGAGGGAGGCCGGATTTTCCCAGGCGCGGCGGACAATGCTCTCGGGACGGCAACCATCACCGCCATTGCGGAAGCCATCGTCAAGGCCTTCCCTAAACCAGCTGCGCGCCCGCGCCGTTCGATTATCTTTCTGGCTGTGACTGGCGAAGAGTATGGATTGTACGGAGCGGAGTATTGGGTCAGGAACCCAACCTGGCCGCTCGACAAAGTGGCCGCCGATATTAATTTCGACGGTATCGGCACTGAAGTCTATGGGCCAGTGAAGAATATCGTCGGATTTGGTGCGGAGCATTCCGATCTGGGTATGTTGTTTCGCGAGGTAACGGCTGCAACCGGAAACACAGTTGCACCAGATCCTATGCCGGAAGAGAACGCTTTTGTGCGTTCTGATCATTATGCGTTTGTGAAAAAGGGAGTGCCGGCCCTGATGTTGATGGGTGGTCCCGAGGGTGATGTGTCAGCCTGGGTTCCCCGCGTGAGGAAATGGTTGGCGACGGATTACCACTCAGAGAACGATACCATTAAACCCGACTGGAACTGGACTGGACCGCAAACACTCGGACAAGTTGGACTGATTATCGGGTTGCGGGTCGCGAACGCGCCGACGATGCCGCAATGGCTGCCAACCTCGCAATTCAATAAGCCACGCACGCAACCCACCGCTCCGCCAACGGCTCCGCCAAAACCTCCCGGACTGTAGAACGTCCCGGACAGTAACCGGAGTTGGGGACCAGAGCAGGGTTCGCTCCTGTGCGGCTCTGCCGTCTTCCGTGCGGTAAAGCTCTGCCTTACCGCAATGCCTTGTTTGAATTAGAGGCTATGCCTCCGTCACGTGCAGAGGCGTAGCCTCAAAGGAAATAATGAAGCCCTCAGGGTAAGGCGGAGCCTTACCGCACGGAAGGCGGCAAAGCCGCGAAACCCTTAGATAAAAGAGCGGGGGCAAGCCCGCCTTCCTGACCTTGAGAATGGGTTACTTGGAACCCTTGCTTTTGGGAGCTTCTTGATCAAAGTTTTAGGCTCGTCCTGGTTTCTTACGTTCGTTTAGAGGGGGGCACCGCCCCCCGGTGCCGGACACGGTTAATCGCAAGTCGCACCGGTGGGCGGTGCC
>JANNJZ010000217.1:0-43313 GCA_031396065.1 Pyrinomonadaceae bacterium | reverse complement strand
TAGTGTGGTGTTTCTAAAGTTCGATTAATAACTCCGAGGCCGAAGCGGCACGGCCCCAGGTCCGAAGGACCGACAGTTAATAGCCACGTCCGTTAGGGCGTGGAAGGCAAAGCCATAATGCCTGAGGCCCGGAGGGCCGTCGGGCCGTCACTGGCTGAGATGGGGAGGTAATTTATTCCGCACCTTCGGCGCTCATCGTCTGAGAGATTCTTGATCCACGCCCTTACGGACGTGGTTATTGAATACCGGTCCTTCGGACCTAATGCACACCGCCTTACGAAAATGGCCGACTATTTGTTGTGCGAACTTTAGAAACAGGACACTAGCGAGGCTCTGCCGCAGACCGACGAACCGTGTGTTTGTACTTTGGCGGCGAATTCTTGCGATAACCCGGATCGTAAGTCTGTTCGTTTTGGGAGCCTCTCCGCTTGCGACAAGTCAGTTTCTTTCTGGAGTCTCGCTGGCCCTACAAGTCTCACTCGCTCTTACACTCTGAGTTTCTCTCTGAGCTTGTCTCTAAGCTTGGTTCCGCGGCTTTGCCGCCTTCCGTGCGGTGAGGCTCCGCCTCACCGACACCTCTATTTGCTTGAGGCTATGCCTCCGCACGACATCAGAGGCGGAGCCTCAACGAATGAAACCGCTATCGGAAAGGCCCGAGCCTTTCCGCACGGAAGGCGGCAGAGCCGCAAACACTGTCACCGCCCTCGGCTAACTCTCTGTTTTACTGCTGACTCAAAAACTTGACTCATTCACATAAAGTTTTACCCGACAAGAGGCTCAGTTGACTGGGGTCAGGCTTGCGATTTTGCGATTCTGAATCATTCGCCGCTGCTGTATTTCTCGATGATCTCCGACGCCAGCTTACTGGTGTTTGCGTTGTCGCGCAGCTTCCGTCGAGCTGCATCGTGCCGTCGACTCCGGACGGACTAATACCAGGGAAACAAAACGGGGTCAGGCTTGCGACTTTGCGATTCTGGAGAACGCTGGCTCCGAGATCATTCAACAATGCAACGGGGCGAGTGACAGAGTGACAGAGAATCGCAAATCGCAAGCCTGACCCCAGTCCACCCCCATCGCTCAAGATCGATCCGAAACACGACCTTCACAATCTGGTCCTGACGTTTCCATTTCGCGCTTGCAAATAACAGCCGTGTGCAGTGAGCGGTGATGTCAAGGTTGCAATCGATGCACCTGGACCTGCGATCGATATACCTGGACCATAGTTTGATCCTGACACTGGCGATCGCCTCGAATTTCTCAAGTTTGATGGGTTGTTGGAGAAGGAAATTGAGCACTTCCTATCGCTTGCATGGTACATATTCCACTTCGCGGCCATTCAATCTCAGGCAAGTATCCTTCTGCGCCTCTTCCAGCAATTTTGCAGGTGCCGCGTTTCTGATGTGAGCGATGGCATCCATACTGACAATCCTTACGCGGTTGTCGAGGCCGCCCGATGCAAAGAGTTTGCCGTCACGATTGAAAGCCACCCACCACACAGGACGATCATGCAGCTCCAGCCGCAAACTATCCTTGGTTCGTAGGTTCCAAAGTCCCACTGTGTGATCGGAACCTGCCGACGCCACCCACTCGCCGTCAGGGCTTACTGCGAGACTTTGAATAATACCGGCATGGCTTGGGAACTCTATCAATGGGTCAGTGCTTTGTTGGGCCAACACTTGCTCGATGGACCAAACGCGCACTGTCCGATCCAGTCCTCCGGTAATCATCCTTTGATCGGAGACATCAAAAGGGACACCCCACAGTTCGTCACCACGCGGAAGCGAGAAGCTGCTCCTCAGCGTAAGGTCCGGGGTCGACCACAGACGTAGCTTTCCGTCGCCGCCACCGCTTGCCATTATGTGTCCATCAGAACTAAACGCAACGCTCCAAACCGAAACATTCTCGTGATCTTTCTGGTTCTTCTCGGAGCCGTCGCGAATATCCCAAAGATGAATCTTTTTGTCCTGCCCGCCAGCTGCTAACTGCGGGGCGGTCGGATGGAAAGCAAGTCCCCACACCGGCTTGTCGATCTTGAAACGTCGAGCTGGCGTGAGATCGGTTGAATTCCAAAGCTGAATGGTTCCGTCGTAGGTACCGGAAGCGAGCATCCCATCGGTCCCTCGAAAAGCGAGAGCGTCCAGTCCTTCAGGAATCGGCGAGGCGCCGGGAGCAGCCAACAATGCTTTGACTGAGCCAGTCTGAGGATCAAATACCTTAATGGGTCCCGACAGCCCGCCGAAAACCAACCGGTCGTCGTACGGATGAAAAGCGACGGCAGTGACCTGACTCGAGTCATAGAGGGTTGTCGCTTCGGGCCGATGATTAATTCGCCATTGCCTGACCGATGTATTTGAGCCACCTGAAAAATGGCTGCCTGCGATGATCTCCGTGCCATCTTCACTGAAAGCGACAGCGTTGACTCGTTGACCGTACGTGCTGACCTTCAGGATTTCTTTGCGAACTGAGGTGTTCCACAAGCGTACCGTTTCGTCCTCACTGCCAGAGATAATCAAGCTGTTATCGGGACTGAAAGCAACGGCGTTCACCCTTCCCAAGTGTCCAATAAGCAAATAAGCGGGCTTTCTTTGAAAGACACCATGCTTATCTTTCTCCGCCTCACCCTCGAAACTCCAGACACGCACAGAGCCGTCGGCGGCTCCCGATGCCATCTGCCTCGGCGCGCCCGGGACGGGTGAGCTAAACGCTACGGAAGTGATGAAGTCTTCATGTCCTGAGAGGGCACTCTCTTTTTTCAGTCCACCTTCCGTTACTTTCCAGACGTTAATCGACGCATCACCTGCCCCTGATACTAAGGTGTTAGCATCCTGGCTAAATCCCAGACAGTGAACGGCAGTCTCGCCGTGGGCCTTTTCAGCGCGATATATCGCATGCGGCGAATCGCGGTTCCACAGCGTAATCATGCCATCCATGTTGCCGTAGGCAACCAACTTTCCGTTGGGGGAAATAGTGATACTGTCGATGGCGCTAACATCCCCTCCCTGAGTTTTTGTTGACACCGGAGGCCGCTCTGTCAGCTCTCGATTCGCGGTGAAATCCCAGAGACGAACATTCCCGCTATCGTCCCCAAAAGCCAACAGCTTTCCGTCATTACTCAAAGCAATTCTTACGCTTCTCACTTCACTGACGAGGAAAGCAGTCGGCTTCTCAACTCCCGCCGATTTGTCCCAAAGCTTAGCCTTTTGGTCGCCGATAAATGCCAGCCATTTGCCATCCGGAGTTACTTCGAACACCTCGCCGGGCGGTGAGCTCGTATACGCACCCAGCGCACCATTCGAGCGTGCTTCAAGTAAGTGATGACGAGCATCCAATGAGTCGCTCCAGTTGAGCGACTCGGCAAACAACAGTTGAGCTTGTTGATAATCGTGGCCCATCAAAGCTCGGATCCCGCGTTCATGGAATTCTTCAGCCTTCGAAGCGTTTTTTATGAACTGCATGTAAACGATGGTGGCAAGAACGGCAACGACTGCCGCGGCTGCAATCGCCTGATAGAAGCGCTTCCATCTCAGTTTCTCTACGCTACTCTTCACGTAGGTTGCGGGCGGGCCGGTGAGGAGATCAGGATACTGTGCCAGCCACTGTCGCGCCTCAGGCAGCATGATCTCGGGGAGGAGCAGCTTTGCTTTTTTACGGGGCGACTCCTCGTCCTGCCAGCGCTGCAGGTAGGGCCCCAGTTTCTGTGTGTACCAATTCAGGTATGAACGCCGAGATCTCACCCAGTTCTGTAATCGAGGCCAGTTCGTTATAAGCGCTTCATGAGAAACTTCGACTACACTCGTGCCGGTAAACGGATCCATGCTTGTCGTTAGAAGAAATGACGAGGTGAGCTCGGAAACTACTTCGCGGGTAGCTTCGTCAAACTCGGCCAAGGACGCCCGGCGGCTTGTATCAAGTGCCCCCAGATCATCGTCCTTTGAGGACGGCTGCGCGGCCAACACCAGTGAAGTAAATATCCTTTCGGTGGCTTTGTCTTTTTTTTCGTTCTGGAGCGTCTGCCAAATTTCTTCAGCCCTCTTGATGATAGCGCCGCGAACTCCAGTGACAGACTCGTTCGGCCCAATGTAGCCGAGCTTGTCGTATGACTCGCGAGTGAGCACTCCCGATGAAGCATCAGTCTTCCAGAGTTCCTTTAACGTAAACTGGAGCAATGGCAAATCACCCGCCCGCCCGCGGATGTCGTTTACCAAACTTGCCACGAGTGCGGGCGCGCACTCGCGGCCTACCTTTTTTGCCGGCAACACAATGGTATCTGCCAGCTGGCTGTCGGTCATTGAAAGTAGCTTAACTTCCGACCGCTTAATTGCTTGCGCTAAATCGTTGTGGTCGAGGGCTCTCTTGTAAAAGTCTACCCGTAGCACGATCATGACTTTGACTTCCGGACCGGCAGCCTGGAGGAGGATCTCAATGACCCGCCTCTGGATCTCTTCATCGCGGCAGTCGGTGAACAAACGCTCGAACTGATCGGCGATCAGCAGAAGGTTCTTACCGCGACAGTGTTCCCGGAGCAGTTGAGCGATCTCTTTTGTTGTCTGTTCGCGAAGTACTTCTCTTACCCCCGACATGTCGGCTTTCTCTACTGACTGTGGGGGCAGATGGAAATCCTTTTCCACGTCGGCATAAGTTCGTCCCTCCAGCGAGCAGAGGGCGACCAACAAGTTTAGGAACGGGGCCGGCCCTGGCTTGAAAATAGCGATCTGCCGATTCATCAACTCAGGGTATTGCCATAAGCTCAGGCCTCTTGCTATGCCAGCTCTCACCAGCGACGACTTCCCACTTCCGGAGACGCCTACGATCGTCACCAAATCGTGGTTTCTTAGCCCGTTGATCGTTTCCTTGATCGCGTCGTCCCTGCCGAAGTAGAAGTCCTTATGCTCGACATCAAAGGTTTCGACCCCTCGGTATGGACAGGTATCGTCGAGGGTGAGTTGCGGGTTGGCTAAGCGAATTGTTTCAATCGGGGTTATGAAGGCAGTATCCTGGTGAGGACGCCCTTCATCACTACCTTCGGGAATGATCTCCGTGACCATACCGACCACGAAGTTCGAGGCGGTATCCCAGACCGGAGCTCCGCTGAAACCATAGCTAATCTCTTGGCTGCGAAGTTGTAAAACCTCACAGCCATTTACTCGAGTTCTCCCGATCACGAGACAACTCCCATTCTGTCCCTCTACGGGCGTAGTAGACGGATACCCAAAAGTGCTAAGCGTTCGTCCCTGTGCAAACGACGATGTGCCGAGGGCTACAGCCACACGATTTTGAAGCGTGAAATGATGGAGTGCCTGGTCGCTATCCTCGGGTGACAGGAAAGCGATGTCTTCAGCTGCGGCGGGACGCCAACCCTCCGTCAAAACGCGGGCCCTGTAAACCTGCTTCTGTGGATCTGCGTGCATGACAAAGTTGACGATGCCGCTGGGCTCAACATCAGCGTTCTGGACCACATGCGCGCAAGTCACGATGTTGTTGAGGTTGCCGGCGAAGAACCCGGTACCCGACGTGGTGCCGTCAGGTTTGAGGATTCGTACAATTCCTTCAAGGGGATTATTGAGAGCGGACATACATTTAATAGTAGAGGATTTCGCTAATCAATACAGATCAGCAGCGGGCGACAACAAATCAAAAGCTCACCACTCATATATGGTGAAACTGTCTAAATCATTTCCTGGGTTAAAGAACGGCTAGATCGCTGATGGGTGGCGATGCTAGCTGGCTGGATTGATGGCTTTCCAATTCATTTTTACTGTATAGTTCGCCTCTGCACCTAGCTTGCTTATGGCAAAGTTACCCAACTCTCCCGTGGCCTTCAATCCGAAGGAAATCTCGACATCGGTCGGAGGATGCGGAAGCGCTTGGATGGCTTTATAGAAGGTTTCCACATTTATTTGTAGCGCAGTCTGTATGGCTTGCTCAAAGATCTCCTGGGCCTGTGAAATGGTTCTTCCAGCTACTTCTCTTAGCCCGGCTTTCGCAATGCCCGTGGTTACTTCCTTATCATCAACCTCGACCAGCAGGTGAGTTCCATCATCTGTAGTTTTAAATTCAATGAATTTAGACATGAAATTGCTCCGTAGGCTCTCCGGATTAAGAGTGAGTAAAGGTGTTTCAAATTCACTGAGATTCGGTGTAAGACTGATCCTCGCGCTTACGCTCAATGCCTATCCACTGTCAGCGCAGCTAAAAGAGAAAGCCGACCTCGTGCTGAAGAACGGAACAGTCTATACGTTGGATGCCGCGAGAAGTTGGGCTGAGGCGGTTGCCATCAAAGACAACAAGATAATTTACGTTGGGCCCAACTCCGGTCTTCAGAGGTATGTGACATATACAACAAGAGTTATTGATCTGCAAGGAAGAATGCTGCTTCCCGGTTTCCATGATTCCCACGTACATCCGGTCACGAGTGGGATGCAGTTAGGCGATTGTGCACTGGCGAATCTCACAACCGTCGCAGAAGTTTTGGACAAAGTTAGCCAGTGTAAGATCAACCTCAATGGGAAGAAGTGGATAGTTGGGAGTGGATGGGACCTACCTCTTTTCGTAAACGGCAATCCTTCGAAAGGATTACTCGATCCAATCGCTCCCGATTTACCTGTTTTCCTTGAGGCATCAGATGGGCACTCTGCATGGGTCAACTCAAAAGCATTAGCTATCGCCGGCATTCGCAAGGACACTCGAGACCCGGAGCGCGGGCGCATTGAACGCGACAGTAGCGGCGAGCCCTCAGGTACATTACGCGAATCTGCCATGGGCCTGGTTGCTCGGTACATCCCTACTCCCACGCTGAAGGATTATGTGGACGGGCTTACTCGTTCCTTACAGCTCGCTAACAGCTTAGGAATCACTTCGGTTCAGGACGCCCGTGCCTCAGTAAACGCACTCCGTGCCTATCAAGTATTAGATCGACAAGGGAAGCTAACGGTTCGAGTCGTGGCTGCTAGTAGAATCAGTCCTGACAAAGCTGATTCGCAGATTCCCGAACTCATCAGAATCAGGTCGCTGTACAAGTCTCCTCACTTAAGTGCTAACGCGGCAAAAATCTTTGTCGACGGCGTAATCGAAACCCACACCGCCTTCCTTTTGGCTCCATATATTGACAGGCCCGGATACCATGGCACCCCAAACTATTCGCCGGCGGCGCTGACAAGCCTTATCACCATGCTGGATCGTTCGGGCTTTCAAATTCACATACATGCGATCGGTGATGGGGCAATCCGAATGTCACTGGACGCCTACGAAACCGCGCAAAAGGTTAACGGGCGGACTGATGCGCGGCATCATATTGCGCATCTGGAATTGATTGACCCCAAAGATATCCCTCGCTTCGCGAAGTTGGGCGTCGTCGCAAACTTTCAACCGCTTTGGGCCTATCCTGATTCATACATCACTGATATGACAGAACCGATCCTGGGTCCCCAACGCTCACGATGGCTCTATCCCATTGGAAGCATGATAAAGACTGGTGCCGTGATTGTCGGAGGTAGCGATTGGTCAGTAACCTCCATGAATCCTCTGGAGGCGATGCAGGTGGGCATAACGCGTTACGGCTTGGATGACGCGAAGCGGACGCCGTGGATTCCCGAAGAACGGGCCGACCTGCCAACGATGATAGCTGCCTACACGATTAATGGCGCTTATTTGAGTCACCGCGAAAAACAAACTGGCTCTATCGAAGTCGGCAAGGCTGCGGATCTCGTCGTCTTGAGCAGTAATCTCTTCACTACACCAGTCGACTCAATTCACAAAGTCAAAGTACTGCTCACACTGCTCGACGGAAAAGAGGTATTCCGGGACCCTGGCTTTTCGGTTTCCACACAAACGAAACAGAAGTAGTCGTCCGTCGCGCCCCTCAACTCCCTTTGTTTGGACTCCAACCGACATTGAATAATGAACATTTGGCTTTCTGATCCAATCGCATCGAACCGGATGACCGGATGACGCCCTCGTCTACTCCCGTGGACGGGCGGCTTTGTGACCCTGATCGAGTCTACTCGGCCCTCACGAAGGCGAACGATCTCGTCTATAGCATTCCGAATCTCGACAACCCCGGTTTCAAGGTTGCGATCGATGCACATGGACCACAGTTTGAACCTGACACTGGCGATCGCATCGTCTCTCCTGCGAGCCTGACTGCTTTTCGCGCCCACCTCGCCCGTCGCTGAATGTCTCCGATGATCGACGTGAGGCCGGACCCAGAAAAGCAGTAATTAAATTCGATATCCGAAATTCTATCAGCCCAGGATTAGCATTAGGACAACCCACGCGTCTCCTGGGATCTTGTAAGCCTCGCTACGTAACGGTTCGGGCCAAAAAGTGGCGCACAGGCCAGCGCGCTGGGGACACTCTTGCAATCGTGATAGATTGCCCCTCGCCCCTTTCCCAAACCATGGGCATGAATATCGGGGTCAGGCTTACGATCTTGCGATTCTCAACCAGCGGTCAACGACTCGGCGCGCCAAATCGGACGCTATAATCGATAGTCGTAGCATAACCGAGGCCGTCTATTGCTTTGACAACGTTTCCTGCGATGTCGTATTGCGGTAACCAGAGGTCGAGCCAGTGACCCCGCCGTTGACGAGCAAATAGCGAGTGCTGGCGGTGACATTGCCTCGATTCACAGAGCCCGGCGGATTCGTGTTATCACCGAGTGGTGACGTGATCACGGTGCACAGTCCGTTAATATTTGAACGTGCAGCACAACCAAGAGATGGGTATAACTACCTGAGGCGCGTATACGACAGTGGTTGGAACCGAATCCTTCTGCGAACCAAGTTAAACGTCCGGGATACGCAGCTTCTCAGCGTTAACAGCTAGTTCCCGCGGGCGTTGCTTCTGTCGCTCGAGCTCCAGTTTAGTTGGTTCACTACAATCGGCTCGCGGAGGCGGCGCCTTGAGTTGGTTTAGCCGAGTCAGCCTTTTCCCGCCAGACTCTTCTTTAGGATCGCAACCAGATCGACCACTTTCCCCGGTTCAACCTCATCCGCGCCGCCTTCAACCTCGATAATATTTTTGCGTTGGCCGCTCTTCTTCTTAACCAGCTTGAGCAGCCGCTCTGTTTGTTCGTCCGCCAGCTTGCGGGGCGATAATTGCTTCTTCGACTTACTGCTAATCAGTTTCTCAAACTTTGTCACGGTTGCTTTGGGAACCTTTGGCTTTTTTGGTAACCCAATATCGGCGGGTGTCCTTAGCTCGTCAGGAAATCGCATCGTCTCTGCACGGAGGATACCGTTCTCCGCAAAGATCGCGACCAGATATTCCTTGCCCCGCATCACAAAGGTGGCCACTCCCGCCTTGCCATCCTTTTCCATCGTTTGCGCCAAAAGTTTGTAAGCCTTTTCGGAACCGGCCGCCGGCGTGAGGAAATAACCGCGCTCGAAATAGACGGGCGGGATTGACTCTTGCGGCACAAATCGTTTCAGGTCGATATCGCGTGTTTTATCGGGCGCCAGGCGTTCCAGTTCTTCATCAGTGATAACAACGTACTTATCTTTCCTGACTTCATAGCCACGGACGATTTCATCTGCATCCAGGTCGCGCTCAGTTTTCGCGGAGTAGTATTTGCGCGACAGCGGCTGGCCATCTGGTCCAAGCGTGCGCAGTGGTGCGCGATTGCTTTTATTCGCGGGGAAAAGATTTACCGGCACACTGACGAGTACATGCCGGACAGCTCTCGCTCATGTCGGTCAGCCACCAGGGCTGTATTCGCTGACGATTGGCCATTTCGCTTGCCCTCAAAGCAGTTTCGGTTCCACAAGTCTGGAGGACAGTGCGCAGTCCCTTGGTGCGTGAACTTAGAAGGTTGCCGGGGACACTATTGGGATAGGGAACTCCCTGTCAGGAATCTCCTGTAAAGATATTTGCACTTCATGTGGGCAGTTGATTGCAACTGAGCCCGGATAGAACTAGAATCCCGCCAGTCCAGATTTACGGATATGGAGTTTGAATGGGTGCAGTTGCCCAGATCCTTCCTTACTGCATTTTGTTCTAACTCTTAAATACATTTCGCGTCTTCCCCGAGACCCGGCGTCCCTGTAACCGCTTAACAGGGAATCGGAGGCAACCCTGCATGGGTAACTCTAAGGATTTCTCAGGAACTTGGTCCCTCACCAGTCGTTATCTTGCCGCCCTTCTCGCGACGGCTGTGATGGCGCTTGTGGAGCAACTTAGCTGGCATGTCCTACCATACAACCCAATTTCTCCCTTCGTGCTTGCGGTAAGTTTCTGTCCCGACTTTGCCGGTCTCGGATCGGGGCTACTGCCCGCAGCCATCTCCTTTCTCCAGTGTGATGCCTTCTTTATGGAACCGTACTTTTTCTTTTGGCTTCCCAAACAGGTAGGTCTCGTCCCTATCCAACTCGTAGCGATAATTGGTTCCTCTCTCGGTCTGATGAGCGAGTTGTGGTCACGGATAGGAGCCAAGCTGCCTGGGGCAATGGTGAACCCACTATCAGGAGGCCTGGAACTGTGCAAGATATGAAAGAACCCCGGCAACCGAAAGGTCCAGGCGATGAAAGTCGCCGCTACTTAAAAGCCCTTTTCGACACTTCACTCGACGGTATTCTAGTGGCCAATGATGAGGGTCGCTACATTGATGCCAACCCCGCAGCCTGCGCACTGCTCGGCTACACCCACGCGGAGTTGATGCAACTTAGCGTAAAGGATCTTACTGCGGAGCCCTTTCGTGAAGCGTGGTGGGAAACGTGGCAACAGTTTCTCGCCAGTGGATCGATGAGCGGTGAATATTCCACTCTTTGCAGGGACGGTAAGGTTAGGCAACTCGAATTCCGCGCTGTTGCCAATATCGTGCCCGGCGTCCACGTGTCGTCAACCCGCGACATCACCGACCGCAAACGTGCCGAGGAAGCGCAGCGTGAGGCGGAACAGAAATACCGGAACATTTTCGAGAACGCTCTGGAGGGGATTTTTCAGGCTGCTCCCGATGGCCGCCTCCTGGTCGCTAACCCGGCCATGGCACGCATGTTTGGATTTGACTCCCCGGAGGAGCTAATTAGAGAACGAGCTGATATCTCAAAACAACACTACGTTGATCCTAATCGCCGCGAACAGCTGCAGCGGTTGCTGGTGGAAAGTGGACTCGTGGTTGACTTCGAGTTGGAAGCTTACCGAAAAGACGGAAGCAGGATATGGATATCAGAAAATGCGCGCGCCGCCTGCGATGAGCAGGGATCGGTTCTCTACTATGAAGGAACGTCCGTAGACATCACCGAACGCAAGCGGGCTGAGGAAGCGGTACGCGAGAGTGAACAGGAACTTCGGCTCTTTTGCATGGCCACGAATGATATGTTCTGGAACTGGAACTTCTCGACAGGCAAGGTCGCCCGCAGCATGAGCTTTGAACGGGTTTTCGGATACTCGGAAGGAGAAATCAATCCATCGATTAGCTGGTGGGAAGAACGTCTACACCCTGACGATAGTGGAAGAGTATTCACTGAATTTCGAACTGCCCTCCAACGTGGAGACAAGACCTGCTCTTATGAATACCGTTTCCGCCGACACGACGGTTCCTATGCCAGGATATCCGATCGGGCTTATTTCGTGCGGGACGAGGGCGGAACCGCCGTGCGCGCGTTGGGCGCCATGACGGACGTCACCGAGCGCAAGCTTGCAGAGGAGGCGCTGTCGGAGGCAGCAGCCATCGTTGATTCCTCTGACGACGCAATTATCAGCAAGACATTGGACGGCATAATTACTGGTTGGAACAAAAGCGCTGCGCGTATCTATGGTTATGCGGCAGCAGAGGTCATTGGCGGCCCGGTATCTCTCCTGTATCCGCCAGACCGTGTTGACGATCTGCCGAAGATATTAGAAAGGATCAGGCGCGGAGAGATTGTCGAGCACTATGAGACCTTTCGTATCCGCAAGGACGGCACCCCAATCTATGTTTCGCTATCAGTGTCGCCAATCAAAGATGCGGCCGGCACGATCATAGGAGCGGCGGCAATTGCGCGAGACATCAGCGAGCAAAAGCGCGTAGAAGAAGCTTTACGCGAAAGCGAAAGCTACCGCCGAATGATTATTGAATCAGAGCCGGAATGCGTGATGCTAGTGACGCCGGACTACACCTTGCTAGACATGAATCCGGCCGGACTTAAGATGATCGAAGCCACATCTCCCCAACAGATAATTGGTCAGTCGGTGCTGAATCTGCTCGCCCCGCAGTACCAAAGCACTTTCATGGAGATGCACGAACGAGTTTGCCGGGGCGAGTCGCGGGTTGCAGAGTTTGAAATAGTTGGGCTCAAAGGATCGCGCCGGTGGATGGAAAGCCATGGAGCACCACTACGCAACCAGGCCTCAGATGTGATAGCGCACCTCGCAGTCACGCGAGATGTCACTGAGCGCAAGCTCGCGGAAGACGCCCGGCGAGAAGCCGAGAGAAAGTATCGAGATATTTTTGAGAATGCCGGCGAAGGGATTTTTCAATCGACGCCTGACGGTCAATACGTTGTGGCTAATCCAGCCCTGGCGCGAATCTACGGGTTTACTTCTCCTGAAGAGTTAATTCACAGCTGTCAGGATATTTCGCGACAACTCTACGTCGAGCCCGCCCGCCGAGAAGAATTTAAGCGTCAACTTGAGGAAGAAGGGGCAGTACGAGGATTTGACCATCAGGTATTTCGTAAAGATCGTCAGAAGATCTGGATCTCAGTGAACGCGCGAGCAGTGCGCGACGAGCAGGGTAAAATTCGGTACTACGAAGGCACGGCTCAGGACATCACCGATCGCAAGCGGACGGAAGAGGAGCTGAAACTTTTTCGCAACCTGATCGATCAATCCAGCGACGCTATTGAGGTCATCGATCCTGCCACTATGGCTTTTCTCGACTGCAATGCGACTGCACACCAGACCCTGGGCTACACCCGCGAAGAGTTTCTCTCGCTGACGGCTTTCGATATCGACCCCCTCACCGATTGGTCGATCCTGGCGGGGTTGGCCGAAGAGATGGATAAATCGGGCTTTGTGATCTTTGAAAGTGCTCACCGGCGTAAGGACGGGTCGACGTTCCCAATTGAGATCAATGCGAAAAATATTCGACTGGAAAAGAACTATCGGCTGGCGGTAGTTCGCGACATCACCGAGCGCAAGCGGGCGGAGGAAGCGGTGCGCGAGAGTGAAGAGCGTTATCGTGAATTGTTTGAGAATGCGAAGGACGTAATCTATGTACAGGATCTCGCCGGAGTCTACACCTCGGTCAACCGAGCGGCAGAGAGACTGTCCGGTTACGATCGGAGCGAGATAATTGGAACGCGTTTCGACCAATTTGTAGCGCCAGAGTATCTGCCGTTGGCTTGCGAAAAAATTACCAAGAAGTTGGGTGACAAGGAGCAAACGTCTTACGAGATCGAGGTCATTGCCAAGGATGGCCGGAGAGTGCCAGTTGAGCTTAGTAGCGCTTTGATTCTTAAGCACGGGGTGCCTGCTGGAATCCAGGGGATTGCCCGGGACATCACCGATCGCAAGCGGGCTGAGGAAACGCTGCGGAGTTATTCGCGGCAGTTGATCGACGCTCAGGAGGCCGAGCGCAAACACATCGCTCGTGAGTTGCACGATCAGATTGGCCAGGTGCTAACGGCCATCAGAATGAATCTCCACAACGTGGGTAGCTCGTGTGAAACAGAAGAATCGAAATCGCTAATCGATCAAGGCGTTGGCCTGGTTGATGCTGCTATTGATCAGGTCCGCGACCTTTCCTTCGAACTCCGGCCGTCGCTTCTCGACAATCTTGGTTTGGTTGCGGCGCTGCGCTGGTATTCCGATCAATACACCCAGCGCACGGGTATCCGAACGAAGTCAGTGTCGAATCTGCCTGAGGACCGCATCCGCTTGCGCCCCGAACTTGAAACAGCCTGTTTTCGCATTGTTCAGGAAGCGCTGACAAATGTAGTCCGACATGCCGACGCCAAGAATGTGTTCATCGAATTGAGCCAGGGGGATCACAAGATCGTACTTTCCATCAAAGACGACGGCGTCGGTTTTGGAAAGCCGACAAATGGTGGCCCCACCGCGATTCACCTCGGACTTCAGGGCATGAAAGAACGCGCGCTCGCGCTCGGGGGCACGCTCACGATCGACTCGGTGGTGGCGCAGGGGACCGAAATTCGCGCCTCTTTTCCGACTGGGAGCACGAGCGGCTAGATTCCCTGGCACGAACGCCGACCTTGTTAGGCGTAGGCCACGGCCGCGATCAACGGGGAACTACTTGTCACGAATACGCGTGTTAATTGCCGACGATCATGGTTTGGTGCGAGCAGGAGTTCGCGCCCTGCTGGAAAAACATTCGAGCATGGAGGTAGTAGACGAAGCCAGTAATGGAACCGAGGCCTTGCGGCTAATCAGGCAACAT
This sequence comes from Pyrinomonadaceae bacterium, assembly GCA_031396065.1. GTDB lineage: Bacteria > Acidobacteriota > Blastocatellia > Pyrinomonadales > Pyrinomonadaceae > PSRF01. Next base: position 28,939 of record JANNJZ010000217.1, on the reverse strand, counting down.
CAACCTAACGTGGTCCTGATGGATATTGGTATGCCAGAACCAAATGGGTTGGAGGTGGTCAGGCAATTAGTGAAAGACTGTCCTCAAGTACGCTGCATCATTCTTTCGATGCACGCCGACGAAGAGCATGTGTGGCAAGCTCTGCAGGCCGGAGCGGCGGGGTATCTGGTCAAGGGAGGTTCATTGGCGGAGTTGCACCTCGCCATCACGTCGGTGGCGCAAGGTGAAACATATCTCAGCCCTGGGGTATCGGGCCCAGTCATCAAAGAGTACTTACTACGAACCCGTCAAGGAGGGGAATCACCCGATAGTTTGACTCCACGTCAACGGCAAATTCTGCAACTGATCGCGGAAGGGAAATCTACCAAGCAGATTGCCTTACTGTTGAAGGTTAGCGTGAAAACTGTCGAATCGCATCGCGTTCAATTAATGAAGAGGTTGGGTGTGCAAGACGTTGCTAGTCTGGTGAGGTATGCCGTAAGAATCGGTCTGGTAGAGTCCTGAACACTGGCCGCTGCGGCAACCCACTCTGGGGATTCTCAGGTATTCCCTGATTGCTCCCCTCAATAGTTTCTGGGATAGTCCTCCGACCTGTCCTTGCTTGATGCTGACAAACGTGCACTCGTGGTTATCAAAGGAGTGATTATTAAATACTATGAGCGCAAGAGAATGAGTTAAACACCCTGAGACGTTTCGGAGTGTTAGCTCCCACTAATCATTCGAGAGCTTTGCGCCCTCCTCCAGTGAAGCTCGTGACGCAACGTGAAGATAATTCGTGTTCTCGTGATAGATGACCATACCCTGATTCGTGCGGGGATAACTGCGCTGCTCGAGCGAATGGAGCGAATTCAAGTTGTCGGCGAAGCCGGAGATGGCGATGAGGCCATGAGGCTGATTCAGGAACTCAGTCCTGATATTGTGCTGCTGGATCTCGAGATGCCTGGACTAAGTGGGTTAGAGGTATTGCGGGAAACAACTGCAAGATTCCCTGCAGTTAAGACAATCGTTCTGTCGGTGCACGACGCTGAAGAATATGCGCAGCGGGTGGTTCAGGCAGGCGCAGTTGGTTACCTACCCAAGAGCGCTGCTAGTACAGAGCTGGAACGGGCCATCGAGCAGGTAGTCCATGGTGACCACTATCTCCCGGCAGCCCGAACGCAAGCGCCTGTAGTCAATTCCGCCCCAGGGATGGATACCGAAACGGCGATCCAATTGGACCTCACCCCACGGCAACGAGAGGTGTTGACTCTGGTCGCTGAAGGATATTCAACCAGGGCTATCGCGCGCGCTTTGGGCATCAGCGTGAAAACGGTAGAGACCCATCGAGCCCAATTGATGGATCGTCTGGACATCCATGATGTGGCCAGCCTGGTCAGGTATGCGATCAAGATGAAGTTGATTTCTTTAGAGCAACGCGCACCTGCAAAAAAGATGGGCGGCCGCGGATGAATTTCTTTCCAGCATCAACCATTCTAAAGTGACTCAGGCTTTTCTACCGAGAGTCTCAGGAAACCCCCTATTGTGCGCAACCTCACATAGCCCTAGAGTGCTTACGGATCAGCTCTTATTTGTTCTTCGCGCATAACCCCTCAGCGCGACCTCAAGTAGCCGCCATCCACAGAAGAACTCGTCTTTAGATTCCCTCGCTAGCGTCTCTGGGTTTTTCTGAATTTCGCCTTGCTGAATAGTTCTGTCGAGGCAAGACCTGGTTGATAACCTCCAAACTGTGACGCCTACGGTCTTACTGGTTTCTGCTCAAGCAGATTTCTGTTTCGGATTGGATACTTAGGTAGCCGATGGAAAACCCTGTTCCGCAAACACTGTCGTTGGTCCACCCAAAACCTGCTCCACAGGATCTCGGCACGTTACTGTCACAGAAAGTGTTGGGACAATCGGCGGCCACCAAAGCCATCGTGCCTTACGTCTACATGTATCAATCAGGTTTGGCCCCTGCAAATAGGCCTGCCGGTATCTTCCTGTTGCTTGGTCCAACCGGCACCGGCAAAACCAAGACAGTCGAAGCCATAGCTGAACTGTTACATGGCGACGAGAAAAAGATTCTCAAAATCGATTGCGGCGAATTTCAGATGGAGCATGAAACGGCCAAACTTGTAGGGGCTCCTCCTGGTTATCTTGGTCACCGCGAGACCACCCCCTTGCTTACGCAGCAACAGTTAACGGAAGTCACCAGCCGCGACTGTGATCTGGCTTTGGTCCTGTTCGACGAGATTGAAAAAGCGGCCCCATCAATCACCCAACTTCTGCTCGGTATTCTCGACAAGGGAATCCTGCGACTGGGTGATAACACTATTGTCGATTTCGAAAAGAGCCTGATCTTCTTCACGAGCAATCTTGGTGCGCGGGAGATGATGAAAGAGCTCAATCCCAATATTGGCTTCCAAAGCGCTAAGGGTAGATCGGCGGCAGATCTCACCACCAGACTCGAGAATATCGCGCTGGTTGCAGTGAGAAAGCGTTTCTCGCCGGAGTTTATTAATCGCATCGACGCAGTAGTAACCTACAACCCGCTCGACGCGGCCGCCATTGAAACAATTCTGGAGCACGATCTTTCTACGCTCCAGGATCACGTCAACCGGCGACTCGGAGACCGTTGTTTCTCAATTGAGATCACGCCGGACGCAAAGCAGTTTTTACTTCTCACTGGAGTCAGCCAGAAATACGGCGCGCGCGAACTTAAGCGCACTATTCACCGGCAGCTTACGCAACCGTTGGCAACCATGGTGGCCCGCGGCGAGATTCGGCCCGGTTCGCAAGTTACTGTTTCAGTGAGCGATGACCGCGCGAGTCTGGCTATTAAGAGCAGGGGCGGCCAGCTGCCGGTAGCGCGGGCACTCCCGACAATTCTAATCGTAGATGACAACCACGATCTCCTGTTCTTCCTGGCGACTGAACTCAAGAGTGAACATTGGGAGATTCTGATCGCTGAGAATAGCGAGCAAGCTCGTCTCGCTTTCTACCAGCGACGGCCGGACGTTGTTTTGCTCGATTACGTGCTGGGTGACGCCGATGGGCTGCAGCTCGGTTTGGAGTTTCAGCAGCAAGCTCCGCAGACGCACGTCATTTTAATGACCGGTGGCGGGTTCTCGGATGAGTTGCAGGCGATCTGCGCAGCGCGAGACTTCCCGATGCTTTACAAGCCTTTCCTGGCCCAGGACATTTTGACTCTGGTGAGAGGTCGCTTTAGCAAGACCCGGACTGCCGGTGCTTTTTAGTTGGAACCGGCGGATGCACCGCTTGATTTATCAGAATCGCGTGCCCTCCTGAAACAGGACGATGCGCGTGTGAAGGGGGACGCCGCCTTGGGGCGAGGGCGGCGTCTCTCTCAACTCCTAAGCTGGAGACCCCCCCGCCTGGCCACTTGAGCAGTTTCAAATCGCGTGACGCCCTGAGTTTAAGGGACGCGCGCTACGAAGAAGGACGCTGCCTTTGGGGCGAAAGCAGCGTCCTTCTTTAAGTTTCATAGGCGCCTTCAACATGGAAGTGCTGAAGCTGCCGAACATTAATTACCAATCTGAGCGCCTTAGTAGACATTTATGCCGCCCGCCCGTTTTTCACTGTCGAATCTTTCGATCAAGCATCGGTTGCCTTTGCTGATTGGTATTCTCCTGCTCGGTATGGTGATGGCCTCGACCTGGGCTTCTTATCGCGGGGTCAAAGAATCGGCGCTCGAGATCGGCCGCGAGCGTTTGCAGAACGTTACTCAACAGTTAGCCCAACTATCGCAGCAGTCGACTGCTCACCTGCTCACCAAGACTGCCACTGCGGCCAACGACTCTTTGATTCGTGCGTATCTTGAGTCTCCGTCTCCCTCCACGCGGTCTGGTGCCTCCGCTACTCTCCGGCAATTTAATGCAGAGCAAGACGCGAATAGTCTGCAAGTCGAATTATGGGATATCAACCACTCGCTCGTGCTGACTGAGCCAGGCGGGATGTCTCCAGCAGCGGTTGATCTTCGCAAAGAGTTCGAACAGTCCGCTCGTGATCCGTTCAAAGCTGTCGGCGCGCTTCGCCTCGTCAAAGATCTCGTCGTCTCTCCGGCGGTGGCCGCGGTGAAGGATTCTGCGGGCAAACCGATCGGTTGGCTGGTCAGGTGGCGCCAGGTAGCGGTTAGCCCCGACCCGCGAGGCCTAAAGGATTTGCTGGGCAGCGAGGCAGCCCTTTATTTCGGCAACATCAAGGGAGACGTCTGGACCGACCTGGTAAAAGCTGTGCCTAAGCCTCCCACTGATCTAGCGTCAACTCTCAAAGTCACGCATTACGTGCGAGACGGAAAGTCCGTCATGGCTTTAGGTCGCCCGATCACCGGCACCCCGTTCTTTCTCGTAGTCGAGTTCTCCAATGACGTCATCCTCAGTCACTCAAACCACTTCCTGCGGAGCGTGTTAATTGCTGATACCGTCTTGCTGGCGATAGGGATCGTGGGGGCGTTCGCGATAAGCCGGAGCATAACGCAACCTCTGCGCACACTTACCAAAGCTGCCTCAGCCATCAGCGGCGGAGACCGTTCACGTTTGGTCGATATTCGCCAACACGATGAACTCGGGGCCCTTGGCTCAGCCTTCAATGTCATGGTCACTAAAGTGGGCGACTCGCAGCGCAAGCTGGAAGGCACCGTTCAAGACCTGCGCCAGAGCGAGCAGCGCCTGCAAACCGTCATTGAAAACCTCAACGACGGGTTGGTTATTTCTGATCTGAATCGCCAATTACTGTATTGGAACAAAGCCGCCCTGGAGATGCATGGCTTTGACAACCTGGAAGAATGTCTTCTGAAGCTGCCCGAGTTTACCAGGATGTTCGAGATTTCGGATCTTGACCATAACGTGCTGGACGTCGAGCGCTGGCCCTTGCCGCGGGTCATTAATGGTGAGCAACTGGACAATCTGGAACTGCGGATCCGACGCCTCGACGTGGACTGGAACCGGATCTTCAGTTACGGCGGAAACATTGTGCGCGAGGCGAATGGAAGACTCGTAGCATTCCTCACTACTACCGATATCACCGAACGGAAGCAGGCTGAAGAAGAGCGTCGCCTGCTGGCATTGCTCGTAGAGTCGTCCGAAGACGCCATCATCGCAAAAACTTTGGACGGCACGATTACCAGTTGGAACAAAGCTGCGGAAAAACTCTATGGCTATTCGGCGAAAGAAGTATTAGGACGCCCGGTCGGTATCCTGTTTCCTCCCGAAGTCGTCGATGACGTGGAAACAATTCTTAAGCGACTCAGGCGCGGCGACAGTATTGACCATTTCGAGACTGCGCGAATTGCCAAGGACGGCACCCGACTCTGGGTGTCCTTGACCATCTCTCCGATCAAGGATGAGTTAGGCGCCATCAGCGGGTTTTCAACAATAACGCGCGATATCACCGAGCCGAAACGCGGAGCGGAAGCCCTCCGGAATTCAGAGATTCGCTACCGCCGTCTGTTTGAATCCGCGAAGGACGGCATTCTTATTCTCGACGCAGACAGTGGGCGGATTATTGACGTAAACCCTTATCTAATCGAAATGTTGGGTATGCCGAAAGAGGAGATTGTAGGACAGCAGCTCTGGCAGTTAGGTCCCTTCAAAGACATACTCGCGTCAAAGCTCGCTTTCGCTGAATTACAGCGGCGAGGACACGTACGTTATGAGAACCTGCCGCTCGAAGACTCCGAAGGACAAGTCAGACAGGTGGAGTTTGTGAGTAATAGTTATCTAGTGGGTGAAAGCCGGGTACTTCAATGCAACATCCGCGACATCACCGAACGCAAACTGGCTGAAGAGGACTTGAGACAGACGAACCAACGACTTGAAGGAGCGCTGGCCGAGCTTCAAATCAAAACGCACGAGCTGGCGACGATGACTCAACAACTTTGGCAGGCCTCCAAACTCACGACCATGGGCGAATTGGCAGCCAGCATCGCTCACGAGTTGAATAATCCTCTGGCGACCATCTCCCTGCGCGCGGAGATGCTGGTTGGTCAACTCGCCACGGAGGATCCCAATCGGCATTCGGTGCTGGTTATTGAAGAGGAAGTGGAGCGAATGGCCACCTTGATCAGCAATCTCTTGCTGTTTAGCCGCCGCAGCCATCGGCAACTCTCGACCGTGAATCTTTGCGACGAGTTAACCAGCTCGCTTGATTTTATTCAGTATCACTTGCGCAGTCACAAAATCGATATCGTGACAGATTGTGCGACGGATCTTCCCACCGTACAGGCAGACCGGCAACAGCTGCGCCAGGTGTTCTTAAATTTGATAACTAACGCGGGCGACGCAATGCCCGAAGGCGGCACCTTGACGGTAAGAAGTCATGCGGGAGCTATGCCTGGGGGCCAGCCGGGGGTGGTCATAGAATTCTCCGATACCGGCACTGGCATTAAGACCGACGACTTGCCCAAGCTTTGGGAACCGTTTTTCACCACTAAGCCCGAGGGCAAAGGTACGGGGCTCGGCTTACCTATTTGCCGGCGCACTGTTGAGGAACACCGGGGAATAATCGAGATCGAAACAAGACCGCTGAGAGGTACGACAGTGCGCGTCACTTTGCCCGCAACGGATGAAGGCATCGAGGTGGCGGCATGAGCCCAACCCTGGAATTGACCGAAAAGGAATTGGTTACCACCAACGTTACACCGAACCGGCCGGTGGGGAAGATCCTGGTTGTTGATGACGAACTGCAGCTGGGAACCGTGCTGGTTGAGGCACTTCAAAGATATGGTTATGAAGCCACCAGTTGTACTTCCGGGAGCGAAGCCCTCGCTGAGCTAAGCAAACGAGACTTCGATCTCCTCCTCACCGATCTGATGATGCCCGAAATGGATGGCATCACTTTACTCAAAGCCGCTCTCCAAATTGATCCTCATCTGATCGGCATCATTCTCACGGGCCAGGGCACTATTCAGACCGCAGTCGATGCAATGCAGGTAGGGGCGTTCGACTACGTGCTTAAGCCTTTCCGGCTCCAAAATCTCCTGCCGATATTAACCCGGGCACTAAACACGCGGCAGCTACGGCTGGAAAATCTCCAACTGCGCGAGACGGTGGCGATTCATGAGCTGACCCAGACGATTGCTTTCACCCTTGATCCGCAAACCGTGCTGAGCAAGCTGACTGAAGCCGCCTTGCAGCAAACCGAGGCGGACGAAGTCTCGGTGCTCATGCCAACCGACGACGGCAAGGAGTTTTACGTGGCCGCCGCCAGGGGCCCACGCCAGGAGCGACTTCTGGGCGAGCGCATCCCCTTCGATCGCAGCATCGCCAGCTGGGTCGCCCGGGAACGCACGCCAATAATCCTCAATGGCGAAGTCCATGACGACCGGTTCGTGGCTCTGTGGCCACGCCCGGCGATTCGCTCGTCAGTATCAGTGCCAATGGTAGTGGCCAATAAACTCGTCGGCGTGCTGAACCTGAATCTCACTAGTGGCAAACGTCCATTTGCCCTGGGCCAGATGAAGGCGCTGAGCATTTTGGCGGGCACCGCCGCGGCAGCGCTGGAAAGTGCCTCTCTTTTCATGCAGGTGCGCACGACTGAACAAAAGTATCGATCGATTTTTGAAAACACTATCGAAGGATTATTTCAAACTAGTTCGAATGGACGGCTGCTTACGGCTAATCCGGCGTTCGCTCGCATCCTCGGTTACGACTCACCTGAAGAAGCGATCGCCACCCTCACCGATGTGGCCCATCAACTCTATGTTAACTCCGAGGATCGCGCCGAGGCTGGTCGACTACAAGAAGCAGGCGCAGGTGTAGTAGGCCTGGAAATCGAGGCGTACCGAAAAGACGGCCAAAAAATATGGCTAAGCGTGAACCGACGAGCGATTCGCAACCAGGATAGTGAGGTGCTTTACCTTGAGGGCTCAATCGAGGACATAACCGAGCGCCGGCACGCGGAAGCAGAACGGGCCCAGCTTACCGCCGAAATCGAAAAGCAAAGACAACGAGTCAACAACATAGTAGCCAGCGTACCTGGCGTCGTTTGGGAGGCGTGGGGCAAGCCGGATGCCGTGAACCAACGAATTGATTTCGTCAGCGACTACGTTGAGGAAATGCTTGGTTACAGCGTGCAAGAGTGGGTCTCGACGCCGAATTTCTGGCTTTCGATTGTTCATCCGGATGACAAAGAGGAAGCGACGCGCATCTCCAATGAAGGCTTCGCCAATGGAAAGGGCAGCCGGCTTGAATTTCGCTGGATCGCAAAAGACGGGCGTGAAGTTTGGGTCGAGTCGAATTCCGTGGTGGTCGTCGACGAGCATGGCCTTCCCGTTGGATTGCGGGGGGTTAACACCGACATCGGTGAGCGCAAACGGACGGAAGACGAATTGAAGAAGAGTGAAGAACGTTACCGCGATCTGGTCGAGAATGCCCATGACCTGATCTATGAGCACGACTTGAAAGGTAACTACACCGCCAGCAACAAGGCCGGCGAACGGCTCACCGGCTATTCGCTCGCGGAAAGTCTTAAGCTGAGCCTGTTGCAAACCGTGGCCCCTGACTACCTGGAAAAGGCAAAAGAGATGCTGCGGCGCAAACTTGCCGGTGAAAACATAACGGCTTATGACCTGGTCATCATCGCCAAGGACGGGACCCGCGTCCCGGTCGAAGTAAGCACCAGGCTGCTCTTAAGAGACGGGGTTCCATTTGGTGTCCAGGGTATCGCCCGCGACATTACGGAACGCAAACGCGCTGAGGATGAACTGCGAGAGAGCGAAGAGCGATATCGCCTCTTGTTTGACAGTAACCCGCAACCGATGTGGGTTTACGATCTGGCAACGCTGGACTTCCTCGCTGTTAACGAGTCAGCCGTGCATCACTATGGCTATTCACGGGAAGACTTCCTCGCCATGACGATCAAAGACATTCGTCCGGAAGAAGACATCCCCGCGCTTCGGGAGTCCGTCGCCAGGAGCTTGAAAGGAGTGGATGAGGCTGGCACATGGAAACATCGCAAGAAAGACGGCACCATCATTGATGTAGAAATCACTTCTCACTTGCTAATGTTTGCTGGTCGCCGAGCTGAACTTATCCTCGCCAATGACATCACCGAACGCAGTCGCCTAAAAGCTGCCCTGTCGGCGAGCGAAGAACAACTTCGGCAATCGCAAAAGCTGGAGGCTATTGGCCAGCTCGCCGGCGGTGTGGCCCATGATTTCAATAACCTGTTAACGGTCATAGGTGGCTACTCAAGCATTCTACTCAACAAACTGCCAAGTGAGAGTCCCCTCCGCCCCAGCGTTGAGGAAATCAAAAAGGCCAGTGATCGAGCCGCTGGACTGACGCGACAACTGCTGGCCTTCAGTCGTAAACAGATCCTGCAACCCAAAGTCCTGGATCTGAACATCGTGGTCGCTGACCTGGACAAGATGGTGCGGCGGCTGATCGGCGAGGACATTGATCTGTTAACGATAACAACGCCAGATCTCGGTAAGGTAAAAGCAGATCCAGGCCAAATCGAACAGGTGTTACTAAATCTGATCGTGAACTCGCGAGATGCTATGCCGAGTGGTGGAAAACTCACGATTGAAACCGCCAATGCAGTTCTCTCCGCCGACTACGCCATCAGTCATGCGGCTGTCGGCGGTCCTTATGTGATGCTGGCCGTCAGCGATACCGGCTGTGGGATGGACGTAGAGTTACAGAGGCAAGTCTTTGAGCCCTTCTTCACCACTAAAATCGCCGGCAAAGGCACCGGCTTAGGTCTGGCCACGGTCTACGGCATAGTGAAGCAGAGCGATGGCCACATCTGGCTATACAGCGAACCCGGCAAAGGCAGCAGCTTCAAAATATATCTACCCTGCATCGATGAGATCGTGGCGGATCAGGCCGGCGCCGCGGCTAACCTGCTGGTCCCGAAAGGAACGGAAACGCTGCTGCTGGTAGAAGATGAGGATCAGGTGCGGGCGATCGTGCAAGCGATTCTCGAACAGCAGGGCTATAACGTGCTGACGGCTGCAAATGGCGAAGAGGCCCAGAAGCTCGCGAAACTGCACGGTCCCAGGATTCAACTGCTGATGACTGATGTGGTGATGCCTCAGATGAGCGGTCGCGAATTGGCCGAGCAACTGACCAGTCAACTCCCGCAGTTGAAAGTGCTTTACATGTCTGGCTATACGGACGATGCGATTGTTCGCCATGGGCTCCTGGACTCGAAGCTCAGCTTTATTCAGAAGCCATTTGATGCCGCCACCGCGGCGCGAAAGGTCAGGGAAGTGTTGGACTCGCCAAACCCGTAACGTATGCAAACTTCATCCGAACCTAAATCACGGATCCTAATTATCGATGACGATGAATGCGTCCGCGGGCTGTTGGTGAATGTCTTAAGCGACAACTACAACTGCGACCAGACTGAATCTGCTGAGTTGGCTCTGGTTGCTCTAGCGGAGTCGCACTTCGATTTGATCATCAGTGACATTCAAATGCCCGGCATGAGCGGGTTAGAACTGGTGCCGCAGATCCATGTGATTGCGCCTGATTCGGTAGTCCTGATGGTGAGCGGACAGCGCAATATCGAGGCGGCCATTGCGGCGATGCATGTAGGCGCCTTTGACTACGTGATGAAACCCTTCAACATGCCGCACCTCGAGGCCGCCGTCAAACGAGCGCTAAAGCACTCCGCCCTATTACAGGAAAACCGGACCGACAAGGAACAGATCGAGAGTCTCCTGCGGCAGCGAACTGCCCAGGTTGATCGACTGGCTTATTACGACACCTTGACCGACTTGCCCAACCGCACTCTTTTTGAAGACCGGGTGACGCAGGCGCTGGCAGTGGGACACAGTGCGAATCAACCGCTGACGATCCTCTTTGTCGCGCTGGATCAGTTGAAAAAAGTGAACGACACCCTGGGACACGCCGTCGGTGATCGACTGTTGAAGGAAACGGCTGCGCGTCTGCGGCTCTGCGTTACCGAGAGCGACACGGTGGGCCGTTTTGGCGGTGAGGAGTTTGCCGTGCTGCTGTCAGCCAATAAGCAGACGAGGGAGGTGATCGAGATCATTGCCGCAATCCGCGAAGCCATGAAGCCCTCCTTCGACCTCGACGGACAGAGTCTCTTCGGAACCGTAAGCATCGGCGTCAGTTTCTATCCGCTGGATGCTGAGGATACCCAGACCTTGCTGAAAAACGCCGGCGCCGCCCTCTATCGAGTGAAGCATGCCGGCGGTGATAACTACCAGTTTTACACTGCCGACATGAACGCTATTGCCTCGAAGCGTCTGGCGCTCGAAACCAGTCTGCGTCAGGCGGTAGCTAACCGAGAGTTGCTGCTCCACTACCAGCCGCGGGTAGAGTTAGATTCGTTGGAGATTACCGGAATCGAAGCGCTCGTGCGTTGGCAACATCCACTCCTGGGCCTCGTTTCACCTGCCGATTTCATTCCTCTGGCTGAAGAGACCGGTCTGATCCTGCCCATTGGTGAATGGGTCTTAAGGGAGGCTTGTCGCCAGAACAAGCACTGGCAGGCACAAGGCTTCCTCCCAATGCGAGTGGGAGTAAATATTTCCGCGCTTCAACTCCAGCGGCAAGACCTCGCCGAGACTGTGGTCAAAGTTCTGGAAGAGACACAACTCGAGCCGGAATCTTTGGAACTGGAACTCACTGAGAGTTCAATTATGGGTAACGCCAAGGCGACCATCGACGTGCTGACCCGACTGCAGGAAATGGGAGTCATGATTTCAATCGACGACTTCGGCACCGGCTTCTCCTCGCTTTCTTATCTGAAGCGGTTGCCCATCAACGCGTTGAAGATCGATCAATCGTTTATCCGCGATGTTACTACGAATCAGGATGACGCTGCTTTGGTTATGGCGATTATCACCCTGGCCCACAACCTCAGACTTCGAGTCGTGGCTGAAGGAGTCGAAACCGAGGAACAGTGGAGATTTCTGCATCTGCTCCGATGCGACGAGATTCAGGGTTTTGTCTTTAGTAAACCTTTACCCCCTGATGCCCTGGAACGCTTGCTGGTGTCGCGTCAGAGCCCGACAGTTGGCAATCAAGCACTAGGAACTAATGAATCCTTCGACCCTGCTAGTCGAAATAAACCACCCCCACTGCGGAAGGAAATATCATGCAAGCACTTGTAATAGACGACGACCCGCAGGTCCGTGGGTTTGTCAGCAGAGTTCTTCAGGACGAGGGATGGCAAGTCAGCGAGGCTGACTCTGCCGAAACCGCTTTTGAAATGCTGCGGGAGCAAAAGTGGTCTACCGTTTTCTGCGATGTGGTATTGGGCGGTGCCGATGGATTTAGCGTCTTGAAGCGCTTCAAAGATGAGCTGCCGCAGACGAAGGTCGTCTTGATGACCGGACATGGCAGCGCTGCGGGGGCGTTAGACGCCACGGCTTTCGGAGCCTACGATTACCTGCTAAAGCCTTTCGGTGTCGAAGAGTTGAAGTCACTCTCCAAGGCGTTGGCCCAGCGACTCGCCAAGACCCCGCACCATCGACTGGTAGCGCGACGAAGAGCGGGCTTCTACGAATCAGACATCGATCTGGTGGGGCGCAGCAATGTGTTTATCGAGGTCATGAAGCAGGTCGGTCGGGTTGCGGCAACGGCTCTGCCCGTGCTTTTGACCGGCGAATCAGGCACCGGCAAAGAGGTTGTCGCGTCCGCTCTGCACCAGCGCAGCCAACGTTCCCAGAAATCCTTTGTGGCCGTGAACTGCGGCGCCATACCTTCGGAGCTGATCGAATCGGAGTTGTTTGGACACGTCCGCGGTTCCTTCACCGGAGCAGACCGGGACCGCCGCGGCCTTTGGGAAGAAGCGGATGGCGGCACGGTATTTTTGGATGAGATTACCGAAACCACGCCGGCATTTCAGGTAAAGCTGTTACGAGCGCTTCAGGAACGCGAGATTCGCCGGGTGGGCTCGAATCAGACTCAAAAGTTAGATGTCCGAGTGATTGCCGCCAGCAATCGTGACGTTGACGGAGAGGTAAAAGCGGGAAGATTTCGTCAGGATCTCTTCTATCGGCTAAACGCCGTCTCAATCGTGCTGCCGCCGCTTCGCGAGCGACGAGAAGACATATTGCCGCTGACGAAGTACTTTGCAGAGCGCGTCTATTCACTTAATTCTTCGGTTTCGTTTTCACCGGAGGCGCTGACGTTACTTGAATTGTATCCGTGGCCGGGGAATATCAGAGAGCTGGAAAATGCAGTGGTGAGAGCGGCGGCAATGTGCGATGGCACAATCGGGGCGCAGGATTTGCCCGAGCGGGTCAGAGACTATCGCGTGGCAGCCAGCGATGGCGACAAGCCTGGCGAGTTAATGCAAAGCGACCTGGAAGAGGATTGGGTCCCGCTGGCGGAGATTGAAGGACGATATGTCGCACGGGTGCTGCAACACACGCGCGGCAACAAACAGGCAGCGGCGCGCCTTCTTAGCGTAGACCGAAAGACTCTTGACCGAATGATTAAGCGTCACAAAATAGCAGCCGGACCTTCTGCTTCGTTGATCTCACAAACTGCCTGGACGAATTGAGGAAGAGAAATAATAGGTCCCTGCCCGAGCCATCGAACCGCTTTGGGTCCCCTTATAAACCGAGAGGCCGGGTTTGGCCCGGCCTCATATCGGTTGGCGGAGACATTCAGCCTCATCAAGTTACTGTCCTCACCCCAGCAACTTTTCGCCGTTGACAGCATTCTATTCAGAAATTAATTTTCGTCAATCCAAGAAACCTTGCATCGCGATGCCACCCTTACCGGGCCGTACTTCAGCTGAGTGTCTTCAAGACTAATCTCAACGCTTTGGCACATGGGATGCAGCCCTTCCGAATAAGCGAGCGCAGGGTGCGGCGTGAGCCTAAACGATGGCAAAGTTCAACGGCATTACGCCCGCTGTGCTCCACTTTGCCCCACTAATCTTCTTTAGCGCCACCGCTAAGAACTACAAAATGCGAACGAGCGCTACTCGTAATACCGCCAAGCGTAGGGCGTTTCGGCTCTCCTAACCTGCGCCGCGTTCGAGCATCGCGAAACCCATCGATTGCCGGTAGGTTGCGAAAGCCGGGGCCACATTCAGCAGCAGCAATTCCAAGCAGAACCGCCAGTCCGGGGCAAATTGACCAGGGAGTGATAAGTGAAAGTCTTTAATCAAATCACGAATTCTCGTGGAGTAAGAAAACTCGCAGAGTTGCGTTACCTCAAGATTCCAGCCAACAACTCAGCCTACAACCCATTGAGAGGTGGCCTGGGCCTGGCAAAGAAAATCCTTGCCTTGTGCCTGCTGACCTTGACCACCACGGTTTGGGCTCAAGAACATCGAGATCTTACTGAGAAGAGCCTTGAAGACTTAATGGACATTGAAGTCACCTCGGTCTCAAAGAAAGAGGAGAAACTTTTTCAGACCGCGGCGGCCGTCTACGTGATTACGCAGGAAGACATTCGCCGCTCTGGAATGACCAGTATTCCAGAGCTGTTGCGATTAGCACCCGGAGTCGAGGTAGCGCGGATTAGCGGGACAAAATGGGCGATCACATCCCGAGGGTTTAATGGACGAATAGCAAACAAGCTATTGGTCTTGATTAATGGCCGCAGCGCTTATTCGCCGGAAACATCAGGCGTCTACTGGGAAGTTCAGGATCTGGTGCTGGAAGACATAGAACGAATCGAAGTCATTCGCGGACCCGGAGGCACTTTGTGGGGCGCCAATGCAGTTAACGGTGTGATCAACATCATCACCAAGCATAACCGAGACACCCAGGGAGGAATGGTTGCCATCGGTGGCGCATCTGCAGAGCAAGGCTTCGTTAGTTTTCGCTATGGTGGAAAGCTGAGTGACAAGGCTTCGTATCGAGTCTTTGGCAAGTACTTGAATCACCGCGAAATGGTCTTTGCTTCTGGCCTCGGTGCTAACGACGGACAACAGGCGGAGCGCGGCGGAGGACGAATCGAATGGCAGGTGACAAACCGCGACGAACTGACCCTGGAAGGCAACAGCTACAGGGCCAACCTGGCCGAGAATCCGACTGCTATTTCGCTCGCCAATCCCTTCGCGTCCCTGGGCAACAAAAATGTTCATTTCAGCGGTGGAAGCATCAGAGGACGCTGGACGCGTGTCAACTCAGAAACGTCTGATATGGCGCTGCAAGTCTATTACGATCGCTTTAGCCGTAAACTTTTTGACCTTGCGACTGACATCAACACTTTTGATCTGGACTTTCAGCATCATGCCGCAATCGGCCGCAGACAGGATATCGTCTGGGGATTTGGCTATCGTGTGATCGCGCAACACGCTGACAGCAACAGTCGCAGTTCCATCCAGTTCAACCCACCCGCGCGGACCGAGCAACTCTTCAGCGGTTTTGCGCAAGACGAGATCATTCTGGTCAAAGACCACCTGCGGCTGATACTTGGCGTCAAGGTGGAACACAATTATCTCACCGGCTTCGAAGCGCAACCTGCCGCGCGTATGTCGTGGACACCCAGTCGCAGGCAGACCGTTTGGGCCGCCGTCTCACGTGCAGTCCGAACACCGGCTCGCAGCCAGCAAGACATCCGGGTCAACCTCGAGGCATTCCCCGGCCCGGGCGGTCTGCCGATTATCGCCACAGTGTTTGGGACCGCGAGTCCAGAATCCGAGGTTCTGCACGCTTACGAACTCGGCTACCGAGTGCAGCCACACAATAGGTTCTCGATCGACGTCGCCACCTTTTACAACAACTATAAAGAGCTCACCTCCTACGAGCCTGGCCTGCCGTTTTTCGAAAATGACCCACTGCCGCACCTGGTGGCACCGTTCTATTACGGCAACCTCATGCGCGGCGAAACATATGGTCTGGAAGCAGTCGCCAATTTCGAGGTCAACCGCCGCTGGAAACTTCGTGGGATTTACTCTTTTCTGCGGGTTCAACTACACCCTGACGCGACCAGTGTGGATAAAACCTCGGAAGTCACGGAAGGCGCCAGTCCCCGGCACCAATTCCAATTGCATTCCAGTCTCAAGCTTTGGCGCAACTTTGATTTGGACACCGCGCTGTATCGCGTATCGAGTCTGAGAAGTCAACAAGTTCCCGGTTACACCAGAATCGATACGAGGCTCGCGTGGCGGCTCAGGGATAACCTCGAAATCAGCGGTGGGGTGCAAAACCTGCTCAACAGCCGACACCTGGAGTTCAACGGATTCGACATTGCGACACTTCCAAGTCAGGTCAGACGCAGTGCTTATGGAAAGATGATTTTCCGCTTTTAAGTTGCGATATGAAGGCAATGTTTGGCCGATCAGACACGGCCGGCGGCAAGTCAAACGCAGCGCGTTCCGATAACTAACGTGGAAATTCTAGTGGTCCAATCAATGTCAAATAAGCTACAGCGAAGAACTCTAACTGGCTGGGGTAGAGGCGGCGGTTCACTAGCCCTGAACCTCATCGTCGGCTGTCTCCTGGTCATCGGCTTGCTCGGCACGTTTGGTAGCGAGGTGCAAGCCCAGACGTCGAATGAGTATCAGGTCAAGGCTGCGTTTCTCTACAACTTTGCGAAGTTCGTTGATTGGCCCGCCGAGGCGTTCGGTGGCGGCAGCGGTCCGCTGGTCATCGGCGTAGTCGGTGACGACCCGTTTGGGGGAGTGCTCGATCAGGCCATCAACGGCAAGACCATCAATGGCCGTTCCATGGTTGTCCACAGGTTGAAGTGGGGACAGGACCTGCGCTCCTGCCACATCCTATTCATCAGTTCGTCCGAACGAAGCCGCCTGCCGCAAATTATCCAAAGCCTAAGGGGAGCGAGTGTTTTGACCGTCGGCGATATGGGTGGGTTTAATCAACAGGGCGGCATTGTCAATTTCGTTCTCGAAGCAAACAGGGTCAGGTTTGAAATCAATTCACGCGGGGCGGACCAGGCGCGGTTGCGGATCAGTTCTAAACTACTGGCATTGGCCCAAAGGCGCTAGGTCATGAAGAGAATATCCAGCATGCAAGTTTTTCGAGACCTCTCAATCAAACGCAAGCTGACCCTGATGATCATGATCATCAGTGTCTTCGGGTTACTCTTGTCCTACGGCCTGTTCATGACCTACGACCGCTTCGTCGATCGCCGGGCAATGGTTCGGGAGCTCACAACTCAAGCTGAAATCATCGGGAATAATAGTACTGCCGCAATTACCTTTAATGATCCCGCTTCCGCAGAGGAGACCCTCGCGGCGTTGAAAGGCCAGCCCGGAATCCTTTCCGTGGTTATTTACACCAGCGATCAAAAGCCTTTTGCCAGCTATCGGCGTTCTGATCACACAGTCGCTTCCTCACTAACCGAACCAGGAGCGGATGGCAGCTACTTTACCGCTGACCGGCTGGTCTTGTTTCGACAGGTGACCCTCGACGGTATTGTGATAGGCACCATCAACCTCGAATCTGATCTACAGGAACTGAACTCGCGCCAGAGAAACCGTCTTGGCGTGGGTGGAATTCTCATTCTGATCTTGATTTGCGTCGTCTTTCTGCTCTCAGCTAAATTCCAGCGCCTCATCTCGGAGCCAATTGCACAGTTAGCCCGGACCGCGAAACTTGTCTCGGTGGAAAAGGATTATTGCCTGCGCGCGGTCAGGCACGGCGACGACGAATTGGGATTGTTGGTGGATAGCTTCAACGAGATGCTGGCGCAAATTCAATCGCGGGACCAGGAACTGCAGCGACACCGTGAGCATTTGGAAGAAGAGGTCGCTGGTCGCACCGTTGAACTTACGATGGTCAATGCACAATTGATCACGGCTAAAGAGAAAGCCGAGGAAGGGAGCCGCGCCAAGAGCGAGTTCCTGGCAAACATGAGCCACGAGATCAGAACGCCCATGAACGGAGTTATCGGGATGACTGGTCTACTGTTGGATACTAGTCTGAACGCCGAACAAAGAGACTTTGTTGAAACCATCAACTCCAGCGCCGACTCGTTGATGACGGTGATCAACGACATCCTCGATTTCTCAAAGATCGAGGCGGGCAAGCTCCATTTCGAGAAGGTTGACTTTGACCTGTTGCCAACAGTCGAAGGTGCGATCGAGTTGCTCGCTGAGCGAGCCCACGCTAAAGGGCTCGAAATCGCCTCGCTCATTGAGGGTGATGTGCCGGTTCATTTGCGCGGTGATGCGGGACGGTTACGCCAGGTGATGACGAATCTGATCGGGAATGCCGTGAAGTTCACTGAGGCGGGCGAAGTGATCCTGCGCGTCAGCCAGGAGCGTGATGCAGGTAGTCATACGATTATGCGGTTTGCCATTAGCGACACGGGTATCGGCACTAGCCCTGAGGTGCAAAGCAGACTTTTCCAGGCATTTGTCCAGGCAGACGGCTCGACCACGCGCAAGTATGGCGGCACAGGCCTGGGGCTGGCTATCTCGAAACAACTGGTTGAGTTGATGGGCGGCGAGATCGGAGTCGAAAGCATGCCGGGCCAGGGCTCAACTTTCTGGTTTACGGCAAGGTTTGAGAAACAGCCCGCCGATCAAATTGAGGTCCCTCGCAGGCGCCTGGATCTCGAAGGCCTGCGGGTGCTGGTCGTTGACGACAACCAAACCAATCTCCGCATCGTGGAACACCAGCTGGCATCATGGGGAATCCAGTCAACTTGCCTTACGAGTGGAGCTGAAGCTCTAAAGATCCTGCGCAGTGAGGCAGGTAACGGCACACCCTTCAAACTCGCTATCCTGGACATGCATATGCCGGAGATGGATGGTCTAACCCTGGCAGTAGCCATCAAGAGCGATCTGACAATCAACCCCACTCGTTTGCTGATGCTGACTTCAATCGGCCAACCCGGCGGCTGCGAAGTCCTGCACAGGGCTGGAATTGCCCGTTGTCTCACCAAGCCGGTGAAGCAGTCGCAGCTCTTCGACTCGATAGTCACTATCATGGGCGGCGATGGCGGGAACGAGTCTGCCGGTGCATCGACCGAACTTCCAACCACAAAAGAACGGCCGGTACCGCCTCCAGCAAGGAACGGGTGTAAACCCCTTCGCATACTCCTGGCCGAAGACAACGCAGTTAATCAGAAAGTGGCGCTGAGGCAACTTCAGAACATGGGTCATACGGTTGAGGTGGTCGCAAACGGAGTGGAAGCCCTGGCAGCGCTGGCCATCACTCCCTACGAAATAGTCCTGATGGATTGTCAGATGCCGGAGCTGGATGGCTACGAGGCAACGACCGAGATTCGCCGGCGTGAGACGGACACAGCCGCTCACACCATCATCATTGCCATGACCGCACATGCGCTACAAGGTGAGCGAGAGAAATGTCTGGCGGCGGGTATGGACGATTACATAAGCAAACCGGTTAAGGCACATGAACTGGATGAGTTGCTGACACGTTGGAGCACAACATTGGGGAAAGTTGACGAGGGCGATCAGCCGACCGTGGCTTTGGCGACCAGGGCGGGAGAGATCATCAGCCCGGCCATGCTGGAGGACCTTCGTGAACTGCAAAGTAAAGACGAGCCCGACCTGGTCAATGAGCTCATTCACCTCTACATCAAAGAAACTCAAGGACAACTGGCCAAAATGCACGCGGCGGTCAACCGGCAAGACAGGCAGGAGCTGCCGCAATTGACGCACGGACTCAAGGGCAGCAGCAGCAGTCTCGGCGTTCTGGGAATGGTCTCACGTTGCTGCGAGTTGGAACTAAAACTGAAAAAAGGCGGGTTGTTTGAGAGTGTTGCCCTGCTGAGTGGCCTTGAACAAGAGTTCGCTCGCATCGTGGAAGCATTCGCGGGTGAACCAGAATTGATGAATCAATGAGAATATTAATTGCGGAAGACGACCCGGTCTCGCGTCGGGTGCTCGAAGCGACCATAAGCAAGTTTGGCTATGACGTGGTGGTCACAGCCGATGGCACCGAGGCCTGGGCTGTTCTTCAGGGGGGCGAAGCTCCATCGCTCGTCATCCTCGACTGGATGATGCCTGGACTGGATGGCGTTGAGATATGTCGGCGCGTGCGCGAGATTCCGACAGCAACGCCGCCTTATCTAATCCTGCTAACAGCCAAGAGCGAGAAAGGCGACGTGGTTGCCGGGTTGGATGCCGGGGCGAATGACTATCTAACCAAGCCTTTTGATCGCCTTGAACTCCGCGCCAGAATCCAGGTTGGGGCTCAGGTTTTGGAGTTGCAGAAGAGCCTCGCTGATCGGGTCAGAGAGCTCGAAGATGCAATGACCCAGGTCCGCCAGTTACAGGGTCTGTTGCCAATCTGTTCATACTGCAAGAAGATTCGGGACCAGCAAAACTACTGGCAGCGGGTTGATAGTTATCTCTCGGAGCATTCCGATGTTCAATTCAGCCATGGCATTTGTCCTGACTGTTACGACCAGGTTATCGAACCGCAGCTTGAATTGAGTCGCTCGAAATTGAAACAGATTGCCTAGCTCCCGGGTGAACGCAGTTAAGACTGGAGCCTTACGTTCGTTTAGAGGTGGGCACCGCCCACCGGGGCGCCATGGACGAACTCATGGGTTTGGTCGAGGTAACTAACGATGCAGTCGCGAATCTGCCCGTAGCATTCTTCGTAGACAGCGCTGCTCTCGCTATACGGGTCGTCAATCTCGAGGCCTCGTTGTCGTGGGTCAAACTCGCCGAGCAAGCTAACCCGATCTGACCCAATCCCGAAATTCCTAATCAATGAGTCTGCATGAAACTGCTCCATGACCAGAAAACGAGTAATGGACTCGAGAGGTAGATCACGAACCCAGGTTGCCACCTCTCTCGGCGCTGGCGTCTTATGCTGCTCACAGGTCCTGGTAGTGTCGTCGATTGCTGGTGCACCCCTGAAATCGAGCACACCTGCCGAATAAACTTTAACCGGCAACTTCCGTTTCTCTACCTCAGAGACAAAGATGGCATGGGCCATCACGCTGCGACACCGGTTAGCGGTACAGATAAGAGCAACTGAAGGCATGACCAAATGGGGGAAGAGTGAAAGAGGGGAAAAGGGGAAGGGGTAAGAGGGTTTCCTTCCGTTCCCTTTCCCCCTTACCCATTCCCCTTTTCCCCTTTTCCCCTCTCTTCCCTATTTCAATCTCCCCGTTGCGATCAATAGCTCCGCGTTCAGAATTGCGGCCCCGGCCGCGCCGCGGATAGTGTTATGACTCAAAGCCACGAAGCGATAGTCCATCACATTGTCGGGAAAGAGACGGCCGACGGTGACACTCATTCCCGCACCCGCATCGCGATCCTGACGCGGCTGGGGTCGATCTGGTTCATCTCGAACAATGATTGGATGTTCCGGCGCTGAGTATAGGTTTAGTTCCTGAGGCAACGCAGTAAACGACGAGAGCGCTTCCCGGACTTCCTCAATTGTCGCACTGCGAACCAGCTTTACCCGCACCGCAGCCAGGTGGCCGTCCGAAACGTTGACTCGATGGCACTGCGCGCTTACCCCCATGTCCGCATTCTCCACCTTGTCGTCGATAAGCTCGCCGAGGATCTTTAGCGTTTCCTCCTCGATCTTCTCTTCTTCATTCTGAATGAAAGGCAACACGTTGTCGCTAATCGCGAGTGAGGCCACTCCGGGATAGCCGGCGCCTGACAAGGCCTGCATCGTCGTAGCAATTACGCTCTTTACCCCAAACTTTTGATGGAGCGGGGCCAGCGCCAGAGCGAGCATGATCGTCGAGCAATTTGGATTAGTAACGATAAATCCCTTTTCAGAGTCGCCATTTCGGTTGCCATCGAGCAAAGCAAGATGTTCAGGGTTCACTTCCGGAATCAGCAATGGCACGTCAGCGTCCATCCGATACGCCGACGAGTTGCTGATGACCGGATAACCAGCCGCGGCAAAACTACCCTCACTTTCGCGCGCGATGTCTCCCGGCAAACTCGAGAACACCAGGTCGCATTCGAGCGGGGGTTCAGGGGCTTTGACGATCATGGATCTCACGAATTCCGGCATCTCACCGGCCAGACGCCAGGTGCAGGCTTCCTCAAAACTCTTGCCCTGCGAACGATCCGAGGCCGCCAGAGCTGTGATCTCAAACTGCGGATGGTCTTCCAACAGTTGTATGAATCGCTGACCGACCATGCCGGTAGCGCCAAGTATTCCTACGCGAAGTTTGTTTGTCATCGGTTCTACTTCTCAAACGTCAAATTGAACCGCAAAGGACGCAAAGCGAAAACTCGCAAAGAAAGCGCAAAGTTTTCCTCTGCGGTGCTTTGCGTTTCTTTGCGATCTTTGCGGTTAGGCTTCCTATCGATTGAACTCTATCACACGCGTGGCATCTTCTTCAGCAGCCCGAGCGCTGAGGACAGCCGGGTGACACCCTCCGTCAGCACGGGCAAGTCAGCGCAAAACGAAACCCGCAAAAAGCCTTCTCCCTCGCTGCCAAATGCGTTGCCCGGAACGGTGACAACTCCTGCATCGAGGATCGCTTCAGCAACTTCCATCGATGAGCCATAGTCTCTAATGTCTAACATCGTATAGAAAGCGCCATCAGGCGTAACGCACCGTAATCCCTCGCCGCGCAGCAATGCCAGCAGGTGATCGCGGCGCGCGTGGAAGGTGGCGCGAATCTGCCGGCGCGCTTCCGTCGCTTCATCACTCCAGGCGGCCAGCGCTGCCTTCTGCGAAATTGTTGAAGCGCAGGTTGTCACATACCCGTGCAGCAGATGAGCGGCACGAATTACATCCTGGTCGCCGAGGATCCACCCCAAACGCCAGCCAGTCATGCAAGTGGACTTCGAAAGACCGCTTATCAATATTGTACGCGGATAGAATTCCGAGATTGAGCCGGGGCGTTCTCCCGTGTAGTAGAGGTCGCGATAGATTTCATCGCTAATGATAAACGCGCCGGAACCGCTCTGCTCGACGGCCTGGGCCATACTGCGCAGTTCCTCGGTCGTCAAGGTGCGACCGGTTGGGTTTGATGGGCTGGTGCAAACAACTACCTTGGTCTTTGAGGTAAGGTGTCGTTTGAAGTCATCTAAATCAAAACTGAAATCGCTACTGGCCGGGAGTTGATAGAAAGTTGAACCGCCACCCGCCATCTGCGTAATCGTTGGATACGCGACGAACCCCGGATTTGGAATTAACACTTCATCGCCGGCTTCGACCAAAGTCATCAGTGCCAGGTACATCGCTTCCTGCGAGCCGGCGGTAATGATCACCTGATCGGTTGAGAGCTTCAGGTGTGGATAGTCACTAGCGACGCGTTCGCGCAGCGCGGGTAGTCCCGCTTGCAGCGTGTATCCGTTCCGCTCTTCCCGGAGGACGCGCACTGCTTCCCTGCGAATCACCTCGGGAGTTGGCAGGTCCGGTTCGCCCAAACCGAAACTGATGTCGCCCGGCTTTGCGCGATCAGTGATCTGACGGATCGGACTCTTCTCGATCCCGCGCAGGAACGATGGTGGTTGGAATTGCTTCAAAATGAGATAAGTGTCCGAATTCTGTGAGCCTGCCTGACCTCTGTGGCACACTCTGTTACAAACTGTAGCCTAGCTTCAAGGCAAATCCTTCAAACGGGATCGGCAAGTTCGAGTCTATCTTCTTGCTCCCTGACCTGTTGTGTGAGAGATAGGTTTATTCGTCCATGAATGATGTTGTGGCCTACTGAGTAGCAATAGACGCTAGCAGGGACAAAGGGTATTACCATGCCCCCTACCTTACAGGTAAGTGTTTTAGTCTTTGAGGTAACCACAACATTTGTAAGACTATTAGCGTGGCAAAAAGTAATAAGGCTTTGCAACTCGCTAGGTTTATCACAGTAACGATCAGACCATTTCACTTCCACCGCCCACGCTGGTTTTTGATTATCGCCTAGACGCACAATATCAACTTCTCCTCCCTGCCATCTGGCGTAATACAGAAGCGAACTACTATGGAACCATTGAGAGAAAATTGCCGTCTCGGCCAAATAGGGGATTGCCGTGTCGTCTTCAACTACGGGGGAAAATAGTGCGGCGCGCATTGAAGGGTTTGTGAGGTACACCTTGAAGTAATTCGCCCTGTCAAACCGTTTTGCATTACGGTCCACTCTATGCACCACTTTTATCAAAAAAGCGGCTTCGAGGTACTCGATGTAACGCTTTATGGTATTCTTTGCGACGCCGGAATTTTGCGATAACTCACCAAGCGAAATCTCAGTCGCTGTGTTGAAGGCGAGCGTCGTGAAAAGATAGTTCAGTTCTTGGATGTCTCCAATACCATAGAGGCTCGGCAGATCGCGCAATAGCACCTTATCGATAATATCGCTCTTAATAAACCTGGCTGGGTCAGCTTGGATTTCAGGCGAAAACATCACTTCGGGGTATCCGCCAAAGTTCAAGTAGAAAAGAAACTCCTTGTTTACCTCGTTGATGTTTTGAGCCAGAAACATCCCTGTTTCGTCCCGTCCTGTTATTAACCCTTCTGTTTTGCCGCGTAAATGCAAATATTCGTAAAACGTTAGAGGTGGTAGAAGAAAATCGGTGAAGCGGCCAGCCCCTGACTCTGAACTCTTTAGACGCAAAGCAGCCGCAGCGGAGCCTGAACCAACGCACTTTACGTTGGGGTAAGTATCTACGAGTGACTTGAGATGAACTTCCCACTTGCGGAGATACTGAATTTCATCAAAGAACAAGTACACTTGACGTGACTTGTAATTGACGCCACTTGATTTGGAGTAGTAGCTCAGTAACCGCTCTAAGCTGAGTCCGTTATAGATAGGATGGTCGACTGAAAGATAACAGATGGTTTGAGGGTCAATGCCGGAATCAATGAGACGCTGAATCGCGTGATGAATCATTACGGTCTTCCCTACGCGTCGAGGCCCAAGAAGAACGACGGCACGTCGGACTGTAGTCTCTAGCAGCGGAAAGAAGAGGTTTAGATAGGGGCGCGGGTCAAATCCTCGGTAGGTGGCGCTAATATTGTTCGAACCTTCCCACCAAGGATTTTCAGTTTTTATCCTTTTAAGAACATCCTGTTCAGAAATCTTGAGCACGCCGGAAGACTACTATGCGAACCGTTTAATGTCAACGCGCTGACTCTAGCGGGCAGGGAGGAGGTAAGTCTTTTTAATACTCGGTTTACAGGCCCAAAATAGTGCTGCCTTTTGCGGTAGAAGCTGAAGTCCACCAAAACATGAGACCTAACGACGTCGAAGCCAACTGACTCACCGCAGATAGTCTTCCAGTTGCACAGCCCGCTCGGTTTTTTCATCGCGATACTTCACGATCACTGGTGCATAAAGCGAGAGTCCCCAGGCGCGACCGCATTCTCCACGCACGGCGCGTGAGCCAGGCACTACCACCGCGCCGGCAGGTATCTCGAGTGGAGCGTCGGCCGTCCTCTGATAAATCATTTCACGCACCAGATCGTAGACGGGCGTAGAGCCGGTCAGGATCGTCCCGGCTGCCAGGACGGCCCGCTCATGAACAATCGTTCCTTCGTAAACTCCGCAACCTCCGCCGACCAACACATCATCTTCGATAACTACCGGCACAGCTCCAATCGGCTCCAGCACCCCGCCTATCTGTGCCGCGGCAGATAGGTGAACTCGCTTCCCTATCTGCGCACAGGATCCCACGAGCGCGTGGCTGTCTATCATCGTTCCTTCATCGACATAGGCGCCCGCGTTGACGAACATCGGCGGCATGCAAACCACCCCCGGCGCGACATAAGC
The DNA here is from genome assembly GCA_031396065.1 of Pyrinomonadaceae bacterium. Classification (GTDB taxonomy): domain Bacteria; phylum Acidobacteriota; class Blastocatellia; order Pyrinomonadales; family Pyrinomonadaceae; genus PSRF01. Next base: position 3,371 of record JANNJZ010000217.1, on the reverse strand, counting down.
GCCGTCGCGAATACTGGATCCGCCGGGCACGATTCGTACGTTGTCTTCGATGGTGGTGGGACGCGCCGGATAAGAATCCTTGTCGAAGAAGCGAAGGTTGGTCGAAGCCGACATATCGACGAGTTGGCCCATGCGAAACCCAAGCAGGATGCCGTGTTTCACCCAGGCGTTAACTCGCCAGGCGCCTTCGTCCGTGCGCTCGGCGGCGCGAATCTCGCCTCGATTCAAAGCCATTTTGAACGCGTCAAAGATGGACCTGTCCTCAGCTGTAAACTGGTGTCCGGCTAGCCCAGCGAGAGCTTCGATCTGTTCACGTAGTGACACGATGTGCATCCTTCAGACCGGGGTTCGCGCAGTCAGGCTGGGTTGTAATAAACCCAGTTCGAGCAGGGCAACCCGCAGGGCCGCGCGACTCTTCTCCTGGATTGGCACCATTGGCAGCCGATAGTTTTCTCCAATCAAGTTCATCATGGCCAAGCCGGCTTTGACAGGCCCCGGACTTGATTCGATGAAGTTGAGTTCCATCAAAGGCAACAGCCGGTAATGCAGCGCCCGCGCCTCGTCCCATTTTCCATCGAGCGCCAGACGGACCATGTTGGCCATTAGCTCAGGAGCTTCGTTGGCGGCCACCGAGATTAGGCCGTCAGCCCCCAACGCGATCATCGGAAAAGTCATGGCGTCGTCGCCGGAAAGCACGCGAAACCCTTCAGGCCGATCGCGCAGAATTTCCATTATCTGCGACAGGTTTCCCGAAGCCTCTTTGGTGGCCACTATGTTGTCACAATCCCGAGCGAGGCGCAGAGTGGTCTCCGCCGAGATGTTGCAGGAGGTGCGACCGGGGACATTGTACATAACGATCGGAGTGGTAACCGCCTCGGCGACGGCGCGGAAGTGCGCATAGAGCCCGTGTTGAGTTGGCTTATTGTAGTAAGGAGCGACTACGAGCAAGGCATCGGCGCCCAGCGCTTGCGCAGTTTTCGAGTTTTCAATAGCCGCCGCCGTTGAATTGCTACCGCTGCCGGCAATGACATGCGCTCGGCCCCGCGCCAAGTCAATCGCCCGCTTGATCACACGCTGATCTTCCTCGTCGGTCATGGTGGCGCTCTCGCCCGTAGTGCCACAAGGCACCAGGAGCTTTACGCCACCCGCTAACTGATACTCAATCAGGCGCGTCAAGGCGGCTTCGTCAATGGCGCCGTCTGCGGTGAAGGGCGTTACCAGCGCAGTTGCGCAGCCGCGCAACCAGTCGATATTGTGAGTCATGTCAGCCTCCCATTAAGTGAGTGATAGGTCAGAGACGTATAGGACTTATAGGACCTCCAGGCCCTATGTACCAAGAATCTCATCGATCACGTCGCTGAATTCATATATACCCTTGCGGCCGACTATCCAACGCGCTGCCAACAACGCTCCAGCAGCGAAGCCTTCGCGCGACCGAGCCATATGCGTCAAGGTAATTTGATCTGCTGCCGAGTCGAAACCGACGCAGTGAGTGCCGGGGATGTGGCCGGCACGAGTAGACGCTATCGGAATATCCACTCTGCCATGTTCAGCCATCAAGTCTCTCAACTTTAGTGCGGTGCCCGACGGAGCGTCACGCTTTCGCGAGTGATGCTGCTCTTCGATGAACGCTTCATATTGATCCAGGCTGGCCATCAACGTCGCCGCCTGGGAGACCATCCGATAGAAAACATTGACGCCAATTGAGAAGTTCGCACCATACACAAGCGCCCCATCATACTTTTCAATCAACCTCCTGACTTCCGCCTCATTCTCTTTCCAGCCGGTCGTTCCCTCGACCAGAGGCACACCGACACGCGCGCATGCCTCAGCATTTCTCGCCACCGCACTACCGACAGAGAAGTCGATCACCGCATCATGGCCAAGCAATGATGCAGCCAACTCGTCGGTGGGACGCAACGCATCATGAGACGTCAAGGTCGCGCCGATCTCATCGCCTCGGGCCAGCGCCTGGCTGGCGACTAGTTGGCCCATAGCGCCATACCCGATTAGTGCCAACTTCATTTCGGCGCTCCTTTCCTCAGGTAGATAGTAAATGGTGAATGGTAAATGTAGGCCACCCCCGAGGGCGATGAGTTCAAACAGACTGCCGAGTCAACCAAATGATCCACAACCGCTAAACCAAATGCCACCATTCACCATTTACTATTTACCATTTACCATCAAAGTGTGGACAAGTTGAACATAGAGTTCCACGGCCTCAGAGAGTTCCCTCTTCTCAACGAACTCATGATCTGTATGGGCGTTGAGAATCGACCCAGGACCGAGTAACAAAGGCTTACCCCACTCGGACAGATAAGGGATATCGGTCGTGAACCGGACCACGCATTGTTCAAGGTCATCCACTGTGGCCAGGTGAACTGGATCATGTTCTGACAAATACTCAACCTCTGCATCCCCATCGACCGCGGCTTCCAGAATTCTCTTCACCGGCAAGGCCTCGCTGACCAGCCGCAGTTGCAACACTGCTTCGGCTGAGGAGGGAATCACATTAGGACGGGTCCCGCCGCTGATCAATCCAATGTTGCAGGTTGTCTCACCGAGTATCTCATCGGTTGGCCAATTAGACCTGCGGATTCTCTCGAGGATATCCAGCAACTTTTCAACCGCCGAATCGCCCTGTTCAGGATACGCAGAGTGTGCGGAGCGGCCGCTCGTCTTTAACTTTAGCCTTAACGAACCCTTCGTGGCCTGGGCGAGCTTGTTGTCGGTTGGTTCACCATTGATCAGATAATCAGGTGGCGGGCAGGGTTTGTTCCTGTTCGCCACTTGCGCACCCAGACTTCCGATCTCCTCATCAACCGTGAACAACAAACCAATAGCGTCTATGCTCTCAGCTCGCAAGCGCTCGGCAGCAGTAATCTGCGCTGCGATTATGCCTTTGGCATCACAGGCGCCGCGACCATGGATCCGCTGCTCATCTTCGCTCGAGACAATATACGGCGGCACCGTATCCATGTGGGTGGAGAAGACGATGCGCGGAGATGCGCCGGTAGTTGCGATCACGTTAAAGCGATCCTCGGCGACCTCTTGCATCTCAACCTGATAGCCCAGACTTTCAAGGTGCGATTTGAGAAACTCGCCGACCTCCTTCTCATCACCGGTGACGGATGGGATGTCAATTAGCTTTCGTGTGAGTTCGAAGAGATTCATTAATAACGACCTAGCGAGGCCAAAGCCTCAGACCGACAAGACGTGCGTTTGTATTGGCCGCGGATTCACGCGGATAAATACGGATCGGAAATAGAACAACAGGAATCTTTGTCTCTAAGCTTGGCTCTGCGGCTTGGCCGCCTTCCGTGCGGTGAGGCTCCGCCTCACCGGCAGCTCTATTTATTTTGAGGCTATGC
>JANNJZ010000185.1:0-1905 GCA_031396065.1 Pyrinomonadaceae bacterium | reverse complement strand
ATATAAGCGGCTGACGTATCGGACGACGTCGGCCAGAGTTTCCTCAAAATCGCCAAGAATCGTTTCGTCAATCGACTGCCATGCATGAACGCCTCCTCTATTCCCAAACTGACCCGCAAAATTTATCCTTTTGTGACTGCCAACGCTCAGGGAGAACATGCGGACTGAATCCGCTGACCAACTGATACAGATCTCGCCGTCGGCCTCAGGAATCAGATCAGGGGGCGGCGTTCCCTTCGGGAGCAATTTGAACAACGCGGTAACAACCTTTGCCGCGAGCTCTATAGTGAGGTCCGCAACGGGACTCGCTCCATCGCCGTCCCAATCAACTCTCCGGCAATCGCTCTGGATGCCACTCAGTGCCGCTTCGATGGCAGGGAGCCAATCCGAGGCGGTCTTGCTCAGAAAGTTTGTTTGTTTTGCCCAGGTCTGCTGAATAGCCTGGCTATCTTCGCTCACTGGCTCATAGTCGTTATTACCTATGAAGCGCGGCCTTTGTATCGGAATCACTGTGCTCATACGTACAGCTCCGCTGCGTCCTCAGTAATGGTACCGAAAAAAGTCCGATTCTTCAGTATTCGCAAGCGATCGAGCGTTTCCCATACTCGTTCGTTCTCGGGAAGCAAATCGGTAGTCGTGGATGCGTCGACGTCCAAAATCACGGGGGCAGGCCCGTCCGTAGGGGTCGCATCCAGTGCCAAGGTCAAGTTCACACGTGCCGCGGTTTCGAGGTCAAATAGCTGAAGACGCTGGAAGAATGATTCCACAACTTGCGGAGCTTCATTTGGAACATCCACTAATTTGTTCAGGTATGTCTGGTATGAATCGCCCGGCTTTAGGGGGAGTTGTAGATTATTGATGTACCGCGTTGCTACGCGAGTTACACGTGCCGGAGTAAGACGCTCGGTGTAGACCTTCCAGATTCGTCTCGTCTCTTCAATCAGCGTGGACCACTCTTCATACGGCGGAAGCCGGCTAAGAGTTAATCCCGAAAGGCGAATCTGCGCGACGTATTTTTCATCTGCTGAATGCAACCGCAACCCTGTCTGTGTGGATTGTGTTGTAGTCTGCGACCGTCCATCTTGCGTAAACCTGAAATCAAAGAAGCCGTCGGCGATCGGATTTTTTACGTAGTATCCGAAATCCGATCCACTGAGTGCGTCCTTAATGCGGGTGAATGTGAGTCCATCAGCGTGCGAGACTTGGATGTCTATCAGCGCTTCAGTGATGGGCGCACGCGATAAATGTCGTTGCTTAGCCATATGACCGTTCCCGCGAGAAAAGGCTTACTGTAGATACTACCTACCGGCACAGTTTACCCTGTGTCTGCTGCTGGATCTGGTGCAGGGCGCTCAGGAAGCCAATAGCTTCTGAATATCCCCGCCCTTGATGCGCTCGATATCGTCGCGATACTTAAGCAGGACCCCCAAAGTCTCGTCAACGATTTCTGGATTGAGTTCGGTGACGTTGAGAACGGACAGCGCTTTGGCCCAATCGATGGTCTCGGCCACGCCGGGGGGTTTGAACAATTCCATCCCGCGTAGCCTTTGCACCAGAGCGACCACTTGGGCCGAGAGGCTTGCGGCGACGCCGGGCACCTTGCGAGAAATGATCTGCAACTCGCGCTCCGCGCTGGGGTAGTCCACCCAATGGTATAGACAGCGGCGCTTCACCGCGTCGTGAATCTCGCGGGTTCGGTTGGAGGTGATGATGACCACCGGCGGCTCGCTCGCTTTCATGGTCCCAAGCTCGGGGATGGTGACCTGAAAATCGGAGAGCACTTCCAACAAGTAGGCCTCGAAAGGTTCGTCGGCGCGGTCTAACTCGTCGATAAGCAGCACCGGGGGTCCGCCTAAATCCCCTTCCAGTGCCTGAAGAATGGGGCGGCGAATAAGAAAACGCTCG
>JANNJZ010000176.1:0-17690 GCA_031396065.1 Pyrinomonadaceae bacterium | reverse complement strand
GAAACGGCAGGCACATTCACGATCACGCTTTCGACTGGGCAAACCTATTACATCAATACGAGCGGGACGAGTAGGTTCTTCGGCGTGATCTCCAGTACGCCGATCGAATGGGCGACCTTTTCATTCAACAACAACTACCTGGTTATCGACAACTTTGTCATCGGCAGCGGTTGCGACTCGACACCGCCGACCATCAGTGCGCCGGCTGACTCTTCAGCGTCCGCAGATGACTCCTGTCGGGCCGCAGTGCCTGACTACATTGCCGGCAGCACCGCAGCAGATGACAGCGGCAGCGTGACGCTCTCGCAGAGTCCGGCGGCAGGCACGTTGGTAGGATTGGGTGCACACACCGTCACGGTGAATGCCGTTGACGGTAGTGGCAATAGCAGTTCAGACCCAGTGGTCTTCACGGTCAACGACGACACGCCGCCGACTTTGACGGCCACACCAAGCAACATTGTCACCAACACGGACGCCGGGCTGTGCTCAGCGGTTGTGACCTTTAGCTTGCCGGCAGCGACCGATAACTGTTCAACGGCAACGGTGGCGAGCAGTCCAGCCTCAGGCTCAGTTTTCCCGACCGGAACAACGACGGTGTCCGTGACCGCTATTGACGCAGCGGGCAACACTACTTCGCACTCATTCACTGTCACTGTGAACGATCAGGAGAACCCGACGATCGCTTGCCCCACCAACATCAACGTGGTCGACAACGTTCCTGGCTCATGCGGCGCCTCGGTTATCCTGGAAACGCCGGTTACTTCAGACAATTGCGGCATCACTTCAGCCGTTGGCACCCGCAGCGATGGGCAGGCCTTAACCGCTTTGTATCCGGTGGGCGCGACGACTATCAACTGGGTGGTGACAGATGCTTCGGGCAACACAGCATCTTGCTTACAGACAGTAACTGTGACCAATCCCGGGCCCGCGGTCAGCATTACCGGGCCACCGAGCGGATCGCTTTATGCCGTGAACACTCCAGTGAACTTCACCGGCTCTTTTGCCGATAACGCGGGAGATACGCATAGTGCGGGCTGGACATTCGAAGGTACGCCCCAAGCTGGGATCGTAAACGAGGCAACACACACCGTCGGCGCCAGCCATACATTTGACACCGCCGGGGTCTACCTCGTGACGCTGACGGTTACAGATGATTGCGGGCAGACAGGCACCACTAACCAGGTCGGCGGATTCGATGCCCTGGTGGTGATTTACGATCCGGATGCCGGGTTTGTGACTGGCGGCGGTTGGATCAATTCACCAGCAGGCGCTTATGCGCCCAATCCCAGTTTGGTTGGAAAAGCTAATTTTGGTTTTGTCTCCAAATACAAGAAGGGAGCAAATGTTCCGGATGGCCAGACAGAGTTTCAGTTCAAGGTCGCCAACCTAAACTTCCACAGCACGGTATATGAATGGCTGGTAGTGGCCGGCGCTAGAGCCCAGTACAAAGGCTCTGGCACAATCAACGGGGCCGGAAACTATGGTTTCATGCTTACAGCCATTGACGGACAAATAAACGGCGGTGGCGGGATAGATAAGTTCCGCATCAAGATTTGGGATAAGAACAACAGCGACGCGGTGGTCTACGACAACCAGATGGGCTCGGGAATTGATGAGAATCCCACGACTGCACTCGGGGGAGGGAGCATCGTCATCCACAAATAGATGGTGCTGACCGCGTCAAGCGCCTGGTGTCGGAAAGCTGCAAGCCCGGTCAGCTAATGCTGGGCGGGCTGCCGCTTATTGGCAAAGGTTCCCCCAGGAAGAGCGGGGTTGGTCCGTCATGGAGACTTAGCCTGAGGTGCTATACTCTCGCCATGACTTCGGAAGAAGAAGACTATTTCCTCAATCCTCCACCGGGCTCCGCGGCGGCACGCGCCGTTGAGTTTGGGATAGACCTGACCCTCACGCTCGAGAACCTGCGGCTAACCCCGGAAGAGAGAATCCGCAAACTAGATAATCACCTGATCGGAATAGCGAAACTAAAAGAGAGCGCGAAGATTATAGGGCGCCATGACGAACGCCTCGACAAATCTAAATAGAACCTTAATTCCTCTCATCGAGAGGCAGGTCAGACTTCTCGGTCGCTTTGATGTTGATTGCGTGATTGTGGGTGGTGTGGCGGCCACGCTGCTCGGTTCAGAGATTCCAACGACCGATTTGGACGTTTGTTATGCGCGAGACCCACTGAACCTGGAACGATTAGCAAGCGCCCTTCAGTCAGTTAATTCTCGACTGAGAAACGCCCCTCCTGACTTACCATTTATCCCAGATGCCGAGACGTTAAGACGAGGGTTGAACTTCACTTTCACAACGGACATCGGCAGTCTCGATCTACTGGGAGAAGTTCGAGGAGTCGGCTATTACGAGGACGTTCTTTCGGGATCGTTGATTTTTGAGCTATTCGGCTTCCCGTTCGCAGTGATTGAGATCGGACGGCTAATTATCGCCAAGCGCACAGCTGGCCGCCCGAAGGATTTGCTCGCGGTAGTTGAGCTTGAGGCGATACAGGAACGCCAACTAAAGGCGAGGTCTGCCGAACCCAAGAAGGAAACCGAACCGGATGCCTGGTCCTTTTGATACCTTCAAGCTTCCCAATCCTGGCTTTTGGCAGCCACAGTAGCTGCCGACTCCTGCTTCCCTGCTGACGGAACGTGCAACAGCGCCAATCGCTCGACCACGCGCCCGCTGATCAGGTGTTCCTCCACAATCTCCGGCACATCGGCTGCGCGAACCTGGCCATACCAAATGCCGTCAGGATAAACCATGACCGCTGCTCCAATGGCGCAGAAACCGACGGAGCTGCATTCAGTCAATACGACGCTGCCTCGCGGGTTCTTGCCCTTCACCTCTTTTCCAAACATGATGCCGCGAGACAGCAGCTCATGCTCAAAAGCCGCGATTACTTCAGCGCTGCCTACCGCAGAACATGATGTTCCTCTGCAAACGAAGACGTGGTGACGGATTGGAGCGGTAATAATCGGGGCCAGCTTTTTAAGCGTCTCCGGCTCGTGAATAAAAGGTACGTCTGGCATTAATGGTCACAAAATCGGTTCAGGAATTTGGCTCGAGTATGTTAGCACAAGGGACTGTCGGGATAATGCTGCCCTTTGAGTTGTAAACTTTGCTAGGCCCAAAAATACAATGTAGAATACGGCTTCGAAGGGCGACCGCTATGAAAGATCGCGTCAGGTTTGAGCGGTCCGGAAGGGGTCGCCCGAATTAATGTAGTCGCCCTGGTTAGAGAAAGATTTGATATCTATGGCAACGGGTTTGGTCATTCACATCGCCTCTGGGAAAGACAAACATACTGAGGTATTGACCGATGAACATATCCGCATTGGCAGCCGTGACGATTGCGACCTGCGGTTGCGATTGTCCTCTTTACCAAAGCCCTCAGCCGCAGATGGGGTTGTGCTCGAACTCGCACGTGCCAACGGGTCTTATCGCGTGATTCGGTTTGATGAATCACTCTCACTCACCCGCAATGGCAGCCCCCTGGAAATCAATAACGAGATCGACGATGGCGATGAAGTAGCCATTCAAGCATCTGACCTTACTCTGCAATTCTTTCCGATTCGTTCTCTACCCGCGGTCATAAACCAGCCCGTCCACGAATCGCACGTCGCGCCCTTCATTGAGCAGGCCGCCCTCGAATCAGCGGCGACTGCCAGACGCGACGATGCCAAGGTTTTTCTCCGTGAGTTTACCCGGGAACTCGTCAAGGAAATCAATCCCAGCACCAAATTGATCACGCTGGCGATCGCCATAGCCCTCGTAGGTGGGGTTCTCTATATTGGCTTCGCAATGTTCAACGAGATGCGGAGAAGCCGGCGCTTAATTGACGACCAGCGCGCTCAGCTCACCTCGATGAAAGATCAGGTACTGAAGACTAATTCAACTCTCACGGACCTTGATCGCTCAAACCGGGAAATTCGCGACAGTCTGTCCCTCGCAGTAAAGCTCCGTGGCGATTACGGAAGCGGCGTCTCCCTGATCTCAGGCTCTTTCTATTACGTTGAAGCGGGCACTGGTCGCCCTCTTCGCCATCCTGAGGAACAAGTTAGTGAAAGCGGCGCGGCAGCTCAGTCTGGAGGCGAGCCAACCGGGCTGACTCCCGAAGGCAAAGGGACTATCGCCGAATATGAATTTGTCGGAACCGGCTTTTATGTGGGGGGAGGATTTTTAGTCACTAATCGTCACATCGTCCAACCGTGGTTGGCAGACGATCGCGCGCAAAGTTTGGGTAACAGCGTCAGGGGACAGCCGCGACTCAGGAAGCTCAACGCTTATTTCCCTGAACATACCCAACCCATCCCGTTGAAGTTTAAGCTGGCGGCCGGTCGCGACGATCTCGCGGTTTGCTTGTTAGACATCAAGGAGTGGCCCGAGAATATTCCGATGCTGCCCCTGGAAGTCGATAAGTCTGCGGTGGAGGTTGGTAAGAATGTAGTGATGATGGGTTACCCATCCGGGCCTGATCGTCTGCTGGCTTTGTTGGACGATGCCGAATCGCGCGATATACAGCAGCGCTACGGAGGATCGCTGGACGCTTTGCTGGGCTATCTGGCGGGATCGCGACGGCTTCAACCACAAACAACCCAAGGCAGCATCACCGACGTTGAAGTGAGACGAATTGCTTACGATGCCCGCACCGCGGAAGGTGGTTCCGGCGCACCTGTTTTTGGGCCAACTGGCCGTGTCATCGGAGTGAATTTTGCTGTCTTTACCGGCGGCCAGGCGTCGAACCTGGCCGTTCCGATTCAATATGGCATCGACTTGCTCGAGCGTGCCGGCTGGACTTCCCCTCCCGCTAAAGATAGCAAAGACACTGAAGGCACTCCGCCTCCTTCGAAATAAATCCTCGCACCTGGCGGTGTTCGTTGCAGGCGAGCCGCCCGCGGTCCCAGGCACAACCTGCGGCCTGATTTCAAGCATCGTATGCTCGTCCCTTCACTCGTTGTTTAGAAAGCAGACTTGTCTGCCCCGTTGGGGGCACAAGTGCCCTCTCTAAACGTTGCAGGGAGTCCAAAGACCACCACCCCGAGCGAGAAGTGTTATATTGTCGGGTCCATGCGTCGGGGACCACTGACACTAACAAATTAGGGTCGTGACCTAATTTGAGCTTTTCTCTGTGCAACCTTTGTGGTCTCTGTGTCTCGGTGTGAATTTACTCGGGAAACACCACCACAGAGGCACAGAGCACACAGAGGAAGCACAGAGATTTTCAAACTAGGTCCCCACCAAATTTGGCGTGAACTTGACTTGCAAGACTGAGTCATTTTAGAAAAGAAGCGTCTACCCCTGATTTCGAACGATAACGAAAGACTGACCCCACTTTGAAAACTATCAAGGGTTATCGGAAGATGCCTCTTCGCCCCAAGAGAGTTTCACGACGTCAAAACTTCCTCGTAGTGTGTCTGCTGTTCGTCGCGAATCTTACCCCAAGCTATTTCTTTGCCAATCCAGTTTTCGCCCAGGGCGAAGCAGCCACCGGGACTACACCAGCCTCGGATATCTTTCGCCTTGAGCGCGTGCCCCTCCAGGGCGGCGCGGAACTCATTACTATCCACGCCAGGCTGGATGGCCTTGATTCATCGGACGATTCAAAGTGGGTGCCGCTGGTAACAGTGCTCCGCGATACACTGGGAGATCTTAATCGCGAAAACGATCGCCTTCGCTACGTCTGGCCACTAACCTATACCCGCCCGACTCTGTGGCAACGAGCTTCAGGCGCCGTTCCCTTTCTCTACACCAGAGTCGGCAACAAGACTCAGGCGTCTGACAAGGCGCCGCCGCCGGTGCTGGATCTGGCCGCACCAGACCGCGAGGTTTGGAACAGAATCTTTTGGGCGTCTTTACAAAGTCTTCTGCTGGATCCTTACGGCACGCCCATCAAGGCTTCGACTCGTTCCTATCAGCACAACATAAGCGACTACCGGAAGTCGCATATCATCCGGGCGCTCTCAGTGCTGTCGCTCTATCAGGCAATCGAAGGCCAACCCACTTTTTCCGAAGCCGAGTTTTCCGAGATTCAGGCGCGGCTACAGCTTACTGACAAAACTTTCGGCGGTCTGGTTGATAGCCTGCGTTTGGAAGGCTATTACCGAAAAGAGCTAACAGCTGTCCGCGACGAACGCGGCCACAATTGGGAATTGCTGCGCCAACGAGCGGAAGCTGAGTCGCTCTATTTTGAGCCCTTGCAAATGGCCGACGGTAGCGCCACCCACGCTATGCTGTGGGTGGGCCGCCACGAAGTAGTCGCGCGGCAGGGTCAACGCTATAGCAAACGCTTTCTCAACATTGCCGATCCCTGGTCTGACAAGCGACTACTAAAGTGGCATGGCCATATCGAGACGAGATTCTTTGATTCCGAGAATCGCCCGGTTTCTCCGGATGCCCCAGGCGCACGACCTGTCGAGCTGATTCCCCTGGCCCTTTATGGGCTGGATAACCCCAAAATCCCGATGCTCCTGGTGGACTTCCGCGACACGCTCAACCCCAAGCGACGAGAGATGTCGCGACGGGTATTGGAGGATGTGACTCAGAATATTTTGTCGCTGTCGCGCTTCGGTGATGTGCCGTATTTTCTGGGTCGGACGGTTTATGATCTCGTCACCGGCAGACGTGGCATGGACATCAATCAGCCTTCGCGGCTGCATACGTATTCTCAACTAAAACTATTTCTCGCCCTCGACCGATCGCTCGATCCAACTTTGCGAACGGAGATAAACCATCGTCTGGAAAAGGTCTCGCTGAACCCGCTGGAAAACGACCTCCAGGCAGAAGCAAAACTCGCTAAACAGCAGTACGCTGCCCTACTCAAATATGCCAACTCGCCGAAGGGTTTGCCGGCCAGGCTGGCCCGCGATCGTCGCGCTGAAGCAGTGTCCCTTGAACACGGAAAGGCTGAACGGATTCTGTTCCGACTGGGAAACATACTCAGTTTTGGAGCATATACCCACCGAGAAAAAGCTGCTCCGGACATAGACTCTCGCCTCGACATAGCGCGGCGGCTGACGTTTCACACCCGATTCTTACGGGAAGTTTCGCAGTCGAGTCCGCGGATCGAGGTGCGCTGGAATCTTGAAGAGGTTCGGCGTTCTCTGCGATTCATCTCTGAGCACGGTTCCCAGGCTGACACTAAGGCGATCAGCGCCACGGCGAGAATCTTTGCTCGTACCGCAGACGACGAAACGCGCCGGCTGTGCCTGGAAAGCCTTTCGCGGATCGACAGTCAGAAAGCGAGAAACGAGCTAATTAAGATTTCGCAGAGTCAAGATTTGGCGCAGAGTTGGAAAGATCTGATTGCCGCCTACTTGAAAAGCCCCAAACGCATGGAGCCCCTGGCGGATTCTGGTTCTACGCGTGATCTCAACCCAACCGAACAGCGTTAATATGGACCGCCTCCGCAATACACAGACGCTCCGATCTGTTAGATCCATAATTCATCGGCTCGCGCTTCCCTCCTTGATCATGGTTGGCCTGCTGCTCCTGCTGCAGGGGCTCTGCGTCGCCCAGGTCAAGCGCGTGGTACTGGTGAAAGTCGATGGTTTACCTAACGACCTGGTGGATCAATTTGTACGCGAGCGCGACCCCCGCACAGGCAAGAGCCAACTCCCCTGGATTGAGCATGTTTTTTACCAGCGTGGCACGCGCGTCTCGAATTTCTACGTGCGCGGCATGAGCCTGTCAGGCCCATCCTGGTCAATCCTGGAAACCGGCCAGCATCTACAAATCAAGGGCAACGTAGAATTCGATCGCTACACACTTCACGCCTATGACTATCTGAACTTTATTCCGTTTTACTTGAAGAGCGCTGCCGGGGCCCGAGCTGACATGCCCGGCACTGAAATTCTCGACTCACTCGGTTTGCCTTTGCTCTTCGATGCTTTTCCCCATCAGGATCGTTACATAAGTTTTCAGCTGTATCAGCGCGGGATGCGCTTCGCGACGCTCAAAGAAGGGTTGCAACTTCGCTTCATGAAGGACCCGCGCGAACTGTGGGACGAATGGACCATGGGCCTTGAGATGCGCAGTACGTTCGCCGACCAAATGGAGCGAGAGCTAACGCAAAGGCTGGCTGATTCACATACTCGCTATCTCGATCTCTATGTCACCGGTTTCGATCACATGGCCCATCACAATCGCGATCATCAATCCCACCTGTATGCGATGCAGGATATTGATCGACTGATTGGGCGGATCTGGACGGCCATCGAGAAAAGCCCCATGGCCGCTGACACCGCGTTGATTATGGTTTCCGATCATGGATTCAATACGAACGAGCAGGTCTACAGCCAGGGTTACAACCTGGTAAAGCTTTTGGGGAGCGTAAGTGGGGGTGGCCATCACGTAATTACCAAGCGCAGACTCCTGCTGGACTATTCGCTCAAGGGAATGTATCTCCTGGTCCCCTTGATCACCAGCACCACCGCTGACTCCTACTATCTGAAAGGCCGCAGTACTGAATACCCCACGGCGCTGCTTGACTTCGACGGCAACGAACGCGCGTCGATACACCTGCGCGACAGCGACTTGAATCTCCTCCATATTCTGTTCCTGCAATTGCAGCGGAGTAGCCTCTCAACGAAGGTGCGACCAGCGCTGGTAGAGCTTTTCTTTAACACCCTCGATGGACGTCGCGCTGAGTGGCAACACAGTCTCAATGAACTCAATGAAGAGCTGGTGGTTCTGCGCAGGCAAATCGAGGAACAACGAAAGCTTTGGGAAGCACAGCCGAAGAAATTCTTACCGGAAGAGATAACGCTCGGGCGCGACGATGAGAAGACAAGGGTTTTCGCCCAGCTCGAAAGGTGGACCGGTCAGGAGAAAGACTATGCTGAATACGCGCGAATACTCGCTAATCTTCTGGCGCTCGACAAAACCAATTTTCAACCGGCCAAGCTCAAGATCGAGGACCTGATAGCGAAACACACTTTGGGCGAACGTAATTCCGTTTACGAATTGCAAAATTACATCGTCGGCCTGGCGCCAGGCGGAGTTGTCCTGGGACCCGACTCTTCAATTGACCTTGAGAAAAGCTTTGTACGGGTCGACTACTTTTCCCTGCTGCAAAACATCAGGATGAGAAATAACCTGCAGGCGGGAGTCAGCAACAAGCCAATCGATATGATTGTCACGCGCTTACCGGCGGAGTGGGTGCGTCCGTTATTGCCGGAACCAGCGCGTAATGCCGGCCAGTCGCCGTGGACCGCCGCGCCCGATGTAGTTTGGGTCTATCGAAATCCTGATAAGCAGGCCCTGATTCTTTCTCGCCAGAATCAAGACGGCACGCTGAGCTTTCGTTATCAGCCAATTCGCAACTTGAAGCAGAACGCCGATGGTCGAGTTCAATTTGAGCTGACGACCTGGCAGCCTGGTCTGCCGCTGGAAATTTTTGAGGACAACCAGCTGATTGCGGCGGGACCCGATCGCGTTGCATGGTTAAGCGAGTGGCACAGCGATGTTGAGTGGCTGAATGCTTTGCACCGCACAAAGTACTCCAACGGCCTCGTCGGCCTTTACGAAGAAGTCGCTCAGCACCCCACGGAAAGGCTTTCCGCAGACGAACCTGGACTTTCCGACGACGTGCGTTTGACTCGCCGATTCCTCAGGCGTCAACGCGAGCTCATTGAAACCGATTTGCTGCTGGTGGCGAACAACCACTGGAATTTTGACGTTCGTGGGTTCAATCCAGGAGGCAATCACGGCTCCTTCTTTCGGATCTCGACTCACTCCACTCTGATGCTGGCCGGCGGCGAGAGAACGGGGATTCCACGAGCGGCAGTAGTTGAACAGCCCTACGACAGTTTGAGCTTCGCCCCTACCGTACTGGCTTTAACCGGAAATTTACGCGATGATAACAATCCAATTTCGGGTTTGTGGGATAAGGGGTTTCGGCGCTATCCCGGCCGGATAATTAAAGAAGTGGTGTCCAAACCAAAGAACCAAAAAACCTCGGGTACCGGAGCTACTGCAACTCCTTGACGATCACCGAAAATCAGTTTGGGGAACAGTGGCCAGAGGATTTTAGCGAGCTGGAGGAACTTGTCGACCAGGGCGAACCTGCCGGTCCTGATAGTTCGCGGCGGTCTTTCATCTGGCTCCAAAGTATAGCCTTCTTACTTGGACTGGGACTGCTCGTTTACGTAATTCATCGGGTCGGTCTCCAGCCGATCTTTGATGCCCTCATCCGCATTGGTTTTGGTTTCTTTATTCTGCTCGCGATTAGCGGCTCGCGACATGTGTTTCGCACCCTTTCGATGGCCGCTGCCGTCCCTGCCGAACATCGACATTTCAGTTTTCTTCAGGCGTTTGCCGCGCGGCTCGGCGGTGAAGCCATTAGTTTCCTGACCTTCACCGGACCGCTACTCGGCGAGGCAACCAAGGTCGCCCTGCTGCGGCGACGCGTGCCCCTGACCTACGGCGTCCCAGCTCTGGTTGTCGACAATCTTATCTACAACCTTTCGGTTGTCTTTTTCATTCTCAGCGGCGCTTGCGTCATGTTGTTTACCTACAACCTGCCGCCGCTCGTTCATTACACCCTGATTGCGATCGCCGTCATCGCGGGGCTCGGCATAGTCGCAGCGGCGCTGGCAGCTAAACGGCGCATCATGCTGGTTACGTTGTTGGTCGACCAAATGGCCCGGCTGCGATTGAGCCCCAAAGTCATCCTCAAACGGCGCCAACATATTAATCACATCGAATCGAAGGTCTACGACTTTTACAAACACCATCCGGGCGCTTTCTTCGCGATGATTGGCTGCAACCTGCTCGCCCATATCGCGAGCGTCACGGAGGTGTACGTCACCCTGCGCATGCTCGGTTTTACGTCGAATGTGGCTCAGTCGTATATCATCGAGTCACTGACCAAAGTCATCAATTTTTTATTTGCATTTGTTCCCGGCACCATCGGTGTCTACGAGGGCAGCACCGAGGTGGTGTTGCAGACACTCGGCTTCGCGGCCGCGACTGGAGTTACCCTTGCTCTGGTCCGCAAGGCTGGGACAATATTCTGGACATCTATTGGGTTACTAATCTTAACCTGGAGAACTCTTCCAAACGCCTGGGGTCGCGTTTTGGATCGCAGTCCACACTTGCGGAGACTTATGGACAGTCTGGTACTTTCAAATATCGCTCACCGGCCGGCACGCACCGCAGTCAGTATTCTCGGGACTGGCATAGGAGTTTTGCTGATTGTGTTCACTGTTGGATTGGCCCATGGCGTCTTGCGGGAACGCGGGCGGCGCGAATCCAATATTGGAGCGGAGATAATGATTCGTGAGGCCGGCTCGATCGGCTTTGGCGGCTCAGGACCTTTCAAGCTGCCGGTGAATCGAGCCACCGAGATCGCGAAGATCGAAGGGGTGCGTACGGCTACGGCAATCGGGCAGTCACTCGATCGCAGCGACTCAGGTTTCGGCACTCGGCTTATTGATGGGATCAATTTTGATGAGTACGCAAACCTCACGGGAGTTAAACTTCGGGAGGGGCAGAAACTGACGGTTGGCGATCAGGCGATTATTGATCCGGTCTGGAAGGAACAGCGCAAGGCGACTATTGGTTCCACGGTGCAGATTTACGAACGGCCCTTCACGATTGTCGGGGTTTACGAACCACCGGGCGGCGGCCGCATCAAGATCCCGCTGGGGACCATGCAGGACCAGGAAGGCTCCGATGGCCGTGCCTCAGCAGTGCTCGTGGCCTGTGTAGACCCTGCGAAGCAAGACGAGGTGGCGGCTCGAATCAGAGAGCGCTTCCCGGATGATCAGATTGTCTTTACCCGCGACTTACCCGAGCTCTACGCCTCAGGAATACCGGCACTAAACGTATTCATCAAGGTGGTGGTTGCGGTGGCGGCAGCGATTAGTATGCTGGTGATTCTTCTGGGCATGTACACGACTGTCACGGAACGCACGCGGCAAATTGGCATTCTTAAGGCGCTGGGAATGTCTAAGAGAAAAATTGCCTGGGTCATCGAACAGGAAGCGCTGGTTGTTAGCCTGTTAGGCGTCCTGGTGGGCATCGGCCTTACTCTGGCCGCCCGCTTTGCGGTGACCCGAATGACGACTCTGGTGGTGGAGATTGAGCCAGTCTGGATTGGAGTTGCGTTCGTGGTGGGGATCGTCGGTGGCACTCTTGGCGCGCTCTACCCAGCTCTACGCGCTGCGCGTCAGGATGCGGTTGATGCGCTTAGTTATGAATGATGCAGGTTAGAGCGACTAAAGGATTCGGTGCTGTTGCTGTTATGACGGCGGCGGTCTTTAGGTCCGAAGGGACCGACAGTTAGTAGCCCCGGCCCGTGAGGGCGGGGACATCCCTTCCTATGAGAACTCAGGGCCCGGAGGGCCGGCACACCTCGTGTCGCACCTTCGGCGCTGGGACAACTTCGAACCACGCTACCCCGCCCTCACGGACGGGGCTATTCAATGCCGGTCCTTCGGGCCTAATAATGCCTACTGAAGATCATTTATCAACTCCTAGCGCCGAAAAGCACTCCATCCCCACCGTATTGCTTCGTTGCCTACTCCTCAAATGTCCCGCCTGCGGCAGGTCATCAATCGCGATGAAAGCCTTTCGAATAAGGCACCATTGCCCTACCTGTCGAGCGCTTTATAAACGCGAGGACGGGTTCTTTGTAGGGGCGATTCTGGGCAACGTGATGATGACCGAATTCGTAATCCTGATCACCTGCGCAATTTGGCTGATGCTGATCGGGTCTAATTACGAAACCGTCCTGGTCGGACTCTTCGTCGTAGCCCTACTCTTCCCCGTTGCCTTCTACCACCATAGCTGGAGCTTCTGGCTCGGCTTGGATTATTTAGTCGAGGGGTTGCCGAAGTACGACGGGGGAGACAGAAACACGAGATAGTTCAGATAGACTTTGCACAGAAAGGCATTCGACAACGAATCCACCCTAGCCCGCGGTAGCGGGCGACAGCGTAAAGCCTGGGGTGGAGCGTAGCGGAACCCCAGGAACTGCATACCGGAAGACCGCAGCCCGCGGAGCGGGCGACAGCGCATAGCATGGTAAACACTGTCGCCTGCTTCGCGGGCTGAAATCATTTTTGGACTATCGACCTGGGGTTCCGCTGCGCTCCACCCCAGGCTCTACGCTGTCGCCCGCTCTCGCAGGCTGTGTCGGACATAGCCGTCACCTCACTCAAACTCGATCTCGGCGAGCAGCGGAAAGTGATCCGAGGCTTTCGGCACCCGGTCGTGCAGATTAATAACTTCGCATTGCCGGAGACGTGAGGCGAACGCGTTCATCACAAACACATAGTCAAGTCGCAGATGCGGATCCCAAGCGGGAAAGGTGTAGCCCTTCTCGTCCGGATGCAACGTCCGATATCCATCGATGTAACCGGCGTCACGCATATGTTGGATGGTATCGCGTTGAATGTTGCGGCCGCTTATCCAGATCAGGCCTCGAATCCAAGCGGGCATGCGGCGTACATCCAATGTCTCTCCTGGTGCCAGCGTGTTGAAATCTCCAACCAAAACATGAAAGCCCTGCTGGTGTCGCTCAATGCTCTTTAACAACGCTTGAATCTCACGGACCCTTTTACGTTCGCTCCACTTGGAAAAGGTCGAGCTTAAATGAAGCCCGAAGATTCGTTCCTCGCTGCCATTGAGAACAATCTCCAGAAACGAATGTTTCGCTCCGGCGGGGTAGTGCCATTCATGGTGTGCGATTTCCAGGCGGCTGATGTAAGCAATGGAATGATCGCTTCGCGCAGCCCAATAGGGCATCTCGGTAGCGGCCGCCAATCGGCGAATGAGGTGAGGATCAATTGCTTCCTGAAAAACAACCAGGTCCGGAACGGTAGACTGAACCACTTCCGCGAGTTCTTTTTCGCGCCCTCGCCCGCCAAAGCGAATGTTGTAGCTGAGCAACTTAACTATCACTTGGCAGTCTGTGCCTCTATCACTATGCAGTAAGGTTCAGCAAACAAGACGTCGCGCGAAAAGAGGATGAAATTTGAAGTAGCTTGAAAGGCAACAGGCCGGCCGGCCAGTTTTTGCAATTCCTCACGAAGCGGATTGAGCGCCGGGGCAATATCCGGATCGCCGTCATAGAGCGGCTTGGTGTGGAGACCGGGAATATAGAATGCGTCTTCGTTCCAGAAGGCCATCGCTTTGTCTCCGATCAGAGTGACGTCCAGGTCACTGCTACCACGGCCACCGGCGTCGAACGGTTTACCGTCTTCCCAGCGCTTATTAGTGACCACACTACCGCGGAGGGCCACTCCAGTCCCTTCGGGCAAACCCGATTTCAATCGCGCACAAAACTCCCGGTACCTGAGCGTGTCGCCGTCAAAAGCCAGCCGTATTATTCGGTCCTCGATTTGTTCATCAGTCATGTTCTTCGCGTTCTTTTGCTCAGCCATGTTTACTCTCGCCCTCCCTTGAACCCGAAACATGCTCTTGCGAGCAATTAAACTTCCGACCTATTTTATACAGTCCGGTTGCAGTATGAGTCGAGGCACGGGGATCGATTAGAACGCCGCGCGAAGATCGGGGGCAAGCCCGCCTTCCTGACCTCGAGATATTTTACAGGGCGGTCTAATCAGCTCGGGGTTGGGAAGGTGGGCTCGCCCCCGCTCTTTTAGCTGCGCAGAAACGCACTTTGTTCAAAGCCAGGGAGCCAGCTGTTTCCTCCAAACATTATGAACGTCCATATCCGACTCGCCACAATCGATGATGTGCCCGCGCTGCAAGAATTGATTCGCGGATCCGTCAGCGTCCTTAGCGCACAGTGCTACACGGCGAAACAGATCGACAGTGCCTTATTGCATGTCTTCGGAGTAGATACCCAGCTGATTCTCGATGGCACGTATTTCGTCGCTGAGGTTGAAGGCCAAATTGCCGGCAGTGGTGGCTGGAGCAAACGAAATACGTTGTTTGGTGGCGATCAGGCAAAAGCCGCGAGAGATGGTTACGTCAACGCTCCAATTGATTCGGCGCCGGATGCCTTGCTTGATCCCAACCGAGATGCGGCGCGGATTCGAGCGTTCTTTGTACACCCGCAGTGGTCGCGCAAAGGCATCGGAAACTTGATACTGAGGGCCTGCGAAGACGCGGCACGAAACGAAGGCTTTCACCAGGTCGAGTTAGCGGCGACGCTACCCGGTGTGCCGTTTTACCTCGCCTCTGGTTACCAAAAGTCGGAGGAGATTTCGATTGCAATGCCCGATGGTGAGTTCCTGTCTACCTTTCGCATGACCCGAGTTCTCTAAAGTTACGTTTAGAGGTGGGCACCGCCCGCCGGTGCGCCGTGGAAGAAACGATGCGGCCATATAATTAACGGGTGAAGCTTCAGCTATTAGAGGTCCGAAAGCCAGTTGAGATTGTTTAGAAAGCACGCTTGTTTGCCCCGTGCCGGAATAGCTCAATCACGGTTTGTGACATGGCGCGGCGGGCACACAAGTGTGCTCACTAAACGGAACAGAGGACCCGTTAACACGGACTGATAGAACATGGGAACTCTGAATTTTGAGGGCTAAGCTTTTCTCATCACAACAGCCGAAAGCGACTGCCACGAGCGATGCAGCAACTCATCAATCCGGGCCCAGTCAGCCTCCGTCACGCCACCTTGCTCAGCTTTCGTATCGCGAATAGTCATTGCTTCAGCGCGCAATGCAGCATGTTCTGCGAGTTGCTCCAGCGGCGCTCGGTATAGCTCCGCCTGAAGTTCGGCCAAGGCGCGCGAAAGATCCTGAGGTGCATGTTTCGCTCGCTCGCGGTGGATGATCCACCACTCCAATTCAAGCTGCGCAGCCCGATTTACATCGAAGGGAATGTCGCTCATCTGACGGATTGAGTCGTAGAACTTTACCAAAGCAGGCAAAGCCTGCTCATAATCAGAGCGTTGTTTTCCTTTTTTGAAAACGAAAGCAGCGTCGGCCGCATAGTAGGCGACTCGATTGGATCTAATCAGCGGCATGTTGTATTGAGACCGCAGCAGTTCCGATAACTGATTAAAGAGTCGCACCCGCTGCTTCTCGTAATAGGAGCGCCACATTGCCGTCTCCAGCCTGGCGACCTCGTCCGCGTCAAACTCACGCAGATGGGCCGTGCGTGGGCCATAAAGGTCGTAAACGACCCAACCAATTATCGCAGTCAGCGCGACAATTGCTATTCCGGATATCAGCTTCTTTCGCGAGGTGCCTTGGGGGCTTGCCATACAGTTACGCCTCCTGGTTTTTAGCAATGACCAGGAGGCGTTTATTAGCACACTGCGGGTGTAGTTTCCAACTTTTGTGGGAGCGTCACTCCGAGGGCGCCCGTGCGTCATGTACTGACCGTTCGCGATCCCAACTATCAGGAAAGGCGGTTTGAGACTCTTCGCCGTGTGCTCTGACCGTTTCGTGAGATAACCCAGCGTTTGACCCTCAGATAAGACAGAACCATCTATCCTTTGCCGCTTGGCATCGTCCACTTGTCCTGAGCTATGATTCCACCATGACATCCACAGCAACTCAATCAGCAGACGATTACGAAGAGTTTCTCAATAGCTTTCGTCAGACGATCGAGACTGCCTCTGTTCAACTAGGCGAAATCTCTGAGGAACAAAGCGGGATTCCCCGAAGTGAGGGCAAGTGGTCGCCCAGGGAAATCATCGGCCACTTAATCGACTCGGCCGCAAACAATCATCAGCGTTTCGTGCGGGCGCAGTTTACCGACGAACTCGTGTTTGCAGGGTATGAGCAGGAGAACTGGGTCCGGGTACAGAATTACCAGGGTGAGGGGTGGCGAGAGCTGGTGCAGCTATGGAAGCTTTACAACCAACACATACTTCATCTCGTTTCGCTTATTCCCGAAGAGATGCGGACCAGATTGCGCAGCAAACACAATCTCCACCAGATCGCTTCGGAACTGTTAAGTGAAAACGAACCGGTGACACTGGACTTCTTCATTCGCGATTATCTCGACCACATGAAGAAACACCTCGGTCAGATCCTGGGTTAAGGAATCAACTCCCTGCAGTGCACCGGTTACTATTGTCATCTGAAGAATCAACTGAGGAGAGATTTCCGACATGGATTACACCTTCGAACAGCTAAAGCACAAGACCGTCGCCGAACTTCGCGAGATTGCCAAAGACAATGAGCACGAAGCACTCCAGGGCTACACCCAGTTGAACAAAGAGCATCTACTCGTGGCCCTTTCAAAAGCTCTCGGCATCAAGCATGAACATCACGAGGTAGTCGGCGTTGATAAAGCGTCCATCAAGGCTCGCATTCGTGAAATGAAGAAGAAGAGAGATGAAGCTTTGTCGGCCCACGATGGTGCGCAGTTAAAATCAGCGAGACGCACAATCCATCGCCTGAAAAGACAAATTCACAAAGCGACTGTTTAGCTTCTGGACTACCTTTGCGCGAACTCATAAAGGCACTAAAGTAGCAAAGGGTTCGCGGCTTTGCCGCCTGATGTGCGGGAGGTCTCTGACCTCCCGTATGGTTCTAAAATCGCTTGGGGCTACGCCCCGCATTCAGGGGGCGTAGCCCCAAAAATCTTTTCGAGACGTCGGGAGGTCAGAGACCTCCCGCACAACAGGCGGCAGAGCCGCGAACGGTTGGGATCGTGAGTTGACAACCAGGCAGCGTCTTTGCGCGCCTGCGCCATGAAGGCCTCAATATCCGCAATCTTCCTGGGTAAGGCTTCACTCATCCACTTCACACCGT
>JANNJZ010000112.1:0-2934 GCA_031396065.1 Pyrinomonadaceae bacterium | reverse complement strand
AGCGGGACCACTGCCGCCTATCAGTTGTTTGAAATGATGCTTGAGAGCGGGTGGGACGTTCATTATGTAAACCTCATCAATGAGCAGGACGTCGATTTTTTCAAATATGAATTTGGGAAAGACTTTGGCAACCCCAAAGGTCTGCTGAATGTTCACTGCTCGATTCAACCCGCATTGCTGGATCACCCCTCTTCACATCTCAAGTCGCTGATGGTGAAAATCTCGCCCGATGTTTCCCTCGGGTTCGGGCACATCGCGACCATTCTGCTAAAGCGCGCTGCTGGAAACCGGACCGTTGTCTTCATAACTCATGGCTGTCGCGAGATGCTCGAAGCCATAGAACGCGGAGAGGTAAAGGACTATTTAGCGCAGGAACGTAGGATAGAGAACAGCGCGCCGCGGCCGGCGCACATCGATCGTAAAGAAACAGAAGCTGTGGCGCTTGCCGACTTTATCATTACGCATTCTGCCTCGACCAACCTGCTTTATCGATATTTCTTTCCCGAGCACGCGCTAAAGATCGCCATGGATGTGGTTTGGTTCGGTGAATGTATTCAGCGCGACGCGCTGAGCTTCTCGGCTCTGCGAATGCCTTTCGCGGCCAGGGATATTGACGTGCTCTTCATCGCGGGCTCCTGGACGAGACCAGAAAAGAATTACGCGCTGGTTAGGAAGTTGGTATCTTCCCTGAAGGGCTTGAATATTCACATAGTGGGGGAGGTCAAGACTCAATCTGATCATGCAACTTACCATGGCCTGATCATAACGAGGCAAGGTCTATTTTCGCTGCTCGGCCGGACCAAAGCCGTGGTGTGCCCTTCGCTCTTCGACGCGGCGCCGGGAATTCTCTTTGAAGGCTCCGCAATGGATTGCAATCTGGTCGCTTCAAAGAATTGCGGCAATTGGCAGATCTGCAATGAACGCCTGCTCGTTGATCCGTTCACTCTCGATCAGTTTCTCGAAAAGACCGCTCTTTCAGTGTCAGAAAAACTCGATGACAACATGAGCGCCTTCTTGAAAACAGATTCTTATCAGAGCTTACTGGAGACGCTTTCCGTATTGTGAGGCGAACGAGGTCGCATTCCATTCGCCAGCTAAGAGAGGACTACGACATGTCTGAGCTGACCGTATCTATGCCGGCCCATAACGTGGCACGTCATATTGGCGATTCAATTCGCAGCGTCCTTACTCAGCAGGGTCTCGACTTTGAGCTGGTGGTTGTAGATGACGGGTCGACCGATAATACTGCTAGCGTCGTGGCTTCCTTTAATGACGCGCGACTCCGATTAATCCGTAACCAAACAAGTATGGGCCTCGCCCAGTGCCAAAACCAGGTGATCGAACACAGCCGCTCATGCTTTATAGCGGAAGTAGGTCCCGCAGACATCGTCCTTCCCGAAGCTTTCGTTAAGACTGTCAGCGCCTTAAAGAGTAGTGCCGAGGCAGGCCTGGCCCACGGCTACTCGTTTGAAATAGATGAGCAGGGTCGAATTACCAAAGACGCGTTTCGCGCAAGGAGAAGTGCGTTGATTAAGAGTCGAACGCCGGGAATGGACTACCAAAAGGCGCTGCTGTTTTCCGAACACCCGATTGACCGCTTTAGGGTCTATCGCAGAGAAGCATTGTTAGAGATCGGAGGCTTCGATGAAACACTAACCAACGGCGCAGAATTCGATCTGGAGCTGCGACTCGTTGATCGGTTTGCAATCACGTTGGTCCCCGAGTTTCTATATGCTTATAGAAGCGGGACTCTCAAAGGAAGGATGTTGGGCGAAACGCCGACCCGGTGGCAAAGATATTCGCTTTGCCGCCGCCGTCTGAAAGACAACCAGACTCTATTTCTCCGCGAACGACACTACAAACCGCATAAAATACTCTCTGCGGGTCTGATTAAAGCACGCAAACCGAGTCTCTCTGCTACCAGACTGAAGGCATTGCTCTCAAACTCGCGGTCGCGATTCTTACGAACGTTCCCGTTTTCGTTAGCAGCTAAAGTCTATGCCGCGCTCATCACCAGACTAACCTGGCGTCTCCCTTCGCACGGTTTAGAAAGACAAAACAATATTCTTGGACGAAGAATAGCTTACTTCACGGGCCATTTGCCGGTTCAAAGCTGGTTGGCCGTAGAGCAGGAACTGACGGAGTTGAAGAATTCGGCTCTGGCGGTTGAACTCATCTTTGATGCGCCAGCGCCACCGACACCGGCCGGCGTAGACACCGTGTCTCTTTTTGAACACCAACAATTCCTTAAGTCAGGCGAAGGTCTGGGTTGGGCCTATCGAAAACGGTTCTTCCTGAAGAATCCAGTGCGCTGTTTAAATTTGCTTTTCTTCGCTATGACCCGCAAGCATGGTCGGGATAAGAGACTGTCCGACGATCTTTTTGTATTTGCGAAAGCCGTTGACCTCGCCCTGGTCCTGGAAGAGCGAGAGATTGATCACATTCATGCACCTAATTCGGGTCAGTGGGCGTTCATAGCGTTCATAGCGGCACGACTCCGGGGCATAACATACTCGATGCAAGCTCAGGGATCCGAAATGCAGTCCTCTTTATTGTCGGTCCTTGTTAAGGAGCTTGGAGCGAGAGAGTTTCAGATAGTCCACGGGCGATACAAACCAGGTGTCGCACTGCGCGCTCTAAGTTCTCGTGAAGATAGAATCGTTATGGTTGACGGTCTTGAACTCCAAGGCTTTCAGTCAAGAGGTTACGATAGTGATGTTGAGCTCGAAATGAGAATCCTAAGTATTGCCAGACCGGAAGAACAAA
Organism: Pyrinomonadaceae bacterium; assembly: GCA_031396065.1. Taxonomy (GTDB): domain Bacteria; phylum Acidobacteriota; class Blastocatellia; order Pyrinomonadales; family Pyrinomonadaceae; genus PSRF01. Next base: position 168 of record JANNJZ010000112.1, on the reverse strand, counting down.
GCGGATTGATTCATTTGGTTGAGGCCTTGCACATTCTTAAAACCGAAAACTCAGCTTGCCGCTGCGAAATTTCCACGGCCCCCGGCAATCACGCGTACACCGATCACTTAATCCAGTCTAGAAAGTTGCGGCGCCGACTGAAATTGGAAGACTGGCTGGTGTTTTCAC
>JANNJZ010000108.1:0-18842 GCA_031396065.1 Pyrinomonadaceae bacterium | reverse complement strand
TAGTGTGGTGTTTCTAAAGTTCGATTAATAACTCCGAGGCCGAAGCGGCACGGCCCCAGGTCCGAAGGACCGACAGTTAATAGCCACGTCCGTTAGGGCGTGGAAGGCAAAGCCATAATGCCTGAGGCCCGGAGGGCCGTCACTGGCTGAGATGGGGAGGTAATTTATTCCGCACCTTCGGCGCTCATCGTCTGAGAGATTCTTGATCCACGCCCTTACGGACGTGGCTATTGAGTACCGGTCCTTCGGACCTAATGCACACCGCGTTACGAAAATGGCCGACTATTTGTTATGCGAACTTTAGAAACAGGACACTAGCGAATATCGGCATAAGTGGTGTCATCTACGTCGTCCCGGTGGGCGGTGCCCACCTCTAAACGAACGTATGATTATTCTACGTCGTCCCGGTGGGCGGCACCCACCTCTAAACGAACGTATGATTATTTGAGCTGCGGAGTCCTCATCGTTCGCCACTCCCAATCCGAGCGAATGATTGAATCGAGATCCGGGTAGGAAGGTTTCCAGCCCAACACCTCATGGGCTTTCGTTGCATTGGCGACGAGTCGTGAAGGATCGCCGGCGCGACGGGGTTCGATGTTCACGGGAATTGGTAGCTTGGTGATCTGACGGGCGGTTTCAATCACTTCCATCACCGAATAACCGTGGCCGTTACCCAGATTGATCCGCTGCGATTCGCCGCCCTGGCGCAGATGATCCAAGGCCAGGATATGCGCCGCGCCTAGATCAGCAACGTGTATGTAGTCTCTTATCGGAGTGCCATCGGGCGTCGGATAGTCGTTGCCAAAGACCGAGACGGCGGGAATCTCGCCTTGCGCTGCTCTTAGGACGTTTGGCAGTAAATGCGTCTCCGGGTCGTGCAACTCGCCACGCTCGCGGGTCGCGCCGGCAGCATTGAAGTAGCGCAGGGCGACGAAACGCAAATCATAGGCATGGTCGTAGCTCTCCATCACGCGTTCCATCATCAGCTTAGTCCAGCCGTAAGGGTTGGTCGGGTTCTGCGGGTGATCTTCGGACATGGGAACCTGCTGCGGCTCGCCGTAAGTGGCGCAGGTTGAGGAGAACACCAGGCGCCGAACATCTGCCTTGAGTAGTTCATCCAGAAGCGCGATGCCTTGCTGGACATTGTTGTTGAAATAGCGCGCCGGATCGTCGACTGACTCGCCAACGTAAGCTAACGCCGCGAAGTGAACGCAGGCTTCGATATTGTGTTCGCGCGCAATCTGGGCCACGAGGGCTCGATCTCCGATGTCGCCCTGATAGAACGGGACGTCAGCAGGAACTGTCTCGCGATGACCCCGATAGAGGTTGTCGAGGATGACAATGCTCTCACCGCGTGCTCGCAGCAGTTCGGCTGTCACGCCGCCGATATATCCCGCACCACCCGTAATGAGTATCACCCTGCGTCTCCCTTGAACGTCGATCTCGAAACCGGTATTCCTTCGCGTTACTTTGCGAGTTCTTTGCGTCCTTTGCGATAAAAATAGCGACTATAACCGCAAAGTGCGCAAAGCAGCCGCAAAGTAACGCAAAGGGCAAACGTGTGGTCAAAAAAAAGCCCCGCAACACGTTCAAAGATGGCAGAATTACTTCAAATCAACACACTGCAAAATATCAAACGGAGAAACCCTTCCATGTATCGCAGAACTTACTATGCCACGCACCCGGATTCCATTAAAGGAGCAACCAACCAGGAACTGCGCGATCGCTACCTGATAGGTGACCTCTTTGCCGCTGACGAAATTCGACTCAACTATACTCACTATGAACGGCTGGTAGTAGGCGGGGCTGCCCCGGTGAACAAGAGTATTTCGTTGCCCGTGCAACAGGAACCCGCTTCCGCCAGGGATAAGCCTTTCCTTGAACGCCGCGAGTTGGGAGTGGTCAACGTGGGGGCGACGGCGGGCTCGGTAACCGTTGACGGCCAGCGTTATGAATTGCAACCGAAGGATGGACTGTACATACCGATGGGCAGTGTTGCCGTGGAGTTTGCATCCGCGGACGCCGGTAAGCCGACCCGGTTCTATCTGGTTTCCACACCCGCGCATGCGCGCTTTGAGGTGGTCCAGGTCTCGATCGAGAAAGCGGTACCGCTACATCTCGGCTCCCTTGAGACTTCAAACGACCGGACGATTTACAAGTACATCGTGCCGGAGACTTGCAAGTCGTCTCAATTGTTGTTGGGTCTGACGATATTGAAGCCCGGCAGTGTTTGGAATACCTGCCCGCCCCACCTCCACGATCGTCGCTCCGAGGTTTACTTTTACTTTGACCTGAAAGATCAGCGGCTGATGCACTTCATGGGTCAACCAGACGACATGCGGCATATTGTGATGGCCAACGATGAAGCGGTCGTCTCGCCACCCTGGTCGATCCATATGGGTTCGGGAACCAGTAATTATTGTTTTCTCTGGTCTATGGGCGGGGAGAACCTCGACTATACCGACATGAACGTGCTCGACATCTGTCAATTGAAGTAAAGCGGGAGCTATAGAACCAGGGAACTATTGCTTTGAAGCGGTGAGTTTAAGTTCTAAGCGTCGCGGTTAGACGGTTGCAGAAATCCTTGGTCTCCCACTCGTGCCAGCGAGCCAGTGCCGCCCGAAAATGTTTTGTCCGCAACCTGGTAAAGTGGCTCAGTAGCCAGATCATTGCGTCGCGTTCATCCTGAGGAGTGGCTTGCTCCGGGGCCTTGGTCTTTACTCTCGCCAGGCGCTTTCCAAAATGTTCGATCCAGAGATCGCAGTCGTGGAGTTCTCCCAGAGATGACTGCAGCTCTGCTACCTGCCGCGAGAATAGTCCCAGCGATTCTCCCCAACAGTCACCAAACAAATCCATCGCGTAACGGAGACGCTTTGCCGCAATACGCATTTTGTGCAGGGGCTTAACCTTGTGGGGTTCATAAAGACTGGTGCTCAATTTCTCCAGCTCTTTGAGTCGCTTCAGCAACGTAGACCTGGCAAACACCTTGTAGCTGGCTCCATCCTTCCGTGTTGTTCCAGGTTTTGCGTTCTCGTTGGGACGCACGACCGAAGCCTCGATCTCCTGGCCGAAAGCGCGCTTCAGCTCAGAGATGGCTTTGAGGCTTATGGCTCTATTTAACTCTCTTCGGGCGGGATCTCTCTTGGCCTTTTGAGCGTCGATTAATCGTTGTAAGCCCGACGAAATTTCAGGCGTGGTATTTGGCAGCAACTTCTCCAGAGCGATGATCGCCACGTCGTAGTCGCGCACGACTCCCAACTTGTCAGCTATCTCTTTGAGCCGACGCGAGGAGGTTACCAGTTGCGTCTTTCCCAGGTAAGGCCTGAAGTCTCTTAAGGCACTGCGCGCTCGGCGCGAAGCCACCCGCATATCGTGGACTCCTTCGGGGTCACTGAAATCACGAGCCCGAGCGCGCAAGAGGCACATCTCCTCGAGCCTTGGTCCGAGCACCAACGGAACAGCCTCAGCCGCTCGTGCGGTGCAGTCAATTCCCACGATCTCCTTCGCTTTAGCCATATGTATTTATCCGCGATTCGCAGCCTTTGCCCGGCTCGGATTCCCTGGCGCTGTAGGGCCGGGTCCTCGGCCAGGCATCTCGGTTTGAGTTCCGATCGCTACCCCCTTCTGGCGGTGAGCTTTGAGGTTCAACCGGCAATTGAAAGCCTGTTCAAACACCGGACGCCTCCGTTCTCCTTCGATCATTTCTTTCTCACAGTCGGCCTCACTCAGAAGGGTAATGTTGACCACATCCTCTTCGACCACACACTCCAAATCCCGAACCCGACTTTCGTGATTCCGGTCCAGGCCGTCGGCCAATCGCAAAATAGCGCCGAGGCGGCAAACCGAGTCGCGATCCGCTGGATTGAGAGCGGCAAAATCGGGGTGACGTTCTTTGGGTGAAGGGCCACGGTGGTATCGGGCAATGTTCGCAATCACGGCCCGTTCGCCCTCGGCGAATCCGGTTAGCTCAGAATTCTTGATCAGATAGAGAGCGTGTTTGTGATGTGAGCCGTGGGCAATGTGATAACCGATGTCATGGAGCAGCGCCGCCGCCGACAGCAGTGTGCGTTGATGGCGAGTTAGTTTGGCGCTGGGCGCCAGGCTGTCAAAAATCTTCTCAGCCAGCCGCGCGACCTGGAGGGAGTGGGCTTCCTCGTAACCGAATCGCCGACCCACAGCATGAACGCTCCGCATTTTGGGGTCAGCGACGTGCGCCACAGGTGGTCGGGATTCAGCCTCAAGTTCCCGCAGCCGGTCGATGATCACGCCTTCGCGAAGGGCCCATTCGCAGGTAAGCAACGAGTTGAGCCGCAAGGCACGCATCGCGCCCTCGAGTATTTGGCCACCCGCGATAATAATCTCGGAGCGCTGCGCACTGATCCCGCCCAACTTCTTGCGCTCGGAAACGGTCAGACTGGCGAGGTTTACATTGAGGCGCACAAGTAGTCCAAGGGGGATGTCGATCTCTGAGGGCTGCGCCGGTTGGGTTCGGCGTTGGGCGTCACTCTCCCGTCGGGCTCGCAAGGCTGCGCCCAAAGCCAGGATTGTTCCGGATGTGCCCGTGGCCTGTTGCCAGGTTGTATTGCGCAACTCGCGGGCCGGCCTTTCAAATGCCGCCTGGACCTCACGGCGCAGTTCACCGAGCTCCTTTGTTTTTGGAGGATCGGTCGCCAGGAATTTCTCGCTCAAGCCGATCGCGCCCAGGTCAACCGAAAAAAGAGCCAACGGAACTCCTTTACGAAAGACAGAGATCTCGGTAGAGCCGCCACCGATATCAAGGTTCAGATTGGTCGTACCGGTAGCTGAGCAGGCTTGGCTGGCAGCTAATCCTATGAGTCTGGCTTCTTCGATTCCGGATAAGACTTCGACTTTGATCCCGCTCTTCTGTTCGACCTCCAACACAAACTGCGCAGCGTTGTCGGCCTCGCGCACTGAAGCTGTGGCAGTCGCCACGATGCTTTCGGCACCGCGGGCTTCGGCGATTGAGCGAAAACGTTGCACGCATTCCACGGCTCGGTTGATGGCCAAGCGGTTAATGTGGCCCTTGCGTAGCGTCTGGTGACCGAGTTTTACGAATTCCTTCTCTCGGGCGATGACTGCGAAGGAATCACTGGCTGCGGCGTCAACGACTGCCAGCTTGATTGAGTTAGAGCCAATGTCTATTGCAGCAAGTTTCAATGGTGGTCCTTAATGCAGTTCGTGGCCAGAGCTATCACGCGAGTTTGCTGCGAGAGTTGGCGGCCTTGGCAACTTGTGTTTCGACTTGAGGATCGCTCTCAATTACGCGGGTAATCGCGCGCCTCAATGTCGCCCCCATCCGTCGAACCGAAGTCGAGGCATCCAACACTTGAAAACCATATTCGGCCGTCATGCGATCAAAGACTTTCAGCATTCTGGTTTGGTATTCAATAAAGCTATCATAAAAGTCCTGTCCGAGATGAACATCCATGCCTGATTCCCAATAGTCAAATCCGCGCCCTGAATTTAGCACTCGCTCGACCAACTCCTGGGCTGTCCTGATTCTGAGATAAAACACAGCGTCAGGAACTACAGCGATTTCATATATTGAGCGTATCCAGGGGGCGTCAATGCCGCGCACCTCGGCCCGCGCAATCGCCGAGTAGATATATCTATCCGTTAGCACAATAAAACCCGATCGCAATGCCGGCAGTATTTCGTTCTCGAGTCGGTCTACAAAATCGGTGGCATAAAACAATTGCAACGTTAGGCGGCCGAGTGTGTGACCGGTCTTGGCTTCCTTGATGCCGCGTCCGGCGAGGACGGAGCGGGTCATGCCAGTATCTAAAACTGCGTGCCCGCGAGACTCAAGCCAAGTGCGCAGCAAGGCAATATGGGTTGAACGCCCGACCCCATCGGTGCCCTCGATCACTATCAGTTTGCCACTGTAGTGTTCATCTTTAATATCGGGGAGTGGGGTGCCGTAAGATTGACGCTTCTTAATGGGTTTTGAACCGCCTGTTTTCGATGTGACTTTTAATAAGTTGTCTCATTTCGCGTTGCTGCTCTTCGATTGAGCGGGTTGCGTCAATGAGGGTCAAGCCAAACTCACTTACCATGCTGTCGTATTCCTGCAAGATTTTCCCCTGGAACATGGTAAAGCTTTCCTCCGGATTGTCTGACCATCCCATATCGAGACCCGCCTCATAGTATTTCAGATGCGGTCTGCCGGAAGTAATGCGCTCGATGGCTACATCGAGTGGGGCGCGGAAATAAAAAGCAATTGTAGGTTTTACGGCAAATTTATAAACCTCGCGCACCCAGGCTTTGTCACAGCCCCGGGCCACGTCTCGGGCAAACGCTGTATAAATGTAACGATCCGCCAGCACGATTGCGCCGGCCTTTAATGGAGGAATAATATCGCGCTCGGTGCGATCGGCGAAGTCTGTGGCGTGGAGCAGAGAGAATGTCGCCGGCGTGAAAAGGTGTCGTTTCTTAGCACGTCTATTCGTATCCTTTACCAGCGGCGATGAATTCCACTCCGAAAAGAAAACCGGATAGCCTTCGGCTTTTAGCCATTGGTACAAGAGAGTGAGTTGGGTAGATTTGCCGCTGCCGTCAGTACCCTCGACCACAAAGAGCTTGCCTGGAAAACGGTGTCTACCGTAGGGAATCATATGTCCGCACTATATCATGAGAGGTGTTACACGAATATGAACGTCCATTGGGGAGGGGAACCGCATTTATGAAGAACCTGCTTCTGTTGAGACATGCAAAGTCGAGTTGGAAGGATCCGGATCTGGCGGACTTTGAACGACCGCTCAACGAGCGCGGGCGCAAAGCGGCTGCGCTGGTTGGTAGCTATATAGCCGAACACGGCGTTAGTATTGATCTAATCATTAGTTCACCGGCGGTGCGTGCCCGGCAGACCATCGAACTCCTGCTGCGTTCTGCCAAACGTTCAGTTGAATTGCGCTTCGATCAACTCATCTATGAAGGCAGCCCTACGCGCCTGCTCGAAATCGTTTCGCAGATTGAGGATGAGCGCAAGGCGGTCTTACTTGTCGGTCACAACCCCGGGATGGAAGAACTGCTGGCCTTGTTGGTTGGCGGCGAGCAGCACATGCCAACTGCTTCGTTGGCGACAGTGTTATTACACACCAAGAAGTGGGACAAGGTACCTGGGACAAAGGGTGAGCTGATCTCGTTTGTGAAAGCCAAAGATCTAAAGGCCAGCGAAACCGCTGATGGCGGCAAGCCGTCAGTCACTAAGCAGCGTGCTAAGCGAGAGTAGTTTGGACCCAGGATTCGGGTTCAGGTAGTGCTCCATTTCTGTGTTGCCAAAAAAAGGACAGTTCGAGGCAATGAGGTCAGTACCACCTACCGAGACTGTGTGGAAACTCTTGATACTGCTCAGCTTCTCTATTGCCCCGACGGGGCTTCGCCCTCCAGCCCAGGGTTGCCGCTTCGGCTACACTGGGAACCGAGGAATAGCATAAGTCCCAACCGCAAAGCGGTTGCGTCGTCATCGAACAGATCCTGGTAGGGTTTAGTGTTGATTTGCGTCTGGGGTTAGATTTGATAGCATCGCGGTCGCTTTATGAGCACTCGAGGTTCCGATCCTGTGGAAGGGAAGGGATAATCCAAATTGCGGAGGTTGAATGGAGTCACGCACAATCGTCGTTGGTGATATTCACGGGTGTTACGACGAATTAATGGACCTGTTGGATCAGGTGAATTTCAGGGCTGAGGATAAGGTTGTTTCTGTGGGTGATCTGCTGGCCAAGGGACCCAAGAGCCGCCAAGTGCTTGAGCTTTTCATGACAGACACGCGATTCTCGGCTGTGATGGGCAATCACGATCTGGCCTTGCGGCGACGGTGGAACGGGGAGGATGTGGAACTGAAGGCGTCGCAGAAAGATACCCACAAGGAGTTGAAGGCGGATAAAGATCACTTCCTCCCTTTTCTGAACTCGCTGCCATTTACGATCGATTTGGGGACCCACCTCGTAGTTCATGCAGGCTTGCGTCCCAACATCGAATTGCATTCACAAACTACCGGAGATCTCACCCGGCTGCGTACCCTGGGGCCTGACCGTGAGAGTGAAGAAGGGACACCCTGGTACCACGTTTATCATGGGGAAAAGATCGTGTTGTTCGGCCATTGGCCGGCGCCGGAACCACGCCGAGGAAAAAAGGCGATCGGACTGGATACTGGTTGTGTTTACGGTCACCGGCTTACGGCCTGCATCATCGAGACCGGAGAACTGCCAAGCGTTGAAGCGCGTCGTACCTATGACCCTAACTAAGCGTTTGACGAAACTTTGGCTCGAAAAACCTCTCCACTTCACCAGTAGAGTTGGTCTAAACGCTGATAGATCGCAGCACCGAAATTCGCGTTAAGAGAAGAAGGTTGTTTTGAATTGATTTCCCACTGAGCGCCAGCCGGCAGCGGGTGGTTAACCACGCTAGTGGATTACCGATTTGGCTTTCTGATTTTTTTCATCCTAGTTTGCAATTATGATTCCTGAAAATGAGATTGTAGCTAACGGGAGCGGCAAAGATTTGGCTTCGCAGTCACGCAAAGGTAGTCACTTTTTTGCCTGGTCGGTCTTTAATCGGGATCTTAGCCAGCTCGAGTTTTTTAAACGGGTACTGGAAGAGGCCACCGATGAGTCGTTGCCGGTGCTCGAGCGACTAAAGTTTCTCGCCGTCTTCAATAGCAACCTGGACGAGTTTTTCATGGTTCGCGTTTCCGGCCTCAAGGAAATGCTGCAGATCAAAGATATTGGGCCGATGCCGGGTGAACTCACGCCGATCGAACAACTGAAAGTTATTAGAGAACGCGTACTACCCATGGTTGAGGAGCAGGTGAGATGTCTGCGCGATAACGTCCTGCCCGAACTGAACAAACAGGGCATCGAGATCGTCAAGTACGGGTCCCTCTCCGAACTTGAGCAAAGAATTTTGGGCCAGTATTTCATGAAGAATATCTTCGGCGTACTGACTCCGCTGGCGGTCGATCCAGCCCACCCATTTCCGCACATAGCAAATATGAGTCTCAACATCGGTCTAACGGTTGAGACAAAGACCGATCCGCGAGAACCGGTGACACTTGGAAGTGCACCCAGGTTTGTCAGAATAAAAGTGCCTCCGGTGGTTCCCCGGCTGATCAAGGTCGGCGAAAGTGGTGAACGGTTTATTCTGCTGGAGGAACTAATCGACGCCAACTTGCATTCGCTCTTCCCGAACATGCGGCTGAGCGATAGCTACATGTTTCGCGTCACTCGAGATGCCGATGTTGAAATTAGAGACGACAAAGCGGCCGATCTCCTGGGTCTGATTAAAGAGTCATTGCGGGAACGTCGTTTTGGGCTGCCGGTGCGGCTTGAAGTTTCCTCTACTATGCCGCGCCAGATGGTTAAGTATCTGACGAAGTCGCTTGGCCTCGAGAAAGACGACGTCTACGTTTTAGACGGTACGCTCGGAGTCGGCGACTTAATGGAACTCTATGGCCTGAGCCGTCCGGATTTGCGAGACAAGCCGATGCGCGCGACAGTGCCCGCGCTCCTGGCCGAGAAGAGACTCCTGTTCGATGCGATCAAGACCCAGGACGTGCTGCTTCATCATCCGTACACGTCCTACACAACCGTGACGGACTTTATCGAGGCCGCCGCGACCGACCCAAAAGTGCTGGCAATCAAGATATGTCTTTACCGGACCGGGAAAGACTCTCCGATACCGCAAGCGCTAATTAGGGCCAGCGAGCTCGGTAAACAAGTGACGGCGGTGGTGGAAATCAAAGCGCGGTTTGATGAGGAAAACAATATCGGTTGGGCGAGCCGGCTGGTGGAGGCCGGGGTCCATGTAGTTTATGGCCTGGTAAAGCTGAAGACCCACAGTAAGGTGGCCCTGGTAATCCGGCGTGAGAAACACGGACTACAAACCTACGTTCACGTGGCGACCGGGAATTACAATCCAACTACTTCGAAGGTTTACACAGACCTTGGGCTCTTGACAGCAAATCACGAAATAGGCGACGACGCTACGGACTTGTTTAATTTCATTACCGGGTTTTCCAGACCGCGCGAATATACACACCTGATGATCGCTCCGGTGAATCTGCGCGAACGCATGTTGGCGTTGATAGAACGGGAGATCGATCACGCGCGCGCGGGCCGTCCGGCGCACATTGCAGCTAAGATAAATCGCCTGACGGATTTGGAGATTATCGATGCGCTGTATCGGGCGTCGCAGGCAGGTGTGGAAATCGATCTGGTGGTGCGTGGCTCCTGCATGGTTCGCCCCGGGGTGAGCGGCCTCTCTGAAACTATCAGGGTGAGAAGTATCGTAGGCCAGTTTCTCGAGCACAGTCGCATCTTCTACTTCAGGAACGGAGGCGAAGAAGATGTGTACATCGGGTCGGCAGATTGGATGTCACGTAATCTTGACCGGCGGGTTGAAGTTGTGACACCCATTCTGGATTCAACTTTGAAGCGGTACTTGAAAGACGTGGTGCTGGCCGCTTACATGAAAGATAACGTCAAAGCGAGAATCCTGAATGCCGATGGCGGCTATGACCGCGTCCCGATGGAGCCTGGCGAGGCACCCTTCAACAGCCAACTGCATTTTGAGGGAAGTATTAGTTTGGACGCTTGAGCATCACCCCGCCCATCCCAGGCGGAAGTGGAAAGATTACTTGATCCGCCCACCAATCCAGGGCGGCACTACCAAGGAGAGAGACTCGTGAATAAACGAATGACACTAGCAATCGTGTTACTTCTGACCGTTTCAACTGCGGCTTTCGCACAGAAGGAGTCGAAACAGAAAAAGGCTCCACCCCAGGGAACGCCTGTTCTTTGGCAAGAACCGACGGATATAGAATCGCGCAACCTGTTACTTGGTTCGGGCGGTGATTCGCTAAAACCGGATCTTTCAAAAGTCACTTTTGTGCGCGACCAGATGGGTGGCGGCTTTTCTATCAATTACCGGGTCACCGACGGGGCGGGCAAGACTTGGGTTGCCAAGCTTGGCAAGGAAGCCCAACCTGAAACTGCATCCTCGCGCCTGGTCTGGGCCGTTGGTTACATGACCGAGATCACTCACCTGGTTCCCTGTGTCCATATTGAGGGTGCGCCGGAACCACGGTATAAAGTCGCGCGCTGCGAGGGAAAGGGTTTCTCCAACGTCAAATTTGAGGCCCGGCCGAAAGAAGTAAAGCGGCTCGAACCGTGGAGTTGGACGAACAACGCGTTTACCGGCACCAAGGAATTTCAGGGCATGTTGGTACTGATGTCCCTGCTGAACAACTGGGATCTCAAGGACGACAATAACCGCATCCTTTTCGTGCCTGCGGCTGCCAACGGTCAAGCGCAGTTGCAGTACATCATTAGCGATCTGGGGGCCACCTTCGGCAAAACCGGCGGGTTTCTGTCACACAACCGGAATGCTCCGGAGGATTTCGTCAAGAGCAAGTTTGTCGAAGGCGTTGAGGGGAGCCGGGTACGTTTTGCCTACGGTGGCAAGAATGCCGGGCTTTTCAAGAACATCACAGTAGAACAAACAAAATGGATTGGCTCATTGCTCTCGCGATTGAGTGATCAGCAAATCGGCGACGCCTTCCGCGCTGCCAATTATTCGCCGGAAGATATTGACGTCTTAACTCGGGCCGTAAGGGCCAGGATCAATCAACTCGTAACCGTGCAAGGCTAGTAACTTGCACCCTTAAACACGGAGCGTCGGCGGATAATTGACCACCGGCGCTCCGTCCTAATCGATCTCTAGGCGGAGACTTGGATGAACAAAGCAGCTGTAAAAATGGTCGCGATCTTCTTTGGGGTGCTGTTGGCCAGCGCGCTCCTGGTTTATTTCCTTCTCAGTCGTTCCCAGGGAACACGGAATATCGCCGCCACGCGCGGAGCCGCGGTCAGTCAAAACACTCCGGCGGGCTCATCGGACTTAACGCCGGTTGAGACTTCCAGAAGTCCTAGCTTTCTCGATGAACTAATAGGCCGAGGAACCACGCCGGAAAGTCCAGCTGAAGAGGGTACCTGGGATGTGGTCACAGCCCGCATGGTGCTTAGATTTCTGATTGCTGCGCTGCTCGCGTCGCTCCTGGCATTTCGCTGGCGACGCGGGGTTTCGATTACTAAGCGTAATCCTTACGTGGCTCAGACTCAGATATTACTTGCGGTGGTGGCCGCTGCGATGATGATGATCGTGGGGGACAGCGCCGCTCGTGCTTTCGGAATCTTTGCGGCCGCATCACTGGTCAGGTTTCGCACCAACATTCGCGACCCGAAAGAGACAACCGTTCTATTGGTCTGTCTCGGTGTGGGCCTGGCCTGTGGGGTAGGCCGACTGGACATGGCGGTAATACTTGCGCTCTTTGTGCTCGGTACTCTTTGGATTCTAGAGCATTTCGAGGAAGGCCAAATCTTCCGCTCCATGGAGCTCTGCATAGCGACCTTAAAGGTCGACCACACAAACGAAGTACTGAAAAGAATATTCGCTCGGCACAAGTTTGATATAGAACTTCGTGAATTGGATCGCGAGGATGAGGAAGATCCGATGGGTAAGATTGTCTATCTGGTTAACCTCGATACCACCGCCAGCACCGACGACCTCAGTGAGGAGATAATGGCGGCTGATTCCCAAAATGTGGATAAGGTGGAGTGGTCTCAAAAGAAGAGTTCAACCTACATCTACAACTAGCAAAACTGGAATAAAACAAAAAGGCCACCCGAATGGGTGGCCTTTTTTCAGTCCTCGGAACAAAATCGAGTCTAACGCTGATCCTGCGTTTGAGTGGCCGCACCTTCCTGAGATGGGGCTGATAGTGCAGTGGCTTTGGCGGCCTGCCTGTGGTCGTAATAGTCCTTCACGAAATCTTTGAAAGCCCCGTGTCCCCAACTAGTGTAGAAATCGTACTTCTTCATTTCAGCGTAAACCTGCTCGAAGTTCCAGTCGTAGTTTTGGAACCGATAAACGGCGCCCATCGCACCCGTGCGATGCCGGCCGCCCGCGCAATGAAGGAAGAACTTACCCGTTGCCGGGTCGTTGGTGATTTTTAAGAAGGCATTTGTTGCCTCTTCGGTGGGATACTTCTTCTCGACCATTGGAATGTGGACGTACTTCATTCCCGCAGCCTCGACTGCCAGTCTCTCACTGTCCGCAGGAGCTTCGGTCAAATCGATAACGGTCTTGATTCCCATTGCCGCCAGGTCTTTGAAGTCGTCCTGGTTTTTGGGCCGGGCGCCTCGATAGAAGCGTTCATCCATTTGGCCGAAATTCTTAATCTTAACTGCGGCATACTTCTGATTCGAGGCTTCCTGTGCCTGCGAAATCACGGTGAATGCGAGCAGCGCTACAATCAGGCTCGTCACGTTGCGAATCGATTTCCAATTTAGCTGATTCTGCATCAAAACTAATCTCCTTCTAGTTACCGGATTCGGTTTCGTTGGATTCAAAACCTTACCCGGGCCAAACCCCCGATTACAGTCCAAAGGTTACCACTGCTTTTCTAAAAACCCAATGATGTTTTAACTCCAACTTTAGTCAATCTGACCATCTGCGTATGCAAAGCAAACGATGACTTTGTCTTACAAAACTATTACTCAAAACCACCAAAATAATTTCCAGACGAAGAACGCGTTGGCCCTAATGTTCGGCGAACAATTCTCGCGTTGTTCCTAGATGAATTCGGCGTGGAAAGCGTTGCGTCTGAGCCGGACAGGAAAACGAATATATTGCCCCACGCGTTCCGCATTTATGACGATGCACTGGCGAGAACTGCGATCCGCCACAGTGTTGCTTGTGTTGTCGTCGCTATAACGCTTGGTAATAACCCTTGGCTGAACTTCAGTTTGGGTGCCGAAAACGCAGCCTCAAGCTGAACTCAGAGTTGCCGGCCTCAAACTGGTTCAGTAGCCAGGATCAGTATTGTTTTCCGTCGATTCGGATTTTGTTTATACTGCGCCTGCTCATAATCTTAGAAAGCAGGCGCTTCTATTGAACGAACCCGCGACCGGAAACATCACTCAACTCCTGATTGATCTAACCAACGGTAATCGTACCGCTGATGACCTGTTGCCGCACATCTACGGTGAATTGCGGAGTCTGGCCGCGAACTATCTGCGACGGGAACGCCCGGAACACACGCTTCAGCCTACGGCCCTGGTTCACGAGGCCTATTTGCGACTCGTCGATCAAACACAGGTCAACTGGCAGAACCGCGCGCATTTTTTCGGCGTGGCGGCGCAGATGATGAGACGCATTCTGGTTGACCACGCCCGCGCGCATAAGGCAGGGAAGCGTGGCAGCGGCGACGAAAAAGTTTCACTCGATGAGAATATTGATAAAGCAATTGAACGTAGTGCGGAACTAATCTCCCTGGATGATGCTCTGACGGAACTGGCTGAGGTTGACGATTTGAAGAGTCGGATTATTGAGTTACGTTATTTTGGCGGTTTAACTGTTGAAGAGACTGCCGAAGTCCTGGGTGTAACGCCCGTAACCATCAATCGCCACTGGCGCATGGCAAAAGCCTGGCTCTATGGAAAGATGAGAGCCGACGAGTAAATGGTGAATGGTAAATGGTAAATAGTTGATCCAACGTTTACCAGTCGATCGGCCATCGATGGTTGTTGAAGGGGCGCGTGCGATGCCCGCCCACTTTACGAACCTTTAACGTTCTTCGGCGGTAAACCGTAGCGCCGCTGCAGTAGAACTTCCATTTACTATTCACCATTTACCATTCACCCGCCTTATGTCTTCGCAACGCTGGCAACAACTGGAAGAGATCTTTCAGACGGCTCTCGATCTCTCTGAAACTGATCGGTCTCGGTTTATCAATCGAGCCTGCGGTACCGACCCTGACCTGCGGCGCGAAGTAGAGACCCTGCTAACTCAGTATGAAGCGGCAGGGGACCTTCTTGATCAACCGCTCTACGACGAGGTGGGAATTCAGGATCTTGCTTCGTCAATGACCGCAGAGCCCGATCCAATGATCGGAAAACGCGTCGGGGCCTACCGGATTGAGCGCGAGATCGGTAGCGGTGGCATGGGCGTGGTCTATGTTGCCCAAAGGGCGGACGCCGCGTTTCAGCGTCGGGTTGCGATTAAAGTGATCCGGCGAGGGATGGACACCGATTTCATCCTGCGGCGATTCCGTAATGAACGGCAGATCCTGGCGGCCCTCGACCATCCGAACATCGCCCGTTTGCTCGATGGCGGCGCCACTGATACCGGCCTGCCTTATTTTGTAATGGAGTATATTGAAGGGCAGCCGCTTTATGCCTACTGCGATGCGCGTCGTCTGGATCTACGCGAGCGGCTGGGTCTTTTTCGTCAGGTCTGCGATGCGGTCAACTACGCCCATCAACGCTTAATCATCCACCGCGACATCAAACCAAGTAACATCCTCGTTACTGAAGCGGGTCTGCCGAAGCTCTTCGACTTTGGTATCGCTAAACTACTGAACCCGGACATCTCTTCAGACACACCTCCGGTTACTGCGACTGCCATGCGAATGATGACGGTCGAGTACGCCAGTCCCGAGCAGGTTGAGGGTGGTCCAATCACTCATCTGAGCGACGTCTACAGCCTTGGCGTGGTGCTGTTTGAAATATTGACCGGGCATCGTCCATATCGTTTTCGCAATCGTCAACCTTATGAGATGGCTCGGGTCATTTGTGAGGAGCACCCAGAGTTACCGAGCACGGCGTTGAATCGCACGGATAATCTGCTGCCGGCAGGGCATTCGGAGTCGAACTCGGTCACGATCGAGCAGTTGTGCGACCTGCGCCGTGAGACGCTCGATGGTTTGCGCCGAGAACTCTCCGGGGGGCTCGATGACATAACGCTCAAGGCGCTCCGGAAAGACCCAACCGCGCGATATCAGTCGGCAGCTGAATTGGGCGAGGACCTTGGACGTTTCCTTCAGGGTCATCCGATATCAGCGGAACGCTCGGTTCAGGCGATCTCAAAATTGTCTGCGCCGACGGGTCAGACCGACTCTACCAATTCTCTGGAGCATCGCGACTTGCTCGAGATGCAAAGTCGACTTCAGCCAGGCGACAAGTCTGTGGCGGTTTTGCCTTTCAAGATGATCGGAGCCAGAACCGGCGATACGGACGAATATCTTGCCGTCGGATTAGCCGATGCATTGATTACCCGGCTATCAAATGTGCGCCGGTTGCTGGTTCGCCCCACCAGCAGTGTTCTCAAATACGGCGACGAGGTTGATCCCTTTGAGGCCGGTAAGCAACTTGCCGTGGGTTACATCGTCGACGGCAACATTCGCCGGGCCGGTGAAACTTTGCGGGTGACCGTGCAACTCCTGAATGTTCCGGAAATGGCAGTGCGATGGGCCGGGAAGTTTGACGAAAAGTTTACTGATGTGCTGCGGCTGGAGGACCTGATCACGGAGCAGGTGGCTGGGTCGCTGATCCCGCAGCTGACGCAGGAGGAGCAGCAGCAGCTGGCCAAGCGAGGCACGGACGATCCGAAGGCATATGCTGCCTACCTTCGTGGCCGATACTTCTGGAACAGGTTTACCCCGGAACTCTTACCAAAGGCGATCGAAGGTTTTCAGACTGCGATTGCGTTTGATCCGACCTATGCGCTCGCGTATGTCGGCCTGGCTGATTTCTATAACTGGGCCTGCATCTACGGCATCCTGCCGCCGGGCGAGTGTTATGGCCCTGCCAGGGTGGCGGCCGAGCGAGCGCTTGCCCTCGACGATTCAATGGGCGAAGCCTACGCCACGCTGGCGCTCCTGATCGAGGATTCGGAGTGGGATTTCGAGAAGGCGGAGCGGCTGTACCTGCGGGCTCTGGAGCTAAACCCAAACTATCAGCTGGCCCATGAATGGTATTCAAGTTTATTGGTTGGTACCGGGCGCTTTGAAGAAGGAGTCAGGGAAATCAGGCGCGGCGAAGAACTCGACCCGCTGGCGCCGCGCACCATGACGCTGGTGGCGTGGACCACTTACCAGGCACATGAATATGCCGAGTCACTCCAGAAGGCGGAAGAAATAATTGGCTTGGATAAAGACTACCCGCAGGGCTATCTGCAACGTGGTATCAATCTCGTGCAGCTAGGGCGAGCCAACGAGGCAGTCGTTGACTTACGGAAGGCGGCCGAGCTCATGCATGGTTCGGTTTTACCTAACTATGAACTTTGCTTTGCGCTGGTCGCCGCCAATCGCACTGCGGAAGCGCGCGTGGTTCTGGCGGAGACGCTCGAAATCGCTTCAAAGCAATACGTCAAGCCATATTGGTTGGCGATGGCCCATGCCGCTTTGGATGAACGCGACGCGGCGTTTTTCTGGTTCGAGAAAGCTTTCGCCGAATACGATCCATGGATCATCTGGTTTGGTACGGATCCAAAGTTGAAATCACTGCGGGACGATCCGCGCTTTGTTGAGTTGTTCAGGCGTACCGGCAATCCGTTGAGTAAAGCAAACTGTTAGTTTGCTTCGGTCTGGGTTCCGCACAACTTGGTAGTGGGGTAATTCTGTGTTGCTGGCGTAAAGCCGTTGCACGCTAATGCTTCGAGTCCGTGGCGTCATGAAAGACTTGGAGACCGGAGATTAGTCTCGCACCGATGCTGAGATTTGCAACGGCAAGTCCGGCCCTGTCTGAAAGTTCTCGCGAGGAAGCTATTCCGTCGAGATTCTTAACGACCTTGTACCCTTTTGGATTAAAGATTTGAAGACCGCTATCAAACAGTTCAAGCAAGTCTTTCGTCAGTTCGTTACTCATAAAATTGGTTTCTCCCTTGGATACGGCGACTTTAGATCGCCCGATCCCTCTTGTCAATCACATTTGTATTTTTACGGCTAAAAACGCGATGCGGCTAACGCGTAACGGGAACTGCGTTCCTAGTCTCTAAGTCAGGTTGGTGCTCTGCTAGTTGCTTAAACTTAATTTCACGAAAGTTGGAGTAGGAAACGACGATGACTTATTACAGCGAGTCAGAACAGTCTTAGCAGCCATTCCTCTTTCGGAGATTAGATCCGCGCTCGGGCTAGCTCATTACGGTAGTAATCCATCTGACATTAGAACTGATTCTATTAGACTCCTGTATTATTATCAGATTGTTTCGCGACGACGCCGACCCATAGCTTTTTTTCTTGAAAGCGCTGTAAGCAATCCTTTGAGAGCATCAATAAGAGCAAAGGCAGAACTACAAAACGAGGCAGCGCACTCAGCACTTTATGAAACCGCGCTAGATATAATCGAAGAGTTTATGGTCTGTCTCGATAATCGAGACCAACTGGCCAAACGCAATTTGGCGCAACGTCGAATCCTAAAAAACAATTACGCCAAGTTTTTTCGAGCTCTTGTATTGCGTGATGGCAAACAATGTTCCGACTGTAAATCAAAGCGAAACAAACTGGAGATTGACCACATAAGACCAGTAGCCAAAGGCGGTCTCACGGAATTGGTTAACCTAGAATTGCGATGTTTCAGTTGTAACAGCAAGAAGAGTGATACTTTTAATGAAGAGTAAAGATTGGAGCGATCCGTCTTTGCGGTATCAACAAAGAACCAGCAACACGGAATTACCCCACTATCCACAACTTGAAGGGCTTGCGACGGACGCAAATTACAGTTTGCTTGACCAGCGCAAACTAACAGTTTGCTTTACGAAGAGTGCAGTGGGGGAAAGCAGTAAAGGAACGCGGCCACGAAGACAGCCCTTATCGCGACGAGGCACACAAGTGTGCTCTCTAAGCGGGAGGTGCTCCGGGCGTGCGAAAGTACACTTTGCAGTTGAGCTTTGGAGAAACGAAATTGGGCGCGGAGTAGAATGCCTTGCATTGTTCTCCGCGCCCAGAAACTATCGGTTTTCTGCTATGGAAGGGTTCGCAGCCAGCC
>JANNJZ010000098.1:0-32574 GCA_031396065.1 Pyrinomonadaceae bacterium | reverse complement strand
CGAACCGGGTTCACAACGAACGATGATTATTTGCCTGAATGGTTTCATCCACTTCGTACCGGTGGGCGGTGCCCACCTCTAAAGGAACGAACGGAGATACAGGTACTGCGTCAGTTTGGACCTGTTAGCAAAGTTTTGATTTTTACAGAACCCAGTCGGCCGGATGCTTGTTACAGATCCGCCTTGGTATAAGGAGATTACAAATGAGTTACCTCAACGTTCCACGACTTCACTTCTCGGGATCTTTTATCGCCAAGCCCTCAACGGTTAATAACACACCCACCAACTTCGACCCGGCCACACCAGCGTCGCAGGCTGGCCTAGTGTTGGCGTGGAATCCTTACGGCAACCACGACTGGCAGTTCCTCAACTGTGATGTGCAAACGGCGGTGAGTAGTGATGGCACGGTCTGGAATTCGGCAAACCCGGAACCGGTCATCGGGGCTGCGGTAGACAGCACCGACAAGCCCACCACCGCCAAGCTGGTTGACCTCGATACCGAGCAACAAATGGTTTCTCAAATCTGGGGGTTACGGATCAAAGTGGCGGTGGCTAATTCCGAGACCGATTTCTTCGGCGGGACGTTTAGAGCAATCTCTTTCGATGATATTTGGTTCCGCGTCCCTAACGGGCAACAGGACTGGATGTTTGGCGCCTACTATCAATCAGTCCTCGACGATGTGCACTGGGGCCCGCAAATCACGTCACCCTTCCTCAAGGAACTCCAGAACGCCAGTCCGGATCAGCTTTCAATCAAGTTCATCGTGGACGGTTACCAGGACCTGTACTATTTGAAGAACTTCAATCAAGGCAGAGTTGTGGGGTCGATCGGTCCGGCCTATGAAAACGAGCCACCGAACTTTGTGCTCGGCCGCCAGCTCCGTCCAATCGGTTTTAAGCCAGCCAACGGGTTTGGGGGGACGCCGTTGTATTACGGATACGCCAAAGTTGATGAGCTGCGGCAGAAGGTGATAGTTGATCTCGGAAATAGCATACCTACGCAGGCGGACGTCACCACCAACCCGCCGACACAGTCTCCTACTGGTCCACCTGTCGACGTTGGAACTCTGGCAGTGGCGATCATTCCACAGGACGGGGGCAAACCCGTCATTCTCGGCGACTACGATTACTCGCTTGAGGCATATCTGGCGACCGCCGGCGTTCAGGAATACTCCCTGACTTCGGATCAACTCGCTACCTTGACCTCGACCCCGTTAGGTGTGGTCCAAACGGTCGCCCCGAAAGGCTCAACCAGTCCCGCTCTCGGAACCGTGCTTCAGGAGAGTCCGACTGGAGCTTACATCAACGCAATTCAACCGGTTTTCAGAATGAACCCGGGCGACTGTGCTACGGCCCAGCTCTTGGCCCTGCAATTCGGCAAGCCCGCGGCGGGACAGGAAATCAGCTTGCAGTTCAACAACGGACCATTGGAACAACAGGCAGCTCCCGGTATTCCCGTCGGAACACCTCCGACCGCCCTGACCTTCCCTCAAAGCGTCAAGACCGGCGCCGACGGCCAGGCATCTTTCGAAATGCGTGCGACCGATCCCGGCAACCCGCGAGTGTTTATTGATGGGCAAGTCTATGGAGTTGGATACAGCTGGGCGGCAGATAATCAACCGGGTTTCCCTTCGGATCCGAACACGTTTCTTAGCGTGCTGGTCTTCGAGACTTATTCACACACCGCGACCTGGGAAAACATACAACCCTTCATGATGCAGTACGCCACGCTTTATCCGTTTATGGACACGATCTTCATGCTTAGCGACCCGGAGGTTTATCAGCAGAACATCACGGCTTTCCAAACCGTATTGAGCTACCCAATCACTGATCCGCGGTACATGCCGGTGACTCGTGATATGTCGCGCGACAAGCGAGAACTACTTCTCGCCTGGCTTGCCGCAGGTGCTCCCGGGCCAGCCTGAATCTCATTTGTCGCTGGGTAGTAGGTGAGCTAAATTGGCACGCTGGTACAAAAGGCAATTCAACCAGTCCGCTGCGGACGACTGCCAATAGCCCAGCAGTTCAGAGCCTGTCTCAAAACGCGGGGTCTCAGCGCCAAAGGCGCGAAATGTGAAAGCCTGGGCCATCGGCCCAGGTGAAACCTATTGAAGGTTCTTAGCGCTGAAGGCGCGAAATAATATTGGAGGCAGCGCAATCACTACGATCTTCGGTCGACTCTCCCGGTTTCGCGCCTTCAGCGCTTCGAATACTCATGGACCCTTGCCTAGGGCGTTGCCCTAGGCTATTACATTTCGCGCCTTTGGCGCTGGGAACGAGAGTTTGACACAGCCGCTTCACTGCTGGGTTAGAAGCGAAAGAGTCTAGCCTGTGAAGCGGACGGCTGAAAGCGACGTTCGATGTTAGCTCCTTCAATCGTCCGCTCCCGGACTGAGAAGAAAACTTTGTCGCGACCGAAGCGACTGCCGTCCGCTGATCGCGGACCGGAATCAAGACCCGTTCTGTAAAAGCAGTCTCCTGCGACTTCTCCTGGATACTGATTCGCGATGACATCTAACTCCGACCCAGGCCCAGCGCCTGAGGTAATTGCCGGCGGACTGTCGTTTCCAACCAGCCTGGCGATTGATGATGACGGTGTATTTTATGTCGCCGAATCGGGCCTGCCGTTTGGGGGTGCGAAGCCGGGTGGGCGCATCTGGCGTTTGGATTCCAACTCCGATCGCACGATGCTGGTAGAGAACCTGCGCCCACCCGTCAATGGTCTAACCCTCCACGACCGACATCTATACGTTTCCGAAGGCGGCTCACCAGCGCGCATCAGCCGTTTCGACCTCGATGGAAACAACCAGCAGGTGATTCTGGATAACCTGCCGGGACCTGGCAACTACCACACGAACATGGTGGCCTGCGCGCCTGATGGCAAGCTGTATTTCAGCCAGGGCGCTATGACGAACACTGGAATCATCGGGCTCGACGCTTATGAGTTGGGTTGGCTGCGACGTTTGCCACATGGCCATGATCTGCCCGGTTACGACATCGTGCTCACAGGAGTCAATGTCGAAACACCGAACCCTCTTGGTGCCGACGAAAAGGCAACTGTCTCAACCGGCGCTTTTGTACCTTTTGGCGAACGCACGGTGCATGGTCAGCGACTGGGAGCGCAAATCCCCTGCACCTCGTCGGTCATGCGCTGCAACCCGGACGGAAGTGACCTGGAACTGGTCGCATGGGGACTCCGAAATGTTTATGGGCTCGGATTTCTTCCCGATGGCAGACTGATTGGCGTGGATCAGGGAGCGGATGATCGGGGGAGCCGACCGGTTGGTAATGCGCCCGATCTGCTTTTCGAGATCCGCCGGGGGGCGTGGTATGGCTGGCCGGATTTTATCGGCGGCGTCCCAATCACGGATCTGCGTTTTCAACCCCAACGCGGCGAGCGGCCAACGTTTCTGCTCGCTAATCACGACGAGTTGCCGGCGCCGGAAAAGCCTCTGCTGCAATTTCCTTCGCACACGGCCGCGGTCAAATTTGCGGTCGCCCCCGCAGGAGTTTCCGACTGGGCCGGGCATCTCTTCGTTGCCCTGTTTGGCGATGAGGTTCCGATGACAGCGCCCTCGGGACCGAAGGTTGGACGTTCGGTGATGCGGGTCGATCCATCGGATTGGAGTCAGCATCCATTCGTGCACGGAGGAATGCTCAGACCGATCGATGTGCGCTTCAGTCCAGCCGGAGACGATCTCTACGTTCTCGATTTCGGGAGCTTTGAGATGCTCGATAAAGGCGGTGTCAGCGCCGAAGCGAAGAGCGGGAAGATACTTAGAATAAGCATGAGTGCTGAATAACAGGTGTATAGAGTACAACCTTCAGGTTGCTGCTTAGCGACCACACCAGCCGGCTTCCTCCTGACCACGCAAGCTAAAGCTTGTACTCTATACACCTGTTATTCAGCACTCATCACTTATCGCTAAGGGAATATGACAACCCTACTTCTTTTAGCTTTCGCCTTAAGCCTCGACAGCTTTCGGGTGTCGCTTGGTCTGGGGGCGTTAAAGTTGCGCCCGCGTCGCCAGGCCCAAATCGTCCTGGCATTCGGGCTTTGCGATGGGTTGGCTCCGCTGCTGGGAATGTTGATTGGTCAATCGCTCGTTCGATATGTCGGCGCGTGGACTGAGTATCTTGGGCCAATCGTGCTGGGTCTGTACGGCGCTTACGTCATCTATGTCGCGAGACGTTACGAAGGGAAGGGAGCAGCAGAGCCAGGCGGCTGGATTGTACTCGGGATACCGCTCTCACTGAGTTTGGACAATCTGATCGCAGGCGCGGGCCTCGGCTTGGTAGGGTTCCCGTTGCTCTTGTCGATCACTGTCATTGGCGCGATGAGCGGGTTGATGTCTTTGGCCGGTTTGCGTTTGGGAAGGTTGGCGATTAACTATCTGCCAGCCAAGGCAGAATGGCTTGGTGGTCTGGCACTCGTGGTCATTGCGGTGACACTCGCGCTTGACTGGTTTTAGACAGTAAGGGATTGCTGTGTGGATAAGACAAATCGGAAATAGGTCTTAAATGACATATAGGTCCTATTGGCTTTTCTCCCTCACTGCCCAGTGTTCTTACGGCGGGCATCCTTCATTCATCCACTGACGAAACATCTCAATTTGCTCCGTGGTCAACGGATCGAAAGGCGGTGGCGGCATCGGGCCGAGCAGGTTAGGGTCGGCAATCCGATCATAGATGATTCGCGCGTTGGCCTTCACGTGGTTGTAATCAGTGAGGTCGAATCGCCACATCATCTGTCCTTTGAACTGATTAAATAGAGGTGCGATGTCGTTGCTAAAAGAGATAGCCATTATGTACTCCCAGATTTCTGGTTCTAAGTTTTAATCCGCAGATTACGCAGATTCCACTGATTTCAAAACGACGAGTGAAGAGTTGCCAATCGTTAGCGGCGAATTCGTCCGTTGCGATCCTGTCTGCGTAATCTGCGCAATCTGCGGATAGTCCTTATTGACTCGGCGACAAGCCGTAAATATTCAGCACTCCTCCGCCTTCACCACCAAACACGAGCGCGCCCGCCACCACGTAGTTCTTCCAGATGGCCGGACCGAGACAATAGCCATAACCACCGTTATAACCATCGGTCTGCATCCCCAGGTCTGCGTTCCAGAGCAGCGTGCCATCGCGCACGTCGAAGGCGTAGATAGAGATCTTGCTGGTCGTGCAAAAGACCACGTCATTGACTATGGCGGGTGAACTAAGCCCGCTCTCCCCCGCGCTGGTGTACATCCCGACTTCGGTGTTGATATTTGGATCCATTCGCGAGGTCTTGATGTATTTGAGCGGATTGCCGGCCATCGGCCAGACGTCCGCAAGCGACATCGCGTCAATCGCGCGCATGAAGGGAGTGGTCTCGTAATCGATTCCGGGTGAGGCGCTATGGTAATTGGGTCCGCCCATGGCCAGGAACACCCGCGGCGAAATCGTTTGCGGCTTGTCGCTCGAACCGGGATAGATGGCCCCGGTATTGAAGACACCCGAGAAATTTTCGTTGGGAACGCTGTTCGAATACTCGTTGGTCAGGTGCGGACTGAGCGTGCCATCCGCCGGGTTCGGGTGACGGTCGACGGTCTCTATCCACGTCATCGTTCCATCCGGAAGCATCTGGAATGGCAGCAGCTGTCGGTACTTTTGAAGCGTCAGCGTGTCGGCGTCCAAAACAAAGAAACTTCCGTTCTTACAACCGACGCCGACAACCTTTTTTTCGTTGGTCTGACCCGCATTCCATTTGAACAGTATGGGCGCACCGCCGAGGTCAATGTCGCCGTCGGATGGACGATAGTTACTTTCGGGCGGCACCTGGAAGAAGGCTTTGAAATCACCTGTGTCAGCATCGAGCGAGAGCACGCCGTTTGAGTAGCCGAGACTCTTCAACTCAGGAGTGAAGGGCGGCGGCGGCCAGACTCCATTCCATTGCCAACTGGCATTTGGTTCCGGCTGCTGGTTACCAGTGGAGCAGTAGAGACGATGCAAGTCTTTGTCGTAGGCAATTGAGCCCCAGACTGAAGACCCCATCACAATCGGCGAATCTTTAACCGGGGTAAAGATCGAGGGCACGGTTCCCTGTAACACTGGTGCGGGTAGGAAGTTCGGTTGGTTGTCCTGGTTAGTCGTAAATTTATTTGTGCAGAAGATCCAGTTGACGTTTCCGGTCGCTGTGTCGAGGCAAAAGACGAAGCTGAAGAGTTGTGGATTCTCGCCTTCGCCGCAACCCACGTAGACTTTCGTTCCGTCAGCAGACACTACCGGCGAAGACCACATCACTGCCGGCGGAGCGCCCATATCAACTCCGGCCATGTTGGTTATAGGCTGGTTATGAAGGATGTCTTCCTGGCGCATGTCGGTAAACCACAGCTCAGCCAAGGTCTCTTGATCCAGGCAGTAGAATTTTCCGTTGAATGCTCCGAAATAGACTCGACCATTCACGACCGCAGGGGTGCAACCCATTCCGGTGAAGCTGTGGGCGTCGCGTGGATCGCAGCCTAAATCCCAGGCAAACGTATTAACGATTTGTCCCGTCTCGATGTCGATCTTGTGCAACGCGCCGCCGTTTCCTCCCTGTGCCTGTTGGTAGTTGGCCAGACCAACGTAGACGAAGCCATCCGTAACCGCGGGGACGGAAAGCACTGGTCCCGCCAGCTGAATCGAATGGAGTGTTGTAAAAGAGGCTGAGGCAACACTGGCACTGCTGAGCTCGCTGTCCGAAACAAAGCCGGTGTGTTCCGGGTCGCCGTGGTACATCCACCAGCCCGAGGGTGGCTGGGTCACTGGCGTAGCCGGCAGAGTAACCGAAGCCAGCGTCGCCGCCTCAGTCGTCGGCTCGGATTGCAACGCTTTGCTCCGGTTGCGCAAAGCCATTTCAGTCTTCTTATCCATTAGTGTGCCCTCCGGTTTAAGCCCCAGCTGAAATCAGACTGCCCCGCCCGATAATGACAACTCATGCAACTATTCCCGCCCGCGCCGGCGGCATCACTTTGGGTCTGAAAGTAAGTTTCCATGGTCGTGTTGGTAGCGCCATTGACCGGAAACGCCGCCCCCGCCCCCTGTGGATAGATGCCGCCATTTTGCATCAACTTGAAATTACTGAGACCCGGGTTGGAAGGCCACTGCGTGATCACAAGTTGGTAATACTGCCAAACGGTACCTTTCAAGAGTTGCTGATAATAGGTATTGAGATCGAGTGTCGAGGCGCCCGCCGGTGTGCTGGGAATTGAATTGACTCGCGTCACCTGCACCGGAACGAGCGGTGTCGCTGAAGGTGGAGGTGGTGGTCGATAGTCATAACCGCCGGTTGTCTTAGGTGTGTCGGTGCCGTTATTGAACGAATAGCCGTTAGGCGGCGGCGACGGCTTCGGCGTTATTGAAGCGTCCGGCGGCACGTTATCTATTTGCTCAAACGTGGACCACACCCAGGCTGTAAACGGATCCACTTTGTGCGCAATATGGAGGCCGACCAGCAAGACGGGTCGAACTGTACAGGTTTTGGTTGGCGGATTGTAAATCTGCGCATCAGTCGTGTAGAAGCGACTGCGGTCGTCCTTTCCCGGTTCGAAAATGCGCCAGGACGCCTTCACCATGATTGAGCCGAGCACCGCAGGCGACGCGGTGCTACTGGGCATCTGCAGCGGAACTGTCTGGTTCTCTTTAGGCGCCAGGTTCTTTACCAGGTAGAGCCACGAGGTTGGGTCGCTGTCCTGGCCGCGGATGAAATTGTACTGAGCCTGATCGTAGCGTACGTCGTAATAAACGTAGTTACCGCGCTGGTCGATAAGCGGCGCCGAGAAGGCCTGCGAGGTTTGCATGAGCGCCGTGTCACCCTTGGTCATGAAGATTAGATTCTTCTGACCTGGCTGTCCGTTTGGACATGGGTTAAGCGGGATGTCAGACGAGTCCCACGGGCTGGGTCGCTGGTCCTTTTGGCCAAACAAATCAAACGAATCTTTATAACTTCCCCAAACCACCTGCGTTCCATTAGGCGCCTTGAGAAATGAGTTGGGATCATTTGGCTGGGTGGGAACACCGCGCGCTCCAGTCGCCGGCCAGTTTAAGGCGATGAATGATTCCCAGGAAAAGTAATCGAAGAAGGGTCGTGCATCTTCAGGCGTTTTCACGTCCGCAGGTACTGTTATCCCGAGCGGAACGTTGCCGCTCAAGACCGGGCTCGGCATCTCTTTAGGAAAACCTGCGGGCCATGGCGGTAACGCAATCTGCGCGGGGCTGGCAGTGGGTACCTCAGCCAGCGTCTTAATGTTCGCGTTATTGGAAGGCGCTGTTTGGCAACCGTTGATGAAAGCGAATGCAAGCATAAGGATGAAGGCTGTGGGATGCGAGGTCGGAGTCTTGCCCATAAATTGCTCCTTCGGGTTTGAACGTGAGGCCAGACAGAAACATTAGCCCCAGGTTTTGCGAGAATGTTCTAGTAGACAGTGAGGTAGCCTCGGTGGACCACCTGGTCAAGCTGGCACGGCTACCGAGCTACAATAGAAATGCTGGCGCTCAATTGAGAAAACTAAAAGTCCTATTAGTTAGAGTGAACTATTAAACGCTGACGAGGAAGCGCGCTGATTTGCGTTGACGCCACGAATGTTAAGGCCACGATCGGGTTGAGTCAATGATAATCGCGGATTCCATCGAACCGTTTCCAACGGTTTCGGTAATGCCCGCCCCAAAAGCCGTTGAAACGGTTTCTGGGTGACCTGCTTATTCCTGCTCGGCGGGCTCAAGTGTGTGTGAAAATTAAGGCCTCAGTACAAAGGCGTAGAAGTTGATAGTCAAGCCTCCCTTTCTTTTTTTTTTTGGTCCGTACGCTGAAAGCGTTGGCTAATTTCAGCCCAGGACCGGGGTCCCCGTGCGGGCAGCCCGCAGGGGGTGGTAGCGTTGCGCTCTGGCAACCCTGGGCCGGAAATCCCTCGATCGATTCTTCGCAACTCTGAAGGAGTTGCGAGAGCGGTTAACGTATAGCGACGCAACTCCTTCAGAGTTGCGTTGTCAATATGAATGGACACTCCCAGGGTTGCCAGAGCTCAACCCTGGGCTGGAATTAGCCAACGCTTTCAGCGTTAGGGACCGGGAGTTTCACGCTCTCTAAAACCGCGGTGCTATCTCTCCGCGTTGAAGGAAGAACTCATGATCACGAGCTTCGATCATTTACATGATCGGCATTTTCACGACTCCGCCATCGGGCACAAAGGTCGCGAGCAGCCGCATCCCAGTTCGCAAACTCAAAACCGAAGCCCAACTGAAGCAGAAGGCCCGGCACCACCCGACGGCTCTTCAAGATCAACTCCGTTTCGCTTCGCAGCAAAAACGCCCCGAACTCCAACATCCACTTGTTTGCAGGCATTCCCACGCGCATGCCCCACGCTTCACGCAGCGTTCGCATAAACTCAGAGTTAGGCAATGGGTTTGGCGCCGCGAGGTTTATTGGTCCCTCGATCTCTTCATGTTGAATCAGCCATAACACTGCGCCGGTAAAATCCTGATCGTGAATCCACGAAACAAATTGCTTCCCGTCGCCGGCGCGGCCACCCAATCCAAACCGCACCAGTCTCAGCAGCATATCGAAAGCACCACCGGAATCAGGACTCATCACGATGGCCGAACGCATCAAGACCTTGCGCGTTTGCGGCGTTGCCGCCTGGTTCAGTTCGCGTTCCCATTTGGTGACGATGTCTATACTGAATCGCCAGGTTTCCGGCGCGTTAGGTTCGGAGCCACCGATAATTCCAGTTGCTTCATCATTGGCGGCATCAAAGCGATGAGCGTAAAGCGTAGCCGTGCTGGCCTGGAGCCAAACACGCGGTGGGCTTTGTGCTTGAGCAATCGCCTCACCAACTACTCTGGTCGAGTTTACCCGCGAGTCGATCAGCACTCGACGGTTCTCAGTCGTATAGCGACAGTTCACGCTCTGGCCCGCCAGGTTGATGACGGCGTCCGCGTCTTCCAGTTCGGCGACCCAGTCTCCCAGCGTTTCGCCGTCCCATTCGACTTGCCGCCATGGCACATCAACTGGTCTGCGACTAAGCACGACGGCTTCGTCGCCGCGCGCGTGAAACGCGCGGGCGAGAATCGTTCCGACCTGACCTGAACCGCCAGGAATAACTATCTTCATCGAATCCTGCTTCCTTGTACGAGTGATGAGTCATGAGTAACAGGCGTATAGAGTACAAGCTTTAGCTTGCGTGGTTGGGAGAAAGCCGGCTTGTGTGGTCGCGAAGCAGCAACCTGAAGGTTGTACTCTATACTCCTGTTACTCATCACTCATCCCTTTAGTCATCGGCTTCCAGCATAGAACCAAACCCAGGATGAACATACCTCCACCGAAAATAGCCGGCGCCAGGTGAACCAGATCGTTGTAACCGACAACTGGATGTATCCCTATCGCTGCGGCAAACCCCACGACTCCGGCAACGCATAACACTTGCCAGAGACTCCGAGACGGCGGGCCACACCAAACGCAAAAAAGCACGGTCACTCCCGCCGTGCATATAGCGCCGCCAAAACCAGCCCGATCATGGGCAATCAAAGGGATCAAACGCTCGCTGATGTTCTGCAGATCCGCCCTTTCGAGGCCCATGAAGGTCAAATCCTGCGGGACAAAAACCCGCGTCATGCCAAAGGTCATCACAGTAAATCCACCAGCAATCATGCCGGCGGCAGTCGCCAGCAGCAGCGCGCGACCTACCCCGAACGCAGACATCCAGGGAGCACTCGCTCCCGGCTTTAAGAGCGACCTGATTCCGCCAGGGCGTTCAAGAAACGACCGCGATCTAACCAGGCCGATCACAAAACATGGAAACAGCAGCAGGGTCGCGACGCCATGCCAGGTATCGAGATAGCCGTAGCCTAAGTAGGCGAGGAAACTACCGAACCCGGAAATCCCGCTCACGATGAACAGCCACCACGCCCATGGCTGGCGCTGACGCAGAGGAAACTCGGCCAGCCACATGTAGAGTGCGCCAATCGCGATCAGCGCGCCGCCAAATGCCACCCGATCGTGAAACATGAAGTACACGATTCGACAATCGGCAATCCGGCAAAGCTCCTCGGCGGTCATTCCCAGATAGTGGACATCGTGAGGCAGAAAGTGCTTGCTGGCTGAAAGAAATAACGCGAAGCCGCCCGCAAGGATGAGTATTAGGCCACTGAAAAGCAGCGGTGGCCGTCCATCGCCGAGCATTGCCTGAAACAGTCCTCTGTCGTCGCGCGTCAATTGTTCCATTCGATTGTCCGCCGGAGGCGTAAGAGAAAGTAGCCGGTGGTCCAGAACGCAGCGAAGACCACCGAACCCGGTTCTCTCGTCTAAGTGATTCTTAGTTGTCGTGAGCTCGTAAAACCCCTGCTATCTCCGCTGAGATATTGTCAGTGGACTTCTCAGCACCCACTAGCACATGAACCCTGGCGAGCGAATACAGCGGTCTCCGCTCAGCATATAACAACCGGGCCTGACCCTCGTCACGTGCGAGCGGCCGGTTACCTTCGCTACTGATAATTCTTTCCCAGCAAAGATCGAAGGCCGCATCAAGCCAGACTGTGACGCCACCGGTTTGGTCAATCAGATTCCGGTTTCGCTCCAGGGTCCACGCCCCCCCGCCTAATGCGACGACGCCCCGCGATTTATTCTCTAAGACTTCACGCAGGGTACGCGTCTCTATTACGCGAAACGTCGCCTCACCGTCCTGATCAATAATCTCCTGCGCCGTTCGTCCTTCTTGTTCGGCAATCACCTGATCCAGATCCACCAGCTCGCGCTTTAAGATATGGGCCAGGGCCCGGGCAACGGTAGTTTTGCCAGAACCCATGAAGCCGGTAATGATGATGTGATGGCTGATGTTCATTGGGTGGCTTTTGAGACCGGCTGTTAACCCAGAAATAGTTGCAGTCCCATGAGGTCAGTACCACCTTGCGGACTGTGTGAAAACTGTGGGTTCTCAGCGCCAAGGGCGCAAAATGTGATAGCCCAGGGCAACGCCCTGGGTGAGGTCATAACAATCCGGAAGCGCTGAAGGCGCGAAATAACAAGTCTCGACTGAAAATCCTCGGGATTCCACTAAGTACACCCTCATTTCGCGCCTTCAGCGCTGGGAATCTTTATCCAAGTCCACCTGGGCCGATGGCCCAGGCTGTCACATTTCGCGCCTTTGGCGCTACGAACCCACAGTTTTCACACAGTCTCGGTAGAGACTGTGGGAAAACGTAGCGCGAACTTCTTAAGCCTGAAGGGCTGTCAGATAGTAGCCGGTGGTTGGAGCGTAGCGCAGACCACCGGACCGAACCGCCCGTTAGCCACCCCGGAGGGTGCCAGAAATTAACGCGCCACAACTTCTGGAGGATGTCGCAACCTCAACGAGGGGTGGCCACGGAGTGCCACCCCTACAAACTAGTCTCCACACGGTCCTTGCCACAAGATGGTACTGACCTCATAAGCCGCACCTTGCGAGTGCATACCGCGTAAGCGGGGCTCGGCAGAATCCTAGACAGGAATTCTGCTTTCGGATAGATTGAATCCCCCCCGTCTTAGCTCTACGAAGCTATCGAACCCATTCAACGCGAAAGGTTTCAATGATCGTATTAGACTTGACCCCAATGGCCTCTTCTAATTACTGGAATCCCGTTCAATTTTCCAGTCAATTTCTGCCATCTGAATTGCAGCACGCTCCGCGGCAATCAGCACATGAACATACGTCGGTGAACGCTTCCGAGAAGGGCCGTCGTGCCTTAGTGGTTGACGACGTGCCGGACGTGACCGATATGTTGTCCGTTCTATTGACGCATGCAGGCTATGAAGTGTCCACTGCCATGTCGGCCAGGGATGCAATTGCCCTGGCTCGGGAACAACAGTTTGATATCATCATTTCCGATATTGGTATGCCCGAAATGAATGGCTACGAACTCGCCGGGGTTTTAAGATCGTTGCCTGCCTATCAGGCGGTACCAATGGTTGCAGTCACGGGCTATTCGATGTTTGATGAGCGCAGTCGGTCTCTGAATGCCGGCTTCAATGAGCACGTGACCAAACCAATCGATTCCCGCGCCTTCCTCGAACTTATCGAACAACTGTAAGATTAGTTTGCCCATAACAGTTGGCCGGTAAATGGAAACCTCGTCACATCTTCGTGCAGCCCTTAAATCTGAAGCTGCGTTGCGCGCCGTACTGCTGTCGGCCGGCGCCATCGCGATTGGATTGATCTTCTGGAAACTTCAATTCTCAACTGATTCAATCTGTTGCGGCGACTTTGATGGTTATTATCACATCAAGTGGAGTCGGATGCTTTGGGAATCATTACGCCACGGGAATTTTCCTCCGCCGTTTACGTGGCTGCCTTTTACTACCCTCGACCCAAAACACTTCGTCGATCACCATCTGCTTTTCCATGGCTTCCAGATTCCCTTCACCTGGTTTGGCGATCTGAGACTCGGAGCAAAGATCTCCGCGACTGTCTTCGGGAGCCTGGCAGTGTTTTCCTGTTACTGGCTCTTGATTCGCTACCGGCTCAGATACCCGCTCGTTTGGTTGCTGGCCTTGCTTGCCTGTTCGGCTCCATTTCTTTACCGGCTAAACATGGCCAAGGCTCCTCCACTCGCGATTATCTATCTGGTAATCGGGATCTACCTGCTGTTCACCAGGCGATATTGGCCGTTGATTCCCCTGGCCTTCATCTTCGCTTTGTCGTACGACATCTTTCCCTTGCTCTGCCTGGCGGCATTCATCTGGACGGCCGTGATTGGCTGGACGGAGCGTCGTTTTGAATGGCGACCGATTGTCTGGGTGGTGGCCGGAACACTCGCCGGACTCGTTATCAACCCTTACTTCCCTACCAACTTTCAACTCCTCTATAGCCACATGAGGATGAAGATAACGCCTTCAGAGTTCTCTACCAGCGTGGGCAACGAATGGTATCCCTACGACTCATGGGAATTTCTCGGCAACTCTCTGGTAGCTTGCGTGGCCATGTTGGTTGGCTATGTGAGTTTTGATCATACAGATCGTAAACGAGCTCATCATTCATTGTTTTTTTTGGTTTTCGCGACCCTGCTGATGATCATGACTGCGCGATGGAGACGGATGGTCGAGTATTGGCCTCCGTTCGCGGTCATGTTTGCCGCGTTTGCGCTCCATCACTGGCTTGAGGGTGTGCGTTCGAGTTTTACCCGCTTGCCAACAGAATTGCTCGATGAACTGCAGCCCTTCCTGGATCGGGCTGAGGCGGCGCCAACAATCAAAGAGACTGAGTTGAAGGAACTAGCGCGAACTCTCGTGGTTGCGTTTGTCGCAATCGCGCTGGGCGTGGTCCTCTTCTTTAATCTGCGGGCGACTACTAAAGACATTGTCAACGTTAAGCCCCACTCGTTCTACAAAGCGGGGGCCGAATGGATGCGCGCTAATGTCCCCGCTGGGCAAATGATCTTCAATACTGACTGGGACGACTTTCCGCGATTGTATTATTACGACCCCAGCCACAGCTATATAAGCGGTCTAGATCCAACCTATCTCTACGACAAAGATGCGGCCCTGTCTGAGCTTTACGATCGAATTACCCTCGGCAAAGAAGAAGATCCCGGGCCGCTGATCCGTGATCGCTTTGGGGCGCGCTATGTGTTCACTGACAATTCACATGAAGATTTCTTCGATAACGCCCAGGCCAGCGGGTGGTTTCAGGTGGTGTACGAAGATCGCGACTGTACGATCCTCTGGATACGCGATCAGAAAGAGGAACCTAAAACTGAGGCACCAGACCAGGGCGAGGGCGGCGACGAAGAGCCGTTGGAAGATAACAGCCCGTTCGTTCCCCGCTCCTGATTTCTGACAGCGGCTTCGCCGCCATCCGTGCGGTGAGGCTGGGCCTCACCGGGCTTAAATATTTAGGTTTGAGGCTGTGCCTCCGCGACATCAGAGGCATAGCCTCAAAGAAGCAATCACATCTCCGGAAAGGCCGAGCCTTTCCGCACGGAAGGCGGCAGAGCCGCGTCTCATGCGACACCGCCTCAAAATTTCTAACAGTTTCCTTTTAAGGCGGCTCCTTGTTTTCGAAGCGGCAGCTTTTGGATTAATATCTGAACCAATGCCAAGCACTATAAAATCAAGCCTGATGATTGTGATCCTTCTGGTCACTGGGATATCGCTGGTTTCATCCTGTGGTGGAGGCAAGGCCACCAATACCGACGGATCATCCACTGCAACCTCATCGCCCCCGGCACCTCCTCTGGTAGGCTTTGAAAAAGACCTGGATTACGTCCGCAAAGGTCAATACACCTACGTTTGGGTTTTCTCTCGGAAAGACGGCAAGCCCATTGACAAGGACGACGCCGCTTTCTTGAGAAAGGAGGCGTCGCAGGTGGTTGATTGGGTAACGTCCGATGAAGGTAGGAAGGTGATTGCCGGAACTAATTTCGACCTGGCCCTGGGCAATCTGGAACTACTCAAGAAGCGATTTGTCGTCGAGGATTACACTGGGAGGTAAATGGTGAATAGTAAATGGTAAATGGACGTTACGATTAATGGGGAGCTACCCCCTGCATGTTCTTACCATTTACCATTTACTATTCACCCGGTATTAAGACCAACTTCCCAAACTGCGCTCGATCTTCCATCAGTTCATGCGCGCGACGTGCTTCAGCCAGCGCCAGCGTCCGGTCCACCACCGCTCGAATCTTTCCATTCTCAACAAACTTCATCGCTTCGAGCAGTTCGGCTTTGGACCCCATGAACGATCCAAGGATCGTCAAGTGTCGATAGAAAACCTGGCGTAAATCTGTCTGGGCGGCAAAGCCGCTAGTGGCGCCACAAGTTACCACGCGGCCATTAGGCCGGAGCGACGCAATCGAGCCCGCCCACGTCGCCGCGCCGGTATGCTCAAAAACAACATCGACCCCTCTTTTACCAGTCAGTCGCTTAACTTCCTTCGGCCAATCTTCATTGCTGTAGTTAACTACTTCGTCTGCACCTAATTCCCTGGCTTTATCCAGCTTCTCTGCGGTGCTCGCCGTGGCAATCACCCGCGCACCGCGCAGTTTTGCTACTTGAATTCCGATGGAGCCAACCCCGCTTCCCGCTGCATGGACCAGCACGTCTTCGCCGGGTTGAACTGCTGCCCGAGTCACTAGCATGTGCCAGGCTGTGACGGTTACCAGCGGCAACGCGGCCGCTTCTTCCCAACTGAGGCCCTTTGGTTTGGGAATCACATTCACTGCGGGTGCGGTGACGAGTTGGGCATAACCGCCATCACGCCGATAGCCGAGGATGTCGTATTCGCGGCAGAGATTGTCACGCCCCGAAAGGCATTCGAGGCAGTGGCCGCAGGACACCCCGGGCTGAAGCATCACTTCGTCGCCGGTGTGCACCCACGAGACCAACTCTCCCACTTCACGCACCACCCCGGCGACGTCGTTGCCGAGTATGTGTGGCAGCGGAATCGCAACCCCCGGCAAGCCGCCGCGCGCCCAGACGTCGAGATGATTCAAGGCGCAGGCCTTCACCTCGACTAATACTTCATTAGCTTTGATGGTTGGTTCTGGTGCCTCGGCATATTGAAGCACTTCCGGCCCACCATGTTGGGTAAAGATGACTGCTTTCATGAGTCTAATTAGCCGCAGATTTACGCGGATAAACACAGATCAAAAGCAAAGGGTTATTCCGATCTGTGAACATCTGTGGAAATCTGTGGCTGCAGATCTTCGTCGTATCCGCGTGCATCCGCGTAAACCCGCGGCTCGTCTTCCGCTTGTTGCCGCGCGTGATATGAGGAACGCGTCAGCGGACTCGACTCAACGTGCTTGAATCCCATCTCCATTCCAATCTCGCGCCAGCGTGCGAACTCTTCCGGCGTAACGTAACGCTCAACCGGCAAGCGCTTTTCGTAAGGCTGGAGGTATTGCCCGATGGTCATGATGTCGCAGGAGACGGAGCGCAGGTCCTTCATCAATTCGACCACTTCATCAAACGTCTCTCCAAGACCGGCCATGATGCCGCTCTTGGTTTTCATTCCGCGGTCCTCTCGATCGCGCCGGGCAGCGGCGCGTTCAAGCAGCGTCAATGTTTGTTGGTAATCGGCGTCTGGCCGCACCCGCCGGTAAAGACGCGCGATGGTTTCGGTGTTGTGATTGAGCACATCCGGTTGGGCGTCGAGCACCGTGTTCAGCGCGTCCTCATCACCATTGAAATCTGGTATCAGGACTTCAACCTTGCATTCGGGGTTGAGGGCCCTAACCTGACGGACAGTTTCGGCCCAATGTGCGGCGCCGCCATCCGGCAAATCGTCGCGATTGACGGAAGTGATCACCGTGTGGGCCAAGTTGAGTTGGCGTACTGCTTCGGCCACGTGACGCGGCTCATCCAGGTCGAGCAACCCAGGCTCACCCTTCCCCACGGCGCAAAAGCCACAATGGCGCGTGCAGATGTCGCCGGCTAACATGAAAGTCGCCGTGCGGTCAGACCAGCATTCGAAGATGTTTGGGCAGCGCGCCTCCTGACAGACGGTGTGCAGATTCAGCCCTTCAATCAGGTTGAGGACATGGTTTTGGTTGGCCGGATCTCCCAGACGGATCTTCAACCACTCGGGCTTCGGCAGCCGTGGTTTGACGGTATTACTGATTACTCGTAGTTCTCGTGACAAACTTTTTCCTCGATTAGTGCGTTTGGAGAATTCTAGCATCGCGCGCGGGATTAGGCACTTTACCGGATTAATTGGTAGCGCTCCGTTGGCGTGTTGCTGAGAAAGAATGGCCGATTGCCTGGCAAGTACTGTGAGACGATGAGGTCAGTGCCACCTTGCGGTAGAGACCTCATTGCTACTAACCGTCCTTTTGGCAACACTAATGGAGCGCTACCAAATAATTTGTGGTGCCCCCTTGGCGTGTTGGTCGCCCTGAAAAAAAAAGGCGGAAGAAGTCGGGTAAATGCTTTGAGATTGGCAAGTACCCTGTCTAGCTCCCGCGAATGTCCAGTTTTGTCGTTGTTTGGGCGACATATGGGCAGCAGCCTTATATCAAAGGGCAAACGGGCCATCTGTGCGCTAGCACACATAGCAGCAGAGGATGACAACGAAGCCCTACCAAATAAGTGTAGGGGCGTCACTCCCTGGCCAGCCCTAGTCGGTACCGATGACCTTCTGACACAACTCAGCGCAACCCGAGGCGTGGCCGCGCATTACATTTAACACAACGCAACCGCACCGAGGGGGCGGCCACGGAGTGCCGCCCCTACAACGTCTCACTGGCTTGTCTGGGAGCCGGGAAACCAAACCTGCGAACTCCAAACTCTAAACGCCGAGCTCGAAGTTTGCGCTATACTGCGCGGCAATTCAGACACCCGCAAGCGTGGGTCCGCTTGCCAATCATCGGAGGCAATAGACATGAAACGAACCGCAATCCTGCTGAACATCTCCCTACTGGGTTTAGTGCTGGCGACCGCCACCGTAGTCAATGCCGACGTCCCCAGGCCGCCCCGACCAACGCCTTCGCCCGCGGCTGAACCGAAACACGTGATGAACACGGGTCTGCAAATTGTTCCTGACTCCAAGGTTTACCAGGCGCATCTGCAGATCTCTCAAAGTGCATTGACCGACCTACGTAATGCCTTGAACGCCGGCACCACCAGTCGCTCTTTCGCTGAACGCCTGGCGCACAGTTCACCGAGCACAATCGTCGCCGGCCTGTTCCTGTTCATGTCGCTCTCGTTTGCCGGAGTGTGGTTTGTGCGGTCTGCTGGTCCTCGGAGTCGCGCCCAAAAAACCGCGGCGGCAGTGCTAATCAGCATGGCGGTGCTAGGTGCGGCAACCCTGATAACACGCGCGAACGCCGGTCCTCCACCTGGCTATGTCTGGCGCAATCTGCCGAAAAACCTGAGTGCTGGACAGTCGACCAATGGCGGCGTCATCGTGGAAATCGTACCCGACGGCGGTACCGCCATAAAACTGATCATTCCGGTGAAACAGAACCTGGGACGAGCAGACGACGAATAGAAATGAGCCGTGATGTTTAGAGGTGGGCCAATCTTCGGGGCAGTAGCCCGGCTGTTAAGGACGGCTCGGTTGATGACGCCAATCCCACCGCCAATGTCCGACGTCAACCCGCCGTCCACCGACTCAACGCGAATGAACGGATAAAGCATTTGGAACGCACTGCCAATCTTGAGATAGCCGCCTGGCCAGCCGGCCATTCCGCCGGTCGTCAGCTCAACGTACAAGTTTTCGCGGGCGCCTTGCTGGTAGTTGGGTTGCTGTCTGCCGGACTGGCAATCTGGTTGCCGCTGCAGGTTTCCATAGTTACCGTGTTTCTTTTTGCCGGTCCACACAATTGGTTTGAGCTGCGCTATTTCCTGATGCGGTTACCGGTGCGTTTCGGCAAATCGCGCGACTTCTTTCTCATCGCCTTCGCCGGAATCGGTTTCTTAACCATCACGTACATCTCGCTGCCGGTGCTTTATGGTTTGGGGTTTTGGAGGGGCAACGGCTGGTCCATCATACTTGCCTCGTGGAACACGCTCTTGCTGCTTTGGCTGGGCGTGCTGGTCTGGTTGCGAGGTAAGCAGAAACTAAGGCGTGATTGGTCGTGGGCGTTTGCAGCGGCGCTGGGTTTGGCTTCACTTAACTGGCTGCAGCCTGAATTCTTTAGCCTGGGAATTGTTTATGTTCACCCCCTGGTGGCCCTGTGGTTTTTGGATCGGCATCTCCGCCGCACGCGCCCCGGCTGGCTGCGTGCTTATCGACGTTGCCTGTGCTTATTGCCGCTGCTGCTGGCGGGCATGATTTGGCAACTGACCCGAACTCCATCACTACCCGACGACAACGGTCTCTTCTGGAGAATCACCCAACATGCTGGCGCCGAACTATTGCCCAATGTGTCCAGCCGCCTGCTGGTGTCCGTCCATCTCTTTCTCGAGATGCTGCACTACGGTGTGTGGATTGTAGCCCTGCCGCTAATCGTACCGTTGACTAAGCCCGCAACGCCACCGGTGAACCCGGGCCCACTGGAGCGGGGACGCATTTGGAATATTAAGACTGTGCCGCTGGCGCGCCATCCTCGGGGCTTTCCGAGCCTGATTGCGTCGGCATTAGCTTTCGGCGTTTTCTTATTGGCGATACTTTGGCTCGGGTTTTCAGTCGATTACGCCACCACTCGCGACGTCTATTTTACCGTGGCCATCGCCCACGTTTTGGCTGAGGCGCCGTTTTTGTTGAAGATGCTGTAGAAAGTGGGAATGGCTTCACCCGAAGAACTTTGGCGGTTCCTGCCGCTTGGTTACCTTCTGACAATTCTGATCGAGACGCCGATCCTGTTGGTGGGTCTATCTCGTCGGCACTCGTTTAAGAAAAAGCTTTTTGCCGGCGTCTGGCTGACTGCCTGCACCTATCCCATCGTCGTGCTGGTCTTGCCGCTTCTCTTCGCCGCAGACCAGCGGGTGGCATACCTGTTAGTAGCGGAGACTTTTGCGCCCGTCGCGGAGTGTGTCTTGTTCTGGCTGGCGTTTGGCAAGCAGGAGGCAGTCGGGACAAACTCAATGTGGCGCGACTTCATTGCTATCATCGTTGCCAATCTTGCCTCGTTTGGTATTGGTGAAGTGATGAACGCCTGGAGATGGTTTGGATTTGTGTAAAGCAAATTGTTAGTTTGCTTCGTCGCTCGCGACTAGTTGCTGGCTGAGTTGGAGTCGCATAGTTGAACGACATGAGCACTACCAGATAGTGTGCGACCGCGGCAAATCCGCAAACTAACAGTTTGCTTTACAAATTCTGCTGAGTCTTCCGGCGCTTCCGCCAAATAAGCAGGACCACCAATCCCCCTGCAAAGACCACGGACAGAACCATGGCGATTACGAGTAGCAGAATCACCGCGCCCAAGCCCATACTCACCGGGTCAGGAGCCACGTCCAGCAAGAACAGCAAACAATTCATGAGGATTACTCCTTACTCAGGATCTTCGACAAAAGGTCTGCATCGATATTGCCACCGGAAAGAATTACGCCCACCCGCGCGAGATTAGCCGGCAGCTTCCCAGTAAAGACAGCAGCCGCTGCCGCCGCACCTGAAGGCTCGACGACGAGCTTCATGCGGAAGAGAAAGAATTTGATCGTCTCCATTATCTCTTCATCAGACACCGTCAAAACATCCTCTGCAGTTTTCTGCAGGATTGGAAACGTCAGCGTGCCCGGGGTTTGCACGCGCAGGCCATCGGCTATCGTCGGCGGAGGTGGAATCGACACTCGTTCGCCCTTCAGAAACGATTGTCGGGTGTCATCGGCTGTATCAGGTTCAACCGGAAAACAGCGAATGCTGGGATTGATCGCTTTTGCCGCAATACTGACCCCCGCAAATAACCCACCGCCGCTGCACGGCGCCAACAGACCGTCGAGATCGGGAACCTCTGCCAGGAGCTCCAGACCGCAAGTGGCCTGGCCTGCCAGGATCATATAGTCGTCATAGGGTGGAACCATCACCCGCCCGTCACGTTCGGCGATGTCGATGGCCACTTGCTCGCGATCCTGCTTCAGCCGATCGTAGAAAACGATTTCGGCACCGTAGCCGCGGGTCGCGGCAACCTTGGCCTTCGGTGCATCTTCAGGCATGGCAATGACCGCCCGAATGCCGGCCTCGCGTGATGCCAGCGCCACTGCCTGCGCATGATTCCCCGATGAAAACGCAGCGACACCGCGTTGCTTCTCATCCTCGCTCAACGACAGAATCTTGTTGGTGGCGCCGCGAATCTTGAAAGCGCCCGCGCGTTGCAGATTCTCACACTTGAAAAATACTTCTCTGCCAGCACGTTCGTTGAAGGATCGAGAAGTCACGACGGGAGTGTGATGAATGTGGCCATCTATTCTGGCCGCGGCTTCTTTGATATTTTCGATTGTCAGCATCCGGAGAGTTTAACCGCCAAGACGCCAGGAACGTCAACCCATAACCGCCAAGACACCAAGACGCCGAGAACGCCAAGCGACACGGACACATCAATTCTTACACTGTTAGAGAGCCCACTTGTACTCCTCCTCTTACACTGTTTCGAGAGGGCACTTGTGCCCCCGCGCGAGGCGAACAACTCCGCTCTCTAAACAACGGCCTTTAGCTGGCTATTGATTGGCGGCCTCTGCGTCTTGGCGTCTTGGCGGTTAGATTTCACGCGGAGTCATATCAAACACCTCAGCAAAGTGAGTGGCGATGCGGTCCTCAACCTGGTCCATCTCAACTTCCCGGCCGAGCAGGTCTTCCATCGAAGTTACCTGCTCACCATCGCAGGCTATGATCAGATGAAAGTAACTGAGATCGGTATTCACATTGAGCGCAAACCCATGCGTAGTTATCCAGCGCGCGATGTGTACGCCGATGGCTGCCACCTTGCCGCGGGAAGTATGAACGCCAGTGAGGCCATCGAGCCGAAACGCTGGAATGTCAAAATCCTTTAGCGTTCGAATTAACACTTCTTCCAAATCACGAACGTAACGGTGAACGTCTTCGCGATCGGGACTCAGCTTGATAATCGGATAACCAACAAGCTGGCCCAGACCATGGTAAGTAATCTTCCCGCCTCGATTCGTCTCAAAGATCGATACTCCCCGAGCCGCGAGTGACTCCTCCGACTGTAAAATCCCAGCGCTGTCGCCGCGACGCCCGACCGTCAACGTATGCGGGTGTTCGAGAAGCAACAGGGTGTCAGGCTGCCGGTCTTCCTTGACCGCGAGCTCAGTCTCTTGTTGGAGAGCCAGCGCCGCGCCATACTCGATGCGACCAAGCTTCTTGATCAAGACTGATTTCTTTTCTTCCACGGATCCAACCTGCTCGGCAATCGACAACCCGGCCACTACCGCGACGTGGTACTGACCTCATCGCCGCGCAGTAACTCGTTTGGCAATCGGCCTTTCATTCTTAGCAACAAGATACTTGCCAAGCGCTCAGCATTCAATGAATCATTAGGAGGAAGAGCACGGCAAGGATGCCTGCGCTCCGGGCTTTGCGGTTATAATGATTTGCAAAAGCGAACTATGTAGATCAACAGGAGAATCAAAGTGCAAAGAACCCTGGCCATATTATTTGCAGCATCGCTATCCTTCATCGTGTTGTTTCCAAACCCGAGTGGCGCTCAAACAAGAAAGCGCAGCACCTCGACCAAAACAACCCGCACGACTACGCCGCCTCCCAAGACTGCCGAAGTAACGCGCGCCGGAGCAGCTCGCGTTGCCGAAGAGATCAAACGGATGACGAAGTTTATCTATCTGCTGGGTGGAGTTGCCAAAGGTCTCGAAGGAGTAGACGACGCGGCCAAGCGGAACGAAGCCTCGCCGGCGGTCCTCGAGCAAACTCAAAAAAGTAAGCAGACGGTTCGAGCCAGTATTCAAACTCTGCGTGAAGGCTTGGACAAACTGGAGACTGACTTCCGGGCCACCCCGGAACTACAGCGTTACTACATCAGCCTGGCCGGCGTGGCTCAAGGCGCCGCTACCGCTGAAGATCTCGCCGCGCAGAATAAGTTTGATCAAGCCGGGCGTAGTTTGCTCAGCGTAATAAACCGGCTCACGGATGTGTTGCTGGGGATGAGGTAAACACAAGAAAAGTGATGAGTGATAATGAGTGATGAGTCATGAGTGATGAGTGATGAGTAAGTCCTGAGTACTGAGTAGAGAACGGTGAACGTCGGAACGACTGGTCTTGGCTTTTACTCATCACTCATGACTCATCACTCATGACTCATCACTCATGACTCGTCACTCATCACTCATCACTCATCACTTTTTCTTCGGATAATACCCCTGCCGGGCGCGGACGCGAACCTGCGGGCGGGAGGGCACTGCGACCGCAATCCGACGAAATTGCAGCCCGGGCGTTTGTGAGTTTGAGTAGTACTGCAACAGGTATTGCCCTCGCAGCTCGGCCGCAATCTCGCCAAAGACTCTCTCCAGATCCTTTTCTCCATCCGGAACGAAAGCGTTCCCTCCGGTCGACTCGGCGATGTCCTTCATTGCATTTTGCGACCGCGTGCTAATCACATTAAGGTGGACAGATTGGCCGCCCGGATTGATGGAGTAAAACGCAGCGTCAGCC
Source organism: Pyrinomonadaceae bacterium (assembly GCA_031396065.1). Taxonomy (GTDB): domain Bacteria; phylum Acidobacteriota; class Blastocatellia; order Pyrinomonadales; family Pyrinomonadaceae; genus PSRF01. The sequence continues at coordinate 8,533 of JANNJZ010000098.1, read as the reverse complement.
TGCTGCACCGATTTTTGCACATCGATCACCGCCCGTTGGCGCCGGGCATCAAGACTGATTCGTGCCGCGGCAGGCGTAAGTTCACCTCGGATAGTCGCGCGAGCTTCGGCAGTGGTCATCTCCCTGACCATATTGCTGAAATTGTCGTCACCATCGGAGATAACCAGGACAACGCGGCGATGCCGATCCGCTGAGTTGGTAATCAGGTACTTTGCTGCAGCCATGACCGTGTCATAAAACGCAGTCGGAACGGGCTTGCTAGCCGCGGGAATGGTAAGCACCTGGGCCGCGGCTGCCTCCGCTGATACCAGCGGGGAGATAAGTTTTGGCTCATCCGCAATAGTGAAAACTGCCGCCCGATCCACGGGTTTGAGCACTTGTTTCAAGAAGGTTGCAGCCGCCTTTTGTTGAAAAGCAAAGAAGCCCTTCTGGCTGACGCTGCTTGAAATGTCAAAGAGGATGGCAATATCCAAAGGCACTTGATCCGGATTGCCCAGCTCGACAACTTGTTGGGTCTTACCTTCTTCATCCAAACGGAAGTCGCCGACTTGCAAGCCATGCAGGGCCTGGCCCTGGGCGTCGACAACTGATACCGGGACCATTACGAGATTTGAACTGGTTTTGATTACTTCGAAGTCTTCGTCTTTCGGAGGGGGGGTCGGTTTTGGCTTGGGCTTGGGTGCCGCGGGCGGAGGCGGCAAATCCCTGATGGTTTGCCCAGCGGCAAACGAGACCCAGCAAAAAAGAACCAGCACCGCAAACAGCAGTGCTGGCCCAAATTGTTTCCCCCAAACTCCGTGCTTCATATGCCACCCCTCATGCCGCCGTTAGCACCGCAGCCAAGCTGCCATCCGTGCCACGTAGTTGCTGGCCGATAGTTTACTCTCTTAACAACTTTTCCGACGGCATGATTCGTAGCTTAGTTGGCTGGCGGCATTTACTAGTTGCCGCCGCCCCCTAATCAAAGTGTCCCTGGAGCGATTATTACTCTCCAGTTCCGGTCGTCATTTTCGGGGCCTCCTGCATGAGACCCTTGTTGACCAGCAACTTGACTTCGACGCGGCGATTTTGTGCTCTGCCGTCGCGAGTCTTATTTTCCGCTACAGGATTAGATTCGCCAAATCCATAAGGCGTCACAATGCGTCGCAGGGGAATGCTGTGATTCTCAACCAGGTAACGAATCACCGCATCGGCGCGTCGCTGGCTGAGGGCACGATTTCTCTCGACGCTGCCCGTCGTGTCCGCAAAACCCGAAACCTCGATCACATAGCCTTTGGCATTGAGTGCCTTCGTGGCCACGTCGTCCAATTGGGTCTTTGCGATCGGTGACAAAATCGCGCTTGAAGGTTTGAAATTAACCGACAAAACAGTTTGCGGCTCGTAGTCATCAAGAGCTGAGATGCGGTCGTTGGTTGAGTTCACCCCGGCCACCGCCGAATCCGCCGTTTCCTGAGCAGCTCGGGCGCCGCCCTTTGCAGTATTCGCTACTGCTGAAAGTTCCTCTAGTTGTCCGGAGAGACGCTGCGCATTTTGTTCAACCTGAGACAGCTTGCTTTCAGTAGTGGAGGCCCGATCTTCGAGCGGCGCGGCGCGAGACTCCACGGCCCGAGCTACTCTAAGGTCTGATTCATTAAATCTGATTTTTTCGGCGATGAGTTCACCGGAAGCGTTGCCACGCCCGTCAACTTCCAAATTGAGACCGCGCAGAATTTGGGTCTGTGCGTAGTTTGAGCCGCTGCGCATGAAGCCCCCCTTGGCCTTGACCGTCGTTTTGGCATCGAGACGGACGATCGTGTCAACGCCATTAAGGTCGCGAACTACAAAGGTATCGGAATCACGTCGAGTGACTACACCCTTAATCTTTGCTTTCTGGCCGCTGGCGATAGTGCGCGAACCTGCTGTAGCCGTCGTGTCCTGGGCCAATGCGATGGCACTGGAACAGGCCAATAGGACTATCGCGAGTGTAAGCGAGGAAAACGTTCTAAGCTTCGGGATTGACATATCTAACTCTCTCCTTATCTCTTGAAGGTGAACAGCTCACTTCAGCGAGCCGCGAATCGATTAATGATGACGAACATTCTCTTGTCCGCCATGGCGAGCACTGACAAAGCATGACTTCTTATCCCTCTGCCGAGGCTAAGTCAAGCAGGTAACCAGGTTCGGTCGGATTGATCATCTAAATGCCATTCGATCGCAACAAGCGAGACGTTTTCAAAAGAATTGCGGTGATAAACCTAACAATGGTCCATCACCGCAAAGTCATTCAAAAATCTGGTGTAAGCAGCGCTGGCAACGTTTGCTGGAGCTCACTTTGCTTTCATCTTTCTCTCAGGGGCACAAGAATCTTGCCTGGACCGTTCGTGGCTCCGCCGCCATTGCAGCAGGGTGTCGCGCTCCAAAGATGCCGGCGCTCCACTTAGAGCGAAAACTCTCCTGCCTCTAATTGTTCTTTAACAAACGCCAGGAACCGCTCGGCATCAGCACCGTCAATCACACGATGATCAAAGCTCAACGCAAAGTAAGCCATCCACCGGATGCCGATGTAATCGTCGCCGTCTGGAGTAGTCAATACTTTTGCTCGTTTCTCTATCTTGCCCACGCCGAGAATTGCGAGTTGCGGCTGATTGATGATCGGAGTACCAAATAGACCACCAAACCCTCCCGGATTTGTAATAGTAAACGTGCCGCCGCCCACTTCATCAGGCTTGAGCTGCTTGGTGCGCGCGCGATCTGCTAAATCGTTTGCCGCTCGCGCGAGGCCCGAAATACTCAGGTCATCGGCCCGTTTGATCACCGGGACAATCAAACCCGCATCCAAAGCGACCGCCATCCCAAGGTTGATGTCTCGCTTATAGATGATCTGGTCGCCACTCACCTGCGCATTGAAGATAGGAAACTTGCGCAAGCCATTATTCACCGCCTGGAAAACAAACGGCATATAGGTGAGCTTCGTGCCCGTGCGCTCCTCAAACGAAGCCTTGTGCTGCTCACGCAACTTGGCGATGCGCGTCATGTCGATTTCGTAAACGGTGGTGACGTGAGCTGAAGTACGGCGCGATTGGACCATGTGTTCCGCAATCTTCTTGCGCATCACGGTCATCTGCTCGACCCGATCTCCTTCAGCCGGTTTCACCAGCGAAGGAGCTGGAGTCGCGGGAATCGCTTTGCCCACGGCGGGCGACGAAGTTCCAGTCACCACTGATGACGCGGCCGGCGCGGGTGCTCGCTGTGGCGAGCCAGCCGGAGATCCTGATTCGATGAAACTTAATATATCGTTCTTGGTAACCCGGCCGCTCAAGCCGGTGCCTTCAAGACTCGCGATGTCGACCCCATGCTCCTGGGCAATCTTGCGAACTAAGGGACTCGACTTGGTACGACGCAGTTCGTCAGCGGTCGCGCCAGTACCGTTGTCTTCCGTTACCGAAGGCGGCGAGGCGAGCGAGGCACTTGAATCTGGTCCGGCTGATTCTGTCGTTTCGGGCTGCGGCTCAGCGACAGGTTCCTTCGACTTTTCAGACGGTGACGCTTCGGCCCTGGAGCCGTCCGGCTGTTCTACTTCCGCTCCCGTGGCTGCTGAGGCTTCGGCTTGAGCCGGAGCGGGCGCTGATTCCGCCGTCACTGTTTGCTCTGGCGCCGCTTCTACTACTTGTTCTTTAGGCGGCTCCGTCTTCGCGACGGCATCCTCTGTGGTTGGAGCTGCATCCTTCGTTGCACTTCCTGCGGTGTCACCATCAAGGACGGCGACGGTGGTGTTTATTTCAACTGTGTCGCCTTCCTGAAAACGGATCTCGGTTAATGTACCCGCGGCCGGTGACGGAATCTCCGCATCGACCTTGTCCGTAGAAATCTCAAACAGGGGCTCGTCGCGCTCAACCCGCTCGCCAACTTTTTTCATCCACCGGGTGATCGTTCCTTCAGCGATGGACTCGCCCATCTGCGGCATTACAACTTCTGTTGCCATAAGTGCTCCGATTCTAACCTTTCAATTCTGACATCTACCTCGTTACTACTCTCGGGACAACTCAACTAAATCATAACGTTCGTTTAGAGGTGGGCACCGCCCACCGATGCGACGTAGATGACACCCTTCATCTTTATAAACACACGTTATTAACCTATCCGAATCGTTTCTTCCCCGGCGCATCGATGGGCGGTGCCCACCTTTAAACGAACGCATAATCGGTCCGGGTTAGCTTCCCGCCGATTGCGAACGCTCTTCTGCAGTAGTGGGATCGATCATGCCCTTGATTTCCGAAATCCGATTTGCCGGGAAGCCGCCCTGGCTTGCGTGCTCGCGAATCATCTCCTCATTCGGCGCTATGTAGACACAGTAGACTTTGTCGCCGGTCACATAGCTCTCCACCCACTGAATCTGTGGGCCCATTGTTTTCAGTACGTCGCAGGACTTCTGCGAAACTCCTTGCAACTCCTGTGGCGATAGACTGCCCGCACCGGGAATCTCTCGTTCAATTAGGTACTTCGGCATGGTTTTATGCTCCTCGATTGCGCAACGCCTGCTGAGCGGGCTAGTCAGAACCGCCTCCGTGACTGGGCTTGTCAGAACCGCCTGCGTGAGCGGGTGGCCGTGACCCATTTTCAGATCTCAGATCCACCCGCTAACGCCGGTGGTGCTGACAGAATCTCAATTTCAATACGCCGCCAACTTTCGCGCCGCATGCAGGACGTCCTTAGTCTGTGGCAAGTAATAATCTTCCAACGGTGGCGAATACGGCACCGGCGTATCAAGCGACGCAACCCGCAGCACCGGTGCATCAAGCCATTCGAATGCTTCTTCCGCAATGGTGGCCGCGATCTCGCCACCTATGCCGCCCGTCCGTGACGCCTCGTGTAACACCATTACCCGATTAGTTTTTTTCACGCTGGCCAGTATGGCCGGCTTATCCATCGGCGCCAGCGTACGCAGATCGATTACCTCCACATCCAGACCTTCCTTCTCGAGTTCTTCTGCGGCATCCAGCGCGGTCAATACCATGGCCCCGAAGGTAATAATGGTAAGGTCGCGGCCTTCGCGGGCTATGCGGGCTTTGCCTATCTCCACAATGTAATCATCGGCCGGCAATTCTTCACGAAGACGCGGCAGTCGATAAAGTTTTTTGTGCTCGAAATACAGGACCGGATCCGGATCTCGAATCGCCGCTTTGATCAACCCCTTCGCATCGTATGCAGTGGAAGGCTCGACGATCTTCAGCCCGGCCGTGTTGAGGAAAAACGCTTCGGCGTTAAGCGAATGAAATGGGCCTGAGCGCACGCCCGAACCGCAAGGCCCGCGAAACACAGCTGGAACATTTGCGCCCCAGCGGTATCGGCACTTTGCCGCATAGTTCGTTAGCAGATCGAAGCCGGCAGAGATGAAGTCGATAAACTGAAACTCGGCGACGGCCTTCATACCCATCAGCCCGGCGCCACACGCTGCACCCACAATCGCGGCTTCAGAGATAGGCGTGTCAATCACGCGCCCGCTGCCAAACTCATCGAGCAATCCGTCCGTGACCTTGAACGCGCCGCCGTAGGCGCCAACGTCTTCGCCGATAACAAAGACGGACGGGTCGCGTTCCATTTCTTCCCAGATACCCTGACGAATGGCTTCAATTAACGTCGCCTGCCCACCACGCTCAGGTCGAGCCGACTTGTGCTCTTTTTTGGTAGCAGGTGCCTTGCTTCTGGCGGGCGCGGGGCTGCTTACTGGAGCTGAGACCGTAGCGGCTTCCGCGCTGGAGGCCGCAAGCGAGCTAGCTTCCGCAGTAACACTTGGCGCCGTACCGCCTTCCGCGGTACTACTTTCCTCGGCCGTACTAGTTGTGGCGGCGGTGCTACTAGGCACGGTCGGGCTCGCCACAGCAGCGATCTTTGCTGTCGCCTTGCTACCTTCAGGGCTTTGGTCTTTGGTCCTGGGTACTAGTTTTTGTATCTTCAAGGACCCAGAGTCCAAATCGGGTTTGGAATTCATTCGATCTCTATCCCTCTTTCATTGGCAAGACCACGCGCCATCATAACCACGTTGTGCCTGCAATAGCGGCTCTGCCGCCCGATGTGCGGAAGGTCTACGACCTTCCGTGGTTGCGTTCACGATTTGGGGCTCCGCCCCAGCCGCATTCAAAGGCATGCTGAAATCTCAAAACAACGGGGCAGAGCCCCACGCAAATTCCACTCTTCGGAAGGGCATAGACCTTCCGCACATCAGGCGGCGCAGCCTCAGACCGTTCGGGTGTCAGTTCTTCAAAACTTCCGGTCGGAATGCCGGCGGCACAATGCTGTTGTCAAAAACTCCGTACGCGGCCTGATCAGCATCGGGCATCGGCGAAGATTCGGCCCAGGCGCAATCTTCTTCAATCTCGCGCAGCACGTCGGCAGTTATCTCGTCGAGTTTTTCCTGAGTAGCGAAATTCTGTTCCAGCAGGTGCCGTTCATAGCGATCAATCGGATCGTTATGCTTCTCCCACCACTCAATTTCGCCGGCCGGCACGTAACGTTGATCGTCGTGTTCGGCGTGGCCTCGCCGGCGGTAAGTCTTGGCTTCAATCAGGACCGCACCTCCGCCTCCGCGCGCGAATCCGACCGCGCTCTTGGTGGCCTCATAACAGGCGATGACGTCGTTACCATCCACAATCGAAGCGGGAATGTTATAGCCCGCAGCCTTCTCCGCCAGATCCCCGACCGCGGTTTGCAACGCGGTGGGTGTCGAATAAGCGTAGTGATTATGTTCCGCGATGATAATCAACGGCAGCCGCTGGACTGCGGCAAAGTTTAGCCCTTCATGAAATGCGCCCGTGCTCATGCCGCCGTCACCGATATAGGCCACCGCCACAATCTTCTTCTTTTGCATGCGGGCCGCCAGCAGTACGCCGGTCATCACCGGAATCATGTCGCCCAAATGTGAAATGGGACCAATGAATCCCTTGTTCATATCGCCGAAATGAATATTAAGATCGCGTCCACCGGATGGACCCCAGGCCTTGGCCATATACTGCGCAAAGACCTCGCGCGGCCGAATCCCTTTCACCAACACCGCTCCGAGATCGCGAATCAACGGCGTGATGAAATCGCTCCGCTTGAGCGCATACGCCGTTCCCACCGCCGTCGCTTCCTGGCCCAGCGAACGAAAGACCCCACCGACCACTTTGGTCTGACGAGACAAGTTCACCAAACGCTCTTCCACCAGCCTCGTCAGCTTTAAGTAACGGTAAAGCTCGAGCATTTGCTCAGGCTTGAGCCCCGTTTCGGTAACGCAAGTTAGGGGTTTACCGTCCGCCGGTTTTCGCGGCTCATACTTGGTGCTGATGCGCATTTCGAAACGTGGCCGCTCAGGCCCGCGTCTCCGGCGAGAGGTTTTGCTTCGCGTTCGGGGTTTGTTATCGGAAGTGTTTTCCATGGTTCTTAAGGTTGGCAATCACGCACGCCGCGCAAGATCCTGTCAGAACCACCTGCGTTAGCGGGTGGGTAGTAACAAAACAAGAGTGAATAAGACCCACCCGCTTACGCAGGTGGTTCTGACAACAAAACTAAATATGCACCGCCAGCCCGTGCACACCCTCGGCCGCTTCCATTACCGTTTCAGAAACCGTTGGATGGGCGTGCATTGTGCGACCAAGCTCCTCGGCAGTTGATTCAAGCTGCATCGCCACACAGGCTTCCGCTATCAGCTCAGTCGCATGCGCGCCAATAATGTGCACGCCGAGTATCTCGTCATACTTGCCTTCGCCGATGATCTTAACAAAGCCCTCTTCCTCGCCGAGAATGCGAGCCTTACCGGACGCCGAAAATGGAAACTTCCCAATCTTCACGTCATATCCCTGCTCGCGCGCTTTGGCTTCGGTTAGACCAACGGACGCGACTTCGGGATCGCAGTAGGTGCAGTTGGGCACCAGGCGCAGGTTGATTGGCCGCACATCTTTTTTCCCCGCCAGGTGCTCCACCGCGACGATGCCTTCCTTCGACGCGAGATGTGCCAGGAGCGGAGTGGGAACGACGTCGCCAATCGCATAGACGCCCTTCTCCCCGGTCTGCTGAAACTCGTCAATTTGAATAAAACCCTTTTCGACTTTGATCTTTGTGCCTTCGAGACCCAGCCCTTCGGTAAAAGGCATTCGCCCAACAGCAACCAGCAACATCTCTGCTTCAAGACTAACCGGGTCGCCTTTCGAAGTTTTGCCGGAGACGCGAACGCCGGTTACAGTTTTCTCGAGCTTCTCGAGCTTCGTATCGAGCTGCGATTTAATTTTGCGTTTGCGAAACGACTTCTCGAGTTCCTTCGATACTTCCTCGTCTTCCAAAGGAACCAGCCTGGGCATTAACTCAACCACCGTCGTCTCAGCGCCAAAGCGAGAATAGACGGAAGCGAACTCGCAACCTACCGCGCCGGCGCCCATCACGATCAGCGACTTCGGAACGTCTTTCAATTCAAGAATGTGATCACTGTTAACCACGTGGACGCCGTCCGTTTCAAATCCTGGTATCGGTCGCACTACCGAGCCCGTAGCGATGACGATGTTTTTGGTTTCCAGAGTTTGCTTGG
>JANNJZ010000559.1:0-4837 GCA_031396065.1 Pyrinomonadaceae bacterium | reverse complement strand
GGCCTCGGAAAAGCGGTTTTACCAGAAGGTGCGCGATTTGTTTGCCCTCAGCTCCGACTACCAGGTGCGGGAGCAGGAGACGAATCTGTTCTTTGCCGAGGTGCAGAACAAGCTGCTCTACGCCGCCACCAGCCACACGGCGGCGGAGCTGGTGGTCAAACGTGCCGATCCGGCTAAGCCCAATATGTCGCTGAAGGCGTGGAGCGGCTCCCGCGTGCGCAAGCACGACGTGATCATCGCGAAAAACTACCTGACAGCGGACGAGATTGACACGCTGAACCGTCTGGTGGTGATCTTTCTGGAGCAGGCCGATCTGCGGGTGAAGCAGCGGAGGGATCTCACGCTGGATTTCTGGCGGGCGAATGTGGACGGGATGCTCTCGTTCAACGAGCAGCCCGTCTTGAAAGGCGCGGGCTCGGTCAGCCACGTAGACATGAAGCGTATCGCCAACGCGCGCTACGACGCCTTTGACCAAAACCGTCGCAGCGCGGAAGCGCTCGCCGCCGACGCTGCCGACCTCCGCGAGATCGAGCAGTTGGAAAACCAATTAAAAAAGAAAAAGCCCTGACCCGTGCCATGAGCAACAAGACCTCCATTCCCTCTGTCTCCGTCACCTATGCCCAGGATGGCACCTCCACGCGCGCAAATGCGTTCGGGAACACCAACCAACTGGGGGGTTGGCTTGCGATTTTGCGATTCTAGAAAGATGACTTCGAGATCCACCAATACAACAGTGGCGAGTGACAGAGAATCGCAAAATCGCAAGCCTGACCCCAGCCCTTGACCCCATTCGTCGAAAACACTGGAAATCTTTCTAACGTTCTCATTTCCCCCAACGGGGAAAGATTCTATCGACGAGAGTCTCAGAATGCGAGAACAGAACGCGCTTAATTCTTCAGAAGTTCTTGTCTTATTCGTATTCGCCAGCAGATAAATCCCATTGATCAACCGCGATCGTTGTGCACTCAGAGACGATAAGATCAAGCACGGCCTCCAACTTGCTCGTGTCATACGAACCGTCGGCAATTGTTTCCGCTGTCTGCTTTAAAAATTCCTTAATGTAGAATTCCTTGTGTTCCAACGAACCCTGATAGATCTCAAGTTCCTTTTTATAGTTCGTCCAAATTACCTTCGCCGGACCATCATTGTTGGCACTAAGATCGAGATAGCACTCGATCGCAGCGGCTCGGCCGTTAATGTCTGTCGTACGTAGCCCTTCGGGACCTTGAGCGGGGAACGATCGTAGGTTTTCTATCTCCGGCAACATTGTCCCACGCATATTGCTCGGCAACGAAAGCCTCGAAAGCCGCTGCTGAGCCGCTACGCCTTCAGCATCATTGTCGAACAAAAATAGAACTTGATTCTGCACGTCGATTTTCGCTAGACCTTCCGCAAACTTCACCAGATTACCGGTTCCCGAAAATGGATGGCTTTCACTCACGTCGATGAAGCGGAAGAAGTCCGAAATTCCTGGGCGCAACAACGCTAAAGCGTGCCTCAAAACATGAACGTCCGAACTACCCTCTGTGGCAATGAGAAAGGTCTCAGTGCGTCGAGCTTCTGGGCGAAAATCCTGCTCCGTTGCCCAACCAGCAGTAGCGAGCGGTCCGTATTGCCAATCAACTCGATCGTCGTGATTGTCCTTCTTCTCTCCCAGAAGCCGGATGACAGAGTAGGGGTGCAGGATGTTCACGAGGTCTCCGAAATAGCTTCGTTCCGAGTAGGCGTTAACATAAGCACTGTATCCCGGTATCCTGTCTACCGGGCTCTTGGCAAAGCGGCCTCGAACTTTTTCTCTTTCCTTTCCGTCAACCGATGAAATGAACGTTTCATCAAGGGCTGAGAGAGGATAGTAAGTCGCGAACTCGAAGAATTCTGCAAAACTCAATGGCTCAGGCAACCCGTTGGCCTCTTCATCAAGGGAGATGGCCTGCCTTTCTTCTTGCCAACTTTCCGCGACGATTTCATACTCGCGACGAACGCGGTCTAGGTTGAAACCCAGCAGTTCGAGACGAGGAAGCACGTCCTTTAGTGGTCGAGTAAATGCCATCTCAGCTTCTGTGGGGTCTTCGTCGTGGTCTTTGTAATAATCGTAATTAAGCTGATCGCTCACGATCGGCTTCCGGTCAGACTCTTGGTAAAGTGTCCCGTGATCCATCCCACGATGGTTCTTGCTATACGTAAGCGCTACTCCTGCGATATCCAACGTGATTTCTGTTCCCACTGATTCCTCCACAAGGCTAGACAAATTCTAATTATCGCTAGGCGCTGCGGAAAAACTGGGACAGACGAGGTGTTCACCAATTTCCACTCGCCTAAAACAAGGAAACGTTGGTCTGCCCGGTTTCTCTCATTTCCTACTTTAACTGCCGAATCCGCTCCTGCAGGAATTGCCGCTCTGGTTCCTGTTGGGTTAGCGCCAGGGCTTTCTCATAAGAGGACCGGGACTCAGTTGTCCAGCCGAGCCTGCGGTACATATCTGCACGAGCTGTATGCGCCAGGTAGTAATTTGCCAATTCGCCATGTTCCAACAACGCGTCGATCTGCGTCAGACCCGCCTCTGGACCATCGTCGAATCACTTGGGGTCAGACCTGCGATTCTCAATATAGGCACTCAACTTGGTCAGTGGGAGGATTGAGAACCGACTCTTTCATCCGTATCGTCACCCAAGGGTCTTCCCGCAGAGCGGACATTTAGCATCAGCCCAGGAACCACCCCCGGCACACGCGTAGTGCACCCAAATATTATCTTTGTGGCAGTAACACATTTTCGACGAGTCCGCCGATTGGCGGCAGATCGCGCATTCAACTTGAACCGAGCAATTCTGATTCGACTGTAGTTCGTGTGGTAACTTCGACATTTTTCGTCCTTTCGTGTAGCGATACTGATGTTAAGAAATTCCCGGTACTGAGAATAGCGGTATCCATCCATCGGTTCCCTGATAGCGCGCCAGATCAGTTGCTACCAATTGACCAGTTCCAAGCCATTCTTTCGCCTGATTGAGAGGATAGGGTCCAAACTCTTCACCGTTTCGCTGTATGTAGAGCGTCGTCGGCAGTTTAGGCAACCCTTCGGCTTCGCGACTTCGGGCGCGAATCTGATCGTAAGTTGCGGTGCCGAAGAATTCGAGCGCAACTTGCGATGCTTGAATCTCGTCAGCGTTGTTGCCGCTCAAGATTTCTTCAAGCAACTTCCGGCCTTCCTCCTGTCCGGAAGAGCCCAGTGCCCAAATAGCGGCCCTGCGCACCTCTAGATCGTCGTCGTTCATATGGCGTCTAATCAGGATTACCGCGTCGGGATCGTGCCAATTACCGATCGCACGAAGTGCATTGCGCTTAATAGTCTTGGTACCGCTCTTATCCCAAACGCCACCTCCGTCTTGATCACATAAAGCCAAATGCAAGCTGATTTCACGAATGATATTGTTGTCAAAGCCACCTAAGTTCGCCAAGGTTGCCGCGATGAAATATTCAATTCCCATGTCCTCAGCTTGGCCGACTAACGGATTTAGTCGCTCATGCAGCTCAGGCAAAAACTCCCCCATCTCATCGAGCCTGTCCTGCATGTTATTTAGCGCCTCGAGTCGCTGATCTCGATGGTAGTGAGTGCCGTTCTCAACAATTTGACAGAGCGCCTCTATCTCGGGCGGGAGTGAGCGAAACTCTCTTAAAAAAGTCGCTGGATCTGGATAAAGTAAGCGCCAAGTAACTCGCCTGGGCTTAGGAGGTCTAAGGAAGTCTTTAATCGTTCCGTCTGGGGTGTCAGAAGCGGAAATGCCACCTAGCGTTTTTCTTGAAACGTCCAGTCTTGCCAGTTCGAAATTTTGATCGAGAGCCACTAGGACGACCGCTTCGGTTCCAGCAGGAAAATCTTCGTAACCCAATCCCAGGTGGATAGTGGCAACATGTTCAGCCAGTATTAAGTGATAGTCGCTCTTGCCATCTACAGTCCGCTCAATGATTCCAGTTGGGTTAATTGACCCGTAGTATCTGTCACTGTCACCGGCCCCCCAGAAGAAAACGTGAGTCTCCAACGCTTGGTTTCTTAATTTCTCGAAGTGTTCTTGCATTGTTATCCTCCTTCAGCAATTGCGAAAGCTGACGAATCCGTGGGCACGGGCGGGATACTGCCAAAAAGGTTTCGCTGATCGATCTGGTGCGGATCGAGGAGCGTAAGGGCGCCGCATTTTACGGGATGGCGCGTTTTCTGGTGCGAGGCAAAAACGGGCGGATTTTAGCAAGGTTGTTTCCCAGGTCAAGCAAAATTTTGGCAAATTCGCAGAGCGGGCATAGTTATGGGGCTGCCGACGTAGTCCGTAGGTTGTCCGGATACATTAAACGCCCGACGCGTGCGTTTTGGGGGCATGCGTGCGCGCTTGGCGGGCGAGGAGGCATCGTGGGGTCAGGCCTGCAGTTCCTGCGGTTTGAGTTCAAGAGTTTGGGACGCAGCGCGCCCTTGGTTTCGAATGACAGGGGATTGCACAAAAGTCAGGGGTGGCCGATATCACTCGTAATAAGTCTGCCCGCCAGGTGGCCGCCCACACCGGCCTGACGCCCGCAACAACCGCTCCGGAAGACGGATAATCGACAGCTATATTTCAACTAATTCAACTGCCGAATCCGCTCCTGCAGGAATTGCCGCTCTGGTTCCTGTTGGGTCAGCGCCAGAGCTTTCTCATAAGCGGACCGGGCCTCAGCTGTCCTGCCAAGCATGCGGTACAAATCTGCACGGGCTGAATGCGCCAGGTAATAATTTGCAAATTCGCCATGCCCCAACACCGCGTCGATCTGCGCGAGGCCAGCCTCTGGACCATCGCACATTGCAATGGGCCTCGGC
>JANNJZ010000554.1:0-6598 GCA_031396065.1 Pyrinomonadaceae bacterium | reverse complement strand
GGAACGCAGGCGAGCGGGGTCAGGTCGTTTGTTTTATTAAGTTGGTGAGCCGTGAAATGAATATGGATTTTCTAGAAAGCACACATGTGTGCCCCAGACAGGAACAGCTCAATCATTGGCTTAGGTAGCGCGAGGCGAGCGCACAAGTGCGCTCTCTAAACGGAACGCAAATAATATGATGCGTTCCCAGCCAATCAGCTCAGTGTGAATTCAACGCCAGTCTCTTGAGCACGCCGCCTTCAGCGTCAGCCAACGCGTTAACGATAATAAACGCCCGGTCGTCTATATCCCGGACCACGGTTTTCACTCTTCCTATTTCCAACCGCGTGACAACGCAAAACAAAATATCCTGTTCCGTATCGCTAACGCCGCCGCGACCCTTGAAGACTGTGACCCCACGTTCAAGGTCGCGGACAATCGCCAGCCGGATCTCGTCATTCTTATCAGACATAATGGTTATCGCGGTGTATTCCTCAATACCATGGATTAAGAAATCGACAGTCTTTGAGGCAGCAAAGTAGGTCACCATTGAGTAAAGGGCCGGCTCAATTCCCAGCACGAATGCCGCGGCAGAAAAGATAACAATATTCAGCAGGAGAATTACGTCTCCTACTTTCAAAAAACTGCTGCTCTTGCTAATCAGTAGCGCCGCTACTTCCGTTCCGTCTAATACCGCGCCTCCGCGAATCGCCAGGCCAATACCAGCACCGATAAAAAAGCCGCCGAAGATTGCGATGAGCAGTTTGTCAGACGTGACGTCAGGATATTTAACGAAAGCCAGACAGAGAGCCAGACCCGCAATTGCCAACATACTCTTAATGGCAAAGGCCCTGCCAAACTGCCGATAACCGAGGGCAATAAAAGGAAAGTTGATCACCAGAATCAAAATCGACAACGGCCAACCGAGAACATCCGCGAGCAGCATGGAAACTCCGGTTACGCCGCCGTCAATGAACCGGCTGGAGAGGAGAAAGCCCTTCAGGCCCAGGCCCGCTGAAAGAATACCCAGGAGAATAAGCAGAATGTTGAGCGCTCCCCGGAGAATTTTCTTCATCGATAATTCTTAATTTTGTTTTGTTGACGTCTTCTCTGAAAGTACCCAATCCTTCGGATCAAGCTCTACCTTGCTAGGCTTTGACGGCAGCCTGATAGTAAAAGGACTTTTCGAACCGTTAACCATTACCGTTGTGTTACCAGTCTGCTTGCCGCCAAAGGTGAAGGTCAAAGGTAGGACCATAACCCAGTCCTCTGGAGCATTTTCCTGGGAGATTATGCCCGAGATAATTACCTTCCCTCCGGGCTCTTCCTTCAATTGATACTCCATTAAATACGACGGCAGATCGGATTGATAGACCCACTGGCGGAAAAACCAGTTCAGGTCAGGCAGACCATGCTTTCGACTAAGTGGCGTTCGTGCGAAGTGTTCGTTAGCAACCGAGCGAAAGTCATCCGTCGAAGCAAATCCGTTGCGATGCCGGTTAACGAAGTCAGTCATCATAGCAAAGAAGGCATCACCGCTTCCGGTGCTTTGGTCGGTAAAAAGGAAATGAAGCATTCGTAACACCAACGCGCCTTTGTTGTAGATCAGCGTCTGATATGCGCCCAGCGTCTTACTGGTGTTGAGCCGGTGCCCAAGAATGATCGGGCCTACATCGACTAACTTACCTTTGCCTACTCCATTAAGCTTTCGCGGCGGCAGCTTAAGAGAGGAGCGTGCCTCATCGATAAACTCTTTGCGCGCGTCGAGACCTGATCGATGGCCGGCGTAAAGCATTCCTGAATACTCGGCAAACCCCTCGCTCAGCCACTGATCGCGGTATGAGCGCCAGGAAACGATGTCGCCCCACCATTGATGCGCCGTCTCATGAGCGATGAAACGGTAAGTGTGTCTGTTCGCATTATCGGTTGGCGGAATCATCAGAAGAGAGGGAAAGCCCTGGCCGAAACCGAAAGGGTGATATGCCGCGCTGAAGACCGGATATGGATACTTACCAAAAATGGCCGTGAAATAACGCAACGAGTTGTCGAGTTCCGCGAGGATGAAGTCTTCCTTGATTGGGGCATACGAGCCCGGTAGAGAGTTAAATTCGACCGCTATTGGATCGCCGACGCCACCCTGGTCGAACCTAACCATCTGCGAATGCCGTTCGTAGGGGGCGAGAGCAAAAGTAACCAGCGGGATCGGCTGATCGATCTTGTATTTCGTCACCATCACATCTTTGATTTCCAGATCGAGCTCTTCGCTCACTCTCAAGCCGACACTGGCAACACGTAACTTCTTCGGATGGCGGTAGCTGAGAGAGTAAGTTGCTCGATCAAGATAACCATGGCGAGGAAACCAACTTTCATTTGAGCGGGGGTAATGACAATTGCAGAAAGTGTCAGGGTCATACATGAAATCGCCTTCGAGGACGAGATCGAGAGCGAGCTTCTGGCCAATCGTCGTCTCGCCTGGAAGAAAAACCGTAAAGCCGCCTTCCCAATCCTCTTGCGCAAAAGCGAGATCGATACCGCCGAATCTGACCCGCTGAAGCCGCATATTTTTCTTCAGTCGCTGACTCTCAAACTCGCCAAGGCTTTCGCCTATCTGAAAAGGAATTGCACGCAGGTTTGCAACCGTCGACTCTGCCTCGAGATGCGCGCGCAGGCGAACGTATTTCTTATGTTCCCGCAGGTCGAGATCCAGGTCGTAATGTTTGGCATCGATCAGATTATTCAGGTCCGAGTAGTCGACGGTGCCGCGCTTGTAGTCGTTGTCGCCATAAAAGGCCATCCAGATCTCAGTGTTGTAAAACTCGGAGAGATACTCATAGATTAGACCTTTCTCACCACCATTGACGCTGAAATTAGCAACCGGCAAGCGCGTTTGATAATCAAGCACCAGATTGAAGAGACCACGTTTACCTCCATCGAAACTCGCAAAGAAGAATCCAGGCTTCTCCTGGTTGAGGATCGACAACGCAATCCGCGCCGACAAATTTGCGCCGGTCTCTTTCAAAACCCGCGCTTCAGTTTCCCGGGCAAGCTTCAATATGTTTTGATCAAGGGGCGCGCTTGCGGGCGTCGGGCCCAACTTCTCAAAAGTATCGTCACTGAACCTCAGCACCGCGGTCTTAAAAGTCGACTCCACAACATCGGCTCCAAGCAAACGCTTCACATTCTCTTTCTCAAACCCACCCGGCGGCACTTGCGCAGTGAACAGACCCTCACCGACAAAGACCGCGCCCGTTACCCGGCCATTTACCGGCGCGGCGAAGTAGAACGTGCCGGTGAAAGTAATCTGGGCACGGTCGCGATTTAACACGAGTGAACTGACAGTCGCGGTGGCTCCGGACAACGCAAAAGATTTGATTTGTGTGTAGAGCTCTTTGGCCTTGGTTGAAGCGTCAGACTGTTGGGTGATGGCGTCGCTGGTTTGTGCAAACGTTACAGGGGCCATCGCCGCCAAAGCCGCGACCAGCACAAGACTGGGGGCAAACGGGCGGAGAATCTTCCTTCGGCGGGAATTTGCAAGACCATGGTCAGCAGCATTTTTGAGGATCGCAGATTTCATTCGAGAAGCTCCGGTCTGGTACGATGGGATGAGTCAATAGTAAACGGAGAAACCTGCTCCCCCCTAATCAGAATAGGTGTCGCCCGGTAGTAGTGAGCGTGTCAATTGCCGCTCGAAAGGGCAGATGACATCAAGCGGGGCGGGTTTCTGCGTGCTCGACCTCCTGATCATGTCCAACCGTTAAGGCGTTGTGGAAGACACAAAGGGTCGTCACACCTTAACGATGCGATTCTAAAAGTTCCTTGATCTTTTTTGAGAGTTTGCGGTCCATTCCCTTCTTGACGGCCAGCTGAAGCGAGCGCAAGCCCAGTAGTCTATAAATCTCCAGTGCCTCATGGTTCGTCTCACGATCCAAAGCTTCCAGGTGTCGCGCGACAGTAGCGAGATCTCCCCGGGCGAACGTACCGGTCAAAGCGTTCTCCGGAGGTGACACTTTCAAATTAGTGACAGCGCTCTCGACCAAAGGCATCAATACCCGTTGGGCCTCTGGACGGCTAAGGCCGCACGAAGCCAGCATCTCGATAGCGAGGTCTACCAGGGCGGTGAGATGCCCGGCCGCAGTTAGAGCCGCGGCATGGTACAGCGCCTTACTTTCCGGCTGGATAGAAAAGCTCTTTCCACCTAAGTCGCGAACAATTCGTCGCGCGATCTTCGTGGCGACAGGATTTCCCTCCACACAGTAATAGGCTCCATGCAGAGCTTTTGCGCCTGTACCTGGCTCACTAACTGAAACGAGTGGATGTAGCGATCCAGTGTGAAACCCAACCGCAGCGAGTGGAGCCAGCATGGCGGAGGACAAAGCTCCGCTGGTGTGGAGCACGACACTACGGCGATCTCGTGGAGTCTGGGCGGCGGCGAGCCTTTGCGCAGTAACTTCTACCGCATCGTCCGGCGTTGTAATCAGAATCAGGTCTGTGGGACTCAACCTGGCCAATTGATTCGCACCCAGGACTTCGACCCGACGATGCCCGCGAGGCAAGAGGTGCACAGCTTTTTCGGCCAGGGAGGCTCTTCGCGCGACTAAAGTATCTATAGAGTAACCTGCGTCACCGAGCGCAATGGCAAAAGCCCGACCAAGGCGGCCGGGACCAATGATGGACACGGAAAGGGTTGGTCGGTGCGATTCTCTTTTGCGCATTCTTGAAAAAGTGTAGCAGGCGTTCGGATGCTAGCGGCTATCTGCGAGGCACCTCAGCGCGATCTCAACGTCTGCTCAACCGTTTTCCTTAACGTTTCTTAGCTTTTCCGAAGTCAGTGCATTATAGTGGGGACTATCGCGCGAGCGCCAAACCCGGAAACTCTTCGTTACGCAGGGTGGTAACAACGCTTATTTATGGCGCGCAACCATCTTCCAACTGGCTGGCATCATAGACTCGCGTTTAAAGAATATCGAAAAAGGCCTTGGCCGGTTTGTGGTTTCCGGCTATTCTGACTTGAGATTTCGCCAACGCAGTTACCCTCAAAGCCTGGCTCTGGAAAGTTTTTCCCCAGAATCCTTTTCAGCAATACTTGTTTTCGAATCCTGGAGGATTTTCAGATGAATAGCTTCTCCCGCATCGCCACCGCAATGATGCTGGTTTCGTCGATGCTGTTAGGGTCTATTGCGGCCGTCGCACAAACGAGCCAATCCGGAACCCAAGCGCAAGAACAAACTGCGAGCTCCGCCTCTAACAATAAGGACAAGACCTCGACGCCTCCTCCAGCGAGTTCAAAGAAGACGTTGTCCGTAAACGAAGATCCGAGCCTAATTGGCAAGCGCAACATCAACAAGGGGATTATCTCCAAGATGAGCGGCTCGACTGAAAAGGAAGTTAGGATTGGGCGAGAATTGGCCGCGGAAGTCGATCGGCAGGCAAAGTTTATTGACGATCCTGCAATCACTGAGTATGTAAACCGCGTCGGCCAGAACATCGTTCTCCATTCTGACGCGAGAATTCCCTTCACCATTAAGGTGATTGACTCAGATGAAGTGAATGCGTTTGCTTTGCCCGGCGGATTTTTCTATGTAAACAAGGGCTTGCTCCTGGTCGCTGACAACGAGGCTGAAGTGGCCGGCGTTATGGCGCACGAAATCGCTCACGTGGCCGCACGGCACGCAGTTGAAAATCAGACCAAGGCTTCCTTGTTGGAATACGCGGCGATGGGTGCGTCCATCTTCCTTGGCGGTATCCCGGGGATGATTTATCAGAACACTGCTCAACTTGGGTTATTGGGCGCGTTTATGAAGTTTAGCCGTGGCGCCGAGGAAGAGGCGGACAAGCTGGGTATCCAGTACATGTATGCGGCTGGTTATGACCCGGGCGCAATGGCCACGATGTTTGAGAAGCTCGAATCCAAGAATAAGAAAAAGCCGGGATTCATTTCGAAGGCTTTTGCGACGCATCCAGCTCCACCCGAGCGCCGGGCTGCGTCTCTCGCCCTCGCCGCAAGATTTCCCGAGCACGAAGAATATGTCATCAGCACGTCAGAGTTTCAGCGAGTAAAGGGTCGCCTGTTGAAGCTTTCCAACGCTCGGGCTTCGAGTATCGGAGCGCTTCCGGGAGCGGATGAAGGTGCACCGGGAAGGCCGACCCTTAAGCGGCGTCAGCCAACCGACGATGCCTCAACAACTAACCCTGACGGGACTGAGAAGCCTGCTGCGGAAAAGGCTGAACCTCCGAAACTGAAACGGAATGACGGTTCGCAGCCTACGCAACCGTAACTTCAAAATCGCGGCCTTAAATCTAAAGGCTCCTCGGCAGCAATGCCCGGGAGCCTTTTGAGCGAAGAGCCGAGAAAGACAGAAGTCAGATATCGGCGGTCAGAGTAGGTCAAACTACTCATTCCTAATGCTGAACCAAACTAGAATTTTACGAAAGCAGCTTTTTGACTTCTCTGACTTCTGACTCACTGCGGTCTCGTGACGCTAAGTCATCAACTTGACAATCTTTAGAGCCCTTCGTTATTCTAACCGTTCGCGTTTTATTCGGTAAAAATAGGAATAGTGAACCATGTCAACATACTTCCCCAGCGGCAAGGATCTCGCTGGAAAACGAAAATGGTACG
>JANNJZ010000406.1:0-32025 GCA_031396065.1 Pyrinomonadaceae bacterium | reverse complement strand
TTCCACGTCCAGCCACTTCTGAAATTTGCTCTGCTCATTCCAGAGCGCACCCATTTCGGGTAGTGTGTAGCGTTCGATCATAAGAGTTTTATCCGCAGATTACACAGATTACGCAGACATGAAATCACAAAGACACGGCGCACAATAGAAGAAACAGTTGTCGCAAATCCAGACATGACCTGATGCTGCTTTAAAGGTTTTAGAATCTATGTAATCTGCGAAATCTGTGGATGCGTCCTACTTCAACGCTGTTGAAGTCACCAGGTATCGAGCGAGCAACCACTGGCCTTTCCGCTCCACCAGAGTGAACGTTTCCATGCCCTCACCGTTTTGAAACTTTGTGCGGTACGTCAGAATGTATGCCCGGCCCTTCAATGGCCCGCTGGAATTTGTTTGTTCAGTTGCCGACTGAAGCACTCGGTTCTCGAGTGGGCCAAGCTTTTCGCGCAACGTCTTGAAGGTGACGGCTGATTGCTCAAGGGTAGCATCCTGACGCCATAGTTCGGACGCTGCTCCGTAAACTTGGTCATAGCGCTCGGCGCCGATGTCGTCGCTGATAGTGCCAATCGCTGATTCAACTTCCGGCGGAACGGATCGTCGTTCTGTCTTTAACCCGCAAGCCAAACCCATGAAGGTAAGGACCAGGATTAGGGGCAGCAGCACGACTGTTGAGGGGGGCTTTGACACTTTGCCGGTGGAACCCTCCTTAACCGTCGGGCTACTGCTGTTGCCTACATCCTTCATCCTTTCGCTATACCTCAATCCACGGAGTCGGCTCCTTAGGAAACGACAGACTAACCTGCGTGTCGGTGTGAAAAAGCGGAAAACGCTCTCGCAATGCAACCTCGGCCGTTATCTGCGCCAGATACGGATTGTTGGCGCGTTGGGAAAGATGGGCCAGTACGAGATGCCTCGCGACCCCATCGAAGCCGTCACTAATCCAGTCGGCCACGTCTTCGTTTGAGAGATGACCCAGGCGCGAAAGTATCCGCTGTTTCAGTTCCCACGGATATGCTTCACAAGCCTTGAGCATGTCGCGGCTGTGGTTTGATTCCATGACGATGGCCGCGCATCCGCGCAGTCGCTCGCTGACCAGAGTGGTGATATGGCCAAAATCCATCAGGGTCGCAATCTTCACGCCCTGGTGCGTTGCCGTAAACCCGAAATTGTCCACGGCGTCGTGGGGAATTGTAAAAGGATGAAAATCGATCTCACCGATACGGAAGTCTCTGCTCGATTCGATCTGTTCCACGCGATCGCGCAGAGCCTTGACTCGTTTGCGCGGCTCTTCGTTATTCACGTTGAAACGTTCACTGACGTAGGCATCGTGAGTCTTCGCGGAAATGTAGACTGGACAATCAACTGTCCGAAGCAGCACGCGCAGGCCACCTGAGTGGTCGCCATGTTCATGCGTTACCAGAACGGCATCGAGCCGGTGAACGTCCTCGCCGACCAGCGCGAGTCGACGCGCAATCTCCTTGGCGCTGAGTCCGGCGTCAACGAGAACGCGCGTTTCCCCGGCAACGATCAAGACTGCATTGCCGGTTGATCCGCTGCCGAGAACGGTAAGTTTCATGCTAAGGGTTTAAGACCAGTGCTCTGGTAAACTAAGAAAGTGCAGATGCAAAACTTTATCACTTAATGTGAGAAACGGCTACCGGGGGGTTCACTTGGGTTATTGTCCCAATGCAACGATTTGTTCCCACCGCCCACAGCGCCAAAGGCGCGAAATGCGAAAGCCTGGGGCATCGCCCCAGGGGAGCGCGGGGAGTGGTCACAGCGCTGAAGGCGCGAAATATTCTGTTGAAGAAGTTCTTGTTCCATTTCACAGTAGTTGGGATGCCCTAAGCCATATCTCGCGCCTTCAGCGCTTTTTATTTGGCTGACGTGTCCCTGGGGCGATGCCCCAGGCTTTTACATCTCGCGCCCTTGGCGCACCAGCCCTCTAGAACTCTACAAACTCTTCCGGATAATTTGACAAGTCGAGTTTTTCTTCAGGGGGATCGAGTTTAATTCCCCATTGCTGCATGGCCAGGGCGCCAAATAAGATTTCGATTGGATTCCCATCCTCATCATTGCCGATGTTGTTTATGGCCAGAGCATAAGTTGAAATTGGATGGCCTTCGATTTCCGCTTGTAGCACTGCCTCTGTGTTTGTTTCTTTAACCGTGCCGCCCAGCGCCATGCGAATGGTCCGCGGAGTGGCTGATGTGTTCAGAAGATCAGCGACCGCTGGAATCACATAAGTATTGCGCGCGCCTGAATCGAAGAGCGTCCAACACTCTCGACCATCAACAGCAATCATTTGCCTAATTCTTCCCATCGAGACCAACCTTAGGGATGCCGAGAGTAGCGAGTCAAGGAATCACGCGCGAGGCGGCCTGGCGCAACTAAGCGCTCGCACGCAAACAAGCAAATCGTGGAAGGGTGGCATCTCGCGCAAGATGATGGCAGGACAATTCTTGACCATTGCATCACCCTCCTTCATATGCAGGATTCGCCTCTTCTACCAGATCCAATGAATACTCCGGCTCATCATCGCCGTAAGCCCGTTCCAGAGTCTCCAACGAAAGTCGCTCCCAGCCTTCGCGCTCCTCATCTAAGAATTTTGGTAACACAGTAATGATTAGCTCACATTTGGCTCAAGTTAAAATGGGGATGTCCCAATAAGCTGGTCCCTCATAGGTGCTGAGATCGCTGCCGTACCGCTTGAGCAACGAAATGCGATCGCTCAGGATGTCCTGTACGCAGTTCGCTATTTCTACGTGTCGACCAATGAACGTCTTTAGGCGTTCCTCCCTTTGATGTGTCGTCGTCAAGCCATAAAATTCGCTGAATAGCGTTTCGATTTTCACGCCTCGCTGAGGTTCCTGCTCTTCAATGAATTCGCTTGTGTCAGAGCCACAGTGAGGACAAACCCTGTCTTTAGGGCTAATAGTGCCTCGACAATCTGTGCAGTAATAATCGTATTCGTCAGAAGGATGCTCAGTAATCAATTCGTCATCACTTTTCTGCTGCGGGATGTCTTTGTCATTGTCCTGTTGCGATCATGCTCCATCAAAGGTAGCTGCCGACAAGTATGGTGCCGCGGATGCACGGCGGGCGACAGATTGGTGGGAGTGTCGGTCGGCTACTTCAAATTGTGAGCCGCGAGCGGTCGACGCGGAAGCCGTTTAGATTCCCGAGTGCGCCCAACGCCAGCGATTCGCTGGTGAAGTATCGGCGGGCGACCTGCTGCATATCTTCAGGAGTAACGGCTTCGAGTTTTTGAATGATCTCGGCAGGTGAAATGCGGTGACCGTGGATGATCTCCTGCCTGGCCAACGCCCCGACGCGCCCGCTCGACGACTCCAGCCCCAGAAGTATCGAAGATGTCGCTTGATCCTGCGCCAGCTGTAGCTCCTCGAGGGAAATGCTCTCAACTACCACGCGACGCATCTCTGCCAAAGATAGGTCAACTACCTCGTCGACATGTTCAGGAGAAGTGCCGGCATAGATTGTAAAAACACCTACGTCCGAAAAGGTGCTGCCTCCAGCGCCCACCGAATAGGCAAGCCCGCGCTCCTCGCGAATTGTTTGCCACAAGCGGCTTGAGGTGCCTCCGCCAATGACTGAGGCCAGCAAGCTCGCTGCATATCGGTCGCTACTGCGGGCATCCGGCCAGGGTGCGGCAATGACCAGATGCGCCTGCTCAAGTTCTTTCTTCTGCTCAATCAGGATCGGAGCGGCCGGGGTAGGCACTTGCCCCGCCGAGTTCGGCCCACGCTCTTCAGTCTCTGCCGAGGCCTTGTCAAAGCAACTTTCGACCAACGCGACGAGTCGCTCGTGTTCAATATTTCCCGCAGCCGCCACAACTAAGTTAGCGGGGGCGAAGGCGGTCCGGTGGAATGCCGAGATCGTCTGGTGGTCAAAAGTCGAAATCGTTTCCCTGGTACCTTCAATCGGGCGGCCGAGAGGATGATCGGGAAAGTAAGCAGCATTGAAGAGTTCGCCCAACAATTCGTCGGGGGTGTCTTCCACCATCTTCATCTCTTCCAGGATGACGTTTTGTTCGCGATCCAGATCGATTTGGTCAAATCGAGGGTGCGCGAGCATATCGGCGAGCAGATCAAATGCTTCGGGCAAACTTCTGTCCGCAACCTTTACCGCGAAGCCAGTCATCTCATGGGTGGTAAAAGCATCCAGGTTTCCCCCGAGACGATCAGACTCCACCGCAATGTCGCGAGCTGTACGACGGTGCGTTCCCTTGAAAACCGAATGTTCGATGAAATGGCAGATTCCGTTTAGTTCGGGAGTTTCATGACGGGAGCCACGTCGCACCCAAATCCCCGCGGTGACCGACCGCAGGCCGGGCATGTGTTCCGTCAAAATCGTGATGCCGTTGGGGAGTTTAGTCGAGTGAACTTCGTCAATCATTTATTGCCCAATCCAAAAAGTATGCGGGAAAGTTACTAAGACTTCGCATGCTAGCACGACGGAAAGCGGGGGCAAAGTGGAGCTAAAGTTAGGGGATGTCGGTGGAGTTTGAGGCCAGCAGTTTAGAGTGCAGGTTTAAGGCCGCCCGGGCGTCCCTCAAAGTAAAACCCTGAACTCGAAACTAGATTCAGGTGCTCAAGGTTGATCTCGGGGTCGGCGTCAAAGCTTGACAGCAGTTTATTTATTGGCGGAAAATGCCTCCTATCCAAACGGTTCCGGTAAGTCTCCTGGCCTGAACCAGTTCGCCTTTGGGGAGGCGAGGCTGCCTTGTAGCTCTTTTTGAGCGCAAGAACTTTAGGAGATCCTTTCCCTATTTTGCGCAGAACACAATCGCACTCCATCGCTTCAAACGTCGCCAGCTTGTGACGTAAGGAGGTTCCGTGAGAAGAATTTCGGGGAAAAGAACAGTGGCTCTTTTTATGTTGAGTCTTTCGGCCGCGTTTTGTCTTCAGGCCCCACCAGCCCGGGCCAGTCGGGCTAACCTGGGAACGATTACCGGCGCGGTTCTCGACAATAAGGGTAACCCTGTTTCAGGCGCGTTCATTTCTGTGCTTAGAAATGGGGCAGATCGAGTGCTCAAGGAAACGCGCACTGACGCAGAAGGCCGGTTCAGCACCAGGATTTCGCCGGGACGTTATGTTATTCGCGCGATTGCCGAGGGCTTTAACGCGGTAGTTTTTTCTTCCGTTGAAGTTCGCGCCTCCCAGGAGCTGGTTTACCGTTTCAATCTGGAACCCATAGGCACCGGCAAGACTCTGCCGGAAAAGCGCCGGGACCGCGATGATGTGAAATGGACACTGCGCTCAGCCCAAACCCGCCGTTCGATCTTTCAAGCCCAAGAGGGAGAAGACCGCGATATTCAGGCCGTTCTGGGAATCGAACCGGGGCCTGGCGCTAATTCTTCAGAAATTGGAACGAGTTCCACCTTTGCCCAAAAAGACTCTCAACGGCGAATGCTTGGAGTCGTGGAGACATACTTTGCCGGCAACTCCTACGGCCCGGGTTATTCGGGGCTTAACTTCGCGGTTTCAACTTCTGGGCCCGGACTCGATTTAGTTCTTGCTGGACAGACCGGGGTCGGCCCAAATGCTCCCCAGCGCCTTGAGGCCAGCACCAGCGTCCGCGCAGGTGAGCGACATCGCGTCGGTGTCAGTGTTGGCGCCGTAAGTTTTGGTGAGCCAATCTGGCGGACGGTTAGAGATGACTCGTCAGCTCAAACAGGCGCTCGTCGCGGTTTGCCGGTAACAGAGCCCCACTTGGGACAGTTTTCAGTCAGGGCGATCGACGAATGGATCATTCACGATGGGATCGTTGTCGTGCTTGGGGTTGATTATTCTCGGTTCATCGGGTCTGGCGGCGCCCACTCAATTAATCCGCGCATTGGCGTTCAATTAGATGCAAATGCGAGAACCCGTCTGAAAGCCGCTTATGCACCTGGAGGGGAAGAGAATCGCATTCAAAGTGTTGTTCCTTTCGAAGGCACTCAAGTGGCCTTTACGGAAGCCAACAAGAGACCCATCGCCTTCGTTGATGGCCGGGCAGTTATGGAAAGGAGTCACCGGCTAGAGTTTGGTGTCGAAAGAGTCATTGACAATGAATCCATCCTCGAAGCCTCCGCCTTCTTCGATACTACGACCGGACGCGGCGTAGGTCTGCTCAGCACTCCAATATCTGCGTTCTCGGGCACAACCGGTGAAGCATTTATCAACGTTGCGAACCAGCAGGGTGAGTCAAGGGGTATGCGACTGGTTTACACCAGACGGCTAAGTGGTGTGTGGACTGCGTCGGCCGGATATTCGTTTGGCCGCGGGCAGCGACTCTCGGCCGATGACATTTCTCGACCATCGGAAATGTTTGAGAGCGGATTCTTCCAAACTGCAGCCCTGCAACTCGGAGGTGGCTTTGGCACTGGCACCAATATTCAGACGGTGTTGCGCTTCTCGCCACACGCCACAGTTTTTGCGATCGATCCTTTTGCCGGCCGACTCGCAGTCTATGACCCCTCGTTGAGTATTCAGGTTACCCAGGAGCTCCCCAGCTTTGGTCTCCCACTGCGTGCCGAGGCAGTCCTTGACGCTCGCAATCTACTGGACCTACAGGCAAACACTGAGAATGCGGAAACGCTTACCCAACTCAATGCAGGCCGTCGTTCCGTCCGCGGTGGAATTTCCCTCAGATTTTAGAAGCAGAAAAAGTGGCAGAGGCGAGACTACCCCGTAGTCTTCGCCTCTTGCCTGCTTCTATTTCGTCGTTCGGTTCTCCAAAATCTTGGAAAAGTCCAAAAACTTGGATTTGCAGATCCCACTGCCGCGTTCTTGGAAATGGGAACTAACACCAGGAAAGTCGTGATTGGGTTGATGAAGCGAGCTAATCTCGTTTGTGTCTCTACTCTGTACCGCGGATGGTGGTCAGCCGAGTGCGCCTTCTCAAGAAAAATTGTTGGGAACATCCATTGCGTTTTTACTTCTGGATCAGGAGTTTGTGAGACCGTTCGCCGCCAAGGGTCAAAGTGAAGAGATCAGTTTTTACAACAGGAACGTGGCTGGTGCTTGCCGGTGCCGCGCTGCTAGTTACGGCTGGCATCCTTAACTTTGCCCAGCGACTCCGGCATGAAACGCCTGCGTGGGATGGCGTTACCTGGACAGAAACCAGTCAGGGGATCGTGGCTGAAACTGTTGAGCCAGGTTCGGCAGCGGCCCGTGGTCAAATTCTGCCGGGTGATCGCTTGCTTGGGATCAGCCGGGATAACGAGCATTATGAACAGGTCGCTCGTTCCAGGGACGTACAGATATATTTGGACCAGGCCAATGTGGGCGGGAACCTCCATTATCTTATCGAGCGTCCGTCATATCCTCCGGAAAGCCGCTTTTACTACGCCGATATATCTGGCCTTGATGCGATTCACAAATGGACGCCCCGCGATCTCTATATCAACCTCATCGGGTTGGTCTATCTTTTCATCGGCTTCTTCGTTCTGTTCAGACACGGAGGCCGGGCCCCTTTTTCACTACACTTCGCGACCCTTTGCCTCGCCGCGTTTGTTTTTCATTCCTACACACCGGTTGGCACCTATCGGGATCTCGACCTTGCAGTCGCCTTTCTAAGGAATGCGGCCTTCATTCTGTTTCCGCCGCTGTTCCTTCACTTTTGTTTGCTTTACCCTGAGCGCCAGCACGTGTTTCAAAACCGTCGTTGGCGCTCGGCATTACTCTACGTCCCGGCGCTGCTTCTGCTTGGGCTCGCAACCTTCGTTTTCCTTCGGGGCGTGCTGATTCCCCTGGTCCCTTTTCTCGGCAAGGTTCCCGGCCCGTCCGAGTCTTTTATCGGGTTCTTCTACAAGTTGAGCTTTGCTCACTTTGCGGTGGCGTTAGTTGCCAGCATCGTCTTCCTGGTTCGAACCTGGGTAACTGCCCACAGCGCGGTGGTTCGACAGCAGATGAAATGGCTCATCTGGGGATCGTTGCTGGCCGTCGCTCCTTTCACGTTTTTGTACGCGGTGGGTTATCTGCTGGGATCGCGAGCAGACCCCTGGCTAACTGACACTGCCGTCCTGCCTCTAATTCTTATCCCGCTCGCGTTCGGATATTCCGTTGTTCGATATCGTCTGATGGATGTCGAACTGGTCGTCCGCCGGGTGTTTGTCTATGTCTTTACCACGCTGGCGATTTCTTTGATGGTCGGCGCAGTCGTTTACCTGTTGGGCCTTTACGCCTTGCGTGGCAACGACGGTGCAGTTACTGGCGAAATCACTTTGGGCGTAGTAGTGGCGATCGTCGCGATGGCGGCAATAGTAATCATTGCGGCCCCCGTTAAGAATTTTCTGCAGGAACAGATCGACAGGTTGTTTTATGGCGAGCGCTACGACATGCGCAACAGCCTGCTTGATTTCGGTCGCACTCTTTCGGCGACCACCGCGCTCGACCCGTTGCTGGACTCTTTGGTCAGCCGGCTCCAGCAAGTGATGAACGTCGGTCGCATCGCAATCTTCATAGAAGATAAGCAAGCGCCGGCCGGCTATCGAGTGGCGCGGGCCGCCGGCCTTTCGGTTGAGATGATCGTGCCGCCGGACTTTCGCGAAATGATCAGAGTGCGGTCAGCGGAAACGGGAGTGGTACGAACCGACGATCTGGATTTGATTCCGGAAACGATGGGTTTTGTGCGCCGGGCGCTTCATTACTATGTACCCTGCGTGGTGCGCGGCCGCATGGTGGCAGTGATTGGTCTGGGCCGCTCCACCGATGGCTCACTGCTGTCCTCTGAAGACGTCGACATACTGCTCACCGTCTCCGGCTATGTTGCGGTCGCAATTGAAAACAGCCTGCTCTATCAGGAGCAGGGTGACCGGGCCGCAGAACTGAAGCTGCTCAAAGAGTTTAACGAATCGATCATCGAGTCGATCAATGTTGGATTGGTGGCGGTGGACCTCCAGGGCAGGGTAACCCGTCTCAATTCCGCACTCGAAGAGATACTCGGTATTAGTCGAGACGAAGCAGTGGGGCAGAGGGTTGAAAATCTCTTTTCCGAAGATTTCACTGACACCCTTCGCCAGGTGCTCGGAAACGATAGGTGGCGCCTGAGGGAAACGCGCAACATCTACAAAATTCATACCGCCACATTTGCCGGCCGTCCGCTTGTCCTTAATATCTCGATCGCCCCGTTGCAGGATTCTCAGGAACAGACCGGCGCGTTGGTTGTGCTTGAAGATGTTACGTCCCGGGTACAACTTGAAGAGCAGTTGCAGCAACGCGAGAAGCTGTCCTCGATTGGGCTGCTGGCGGCAGGTGTGGCGCACGAAGTCAACACGCCGCTGACGGGTGTGTCGTCTTACACGCAGATGCTTCTCGGCATGCTTGCCGAAACGGATCCCAAGCACGCACTTTTGTTAAAGGTGCGCCGGCAGGCTGAACGCGCTACGAACATCGTTAATAACCTGCTTAACTTTTCGCGCACAGGTGACGCCACGGAATTCACGGAAATAGACATTGGCCGGGTTCTGGACGACACGTTACAACTCCTCGAACCACAGTTGCGCGGCAACCAGATTCACCTGGTTCGCGACTATGATCCCGAATCCCCGCGGGTGTTTGGAAATGCCGGCAAACTTCAGCAGGTATTCACAAACCTCTTGCTGAATGCCAGGGATGCACTTCCGGCAGGTGGGTCAATTAGAATTTCCACCACTCCTGCTGAGGACCATTCGCTGATCGTCGAAATATCTGACAGCGGTATGGGGATCGCTCCCGAAAACGTAGCCAAGATTTACGACCCGTTCTACACCACTAAAGGTGTCGGGCGTGGCACCGGACTCGGGTTGGCTGTTTCTTATGGCATCGTGCAAGAGCATTCTGGGCACATTAGCGTCGAAAGTAATCCGGGTCGTGGCACTGCTTTTCGCATTACCTTGCCAACTGCCCATGCGCGCGCTCAGTTGCAACCAGTTGGCGACTGATTCAAGAGATCTCAGATCTGAGATTTCAACTCCGAGGGAGATTCCAAATCTAACGTCTGAGAGTCAAACCCGACATCTGAAATCTGACATCTGAGATCTCAAGGTACAGCAAGAGCACCGTAGCATCTCGCTTGCTCTTGCTTTTTTTTTGTTCCGATCTCCCCTAAACTGATTCGTTTCAATCTTGAGGATGATCATTGGCAGTAAAGACGGAAAGACGCGTGGCTAAAAAGGGTTCAGTACTCATCGTCGACGATGAAGAGATAATGCGGGAGGTTTTGGAGACGCTGCTTTCGGCGGAGGGTTACCGCGTCGACTTGGCCAAAACCGGTGAAGAAGGACTCGAGTCGTATGGCCGGCGTGCTTACGACGTGGTTCTGCTCGACGTTTCCATGCCGGGCATTGGAGGTCTCCGCGCCCTCGAGGAATTCCAAAAGATGGATTCCGATGCCGTCGTCGTCATGATTACGGCCTACGCGACCTTCGATACGGCCGTCGCGGCCTGGGAACACGGCGCGTTTGGATGCATCCGAAAACCCTTTCAAAACGAAGAGATCACCGCCAGGGTGGCTGCGGGGATTAAGCGTCGTCGGAACGAGGAAGAGCGACGAACGCTGAGACGGGCCATGAGTCGGGCGGTCGATCGCGGTGCAATAGTGGGTCGCTCCGATGTTATGCAGGAAGTTTTCCGCCTGGTGGAACAAGTGGCCCCCGCCCGTTCGACGGTTCTGGTTACCGGTGAAAGCGGAACGGGTAAGGAACTAATCGCGAAAGCGATTCATGAATCAAGCCCGCGAGTTGGAAAACCCTTTGTCACTGTCAACAGTTCCAACATTCCTTCCGAACTCCTTGAGTCAGAACTCTTCGGTCACACCCGCGGCGCTTTTACCGGCGCAGTCGCGGCGAAGAAGGGGCTCTTCGAAGTTGCGGACGGAGGATCAATCTTTCTCGATGAGATAGGGGATATCCCACCTGAAACTCAGGTGCGGCTGCTGCGGGTGATTCAGGAGCGCGAGTTTACACCCCTCGGTGACACCACGCCGCGTCGCGTGGATGTTCGGATCATCGCGGCGACTAATATCGAGTTGAAGGAGGCCGTCAAGCAAGGCGCTTTTCGTGAGGATTTGTATTACCGGTTGGCGGTAGTACCGATAGAACTTCCGCCGCTCCGCGACCGGCGAGAGGATATTCTGCCGTTGGCCCAGCATTTTATTGAAAAGTACAACGAAGAGAATGGTCGGCAAGTATCTGAACAGATTGCGCCTGATGTGCTGGCGCTGCTCGAAGCTTACTCCTGGCCTGGAAATGTTCGTGAACTTGAAAATGCGATTGAACGGGCGGTGGTGATCGCGCCCGGAAATGAAGTCACGCGCCAGTGTTTGCGACCGGAGATTAGCGATCCCGACTCGGTGATCGTAGCTTCGCAGGAAGGCGCCAGTGTTGGGGCAGTTCACGATCTCGGCCGTGGAATTAACTTTTATGACCAGGTGCGGCGTTTTGAAGTGGACCTCATTCGTCGGGCCCTGGAGCAAACCGGCGGTCACCAATCGCGGGCGGCGCGCTTGCTCGGGATGAACGCGACTACACTCAATTCCAAGATCAAGACCTACAGAATTAGTCTGCGACCGTAGTGAGGGACTATTCGTTCGCGGCTGCGCCGCCTGATGTGCGGTGGCGGCTCTGCCCCACCGATATCGAGCTCTGAATTCCATGGGGCTGCGCCCCCGACATTGGGGCGCAGCCCCAGAATACTTTTGCCACCTTGCGGAAGGTCAACAGACCTTCCGCACATCGGACGGCATAGCCAAATACCTGTGTCAAAGTTGCGAGTCCTCTTTGTGTCCTCACTACTTTGTGTTGAAATCTATTCCAGAATGTCCGCAAGAGAATCAAAGCAAGAGCTGTTCAAGCAGATCATCGCCGAAGCTGCCCAATGCACGCGCTGCCCCGCGATGTGTGAGAGGACGGCTGTTCTGAGTGAACTGAACGGCTCGCTGTCGGCACGGATAATGTTTGTCGGCGAAGCCCCAGGTCGCAAAGGCGCTGACCAGACCCGCGTCCCATTCTCCGGCGATCAGTCGGGCAAGAACTTCGATCGCTTTCTCGCGTCGATTTGTTTGGGCCGTCAAGATATCTTCATCACCAGCGCCGCGCTCTGCAATCCCCGCAGTAAATCTGGGGCTAACCGCAAGCCCAGTCGGTCCGAACTGGGAAACTGTTCTTACTTTCTGCGGCACACGTTTGAGATCGTCGACCCTGAGGTAGTGGTAACCCTGGGCTCGGTCGCCCTCGAGGCCCTTAAGACAATCGAGCCCCACAATCTGAGTCTCAAGGAATCAGCGGCGAGAATTCACCAGTGGCATGGGCGCGTGCTGGTGCCCATCTACCATCCCAGTCCACAGGTGCTGGCTTCGCACCGGCGCGAGCAGGAACAGTTGCAGGATTACCAGATAGTTGCGAATGCATTAGGTTGATTCGGCTCCAGGAATAGTCATGGGTTTAGTTGGGATTACATCGAAAGGACGGTTGATTGCCGTCTTCATTGACCATCTCATTGCGTTTGCCTTAATGCTGTTTGTGGTGGCCCTGGTACCGGAGCGATTTCCTATAGTGAAGGGCGTCCTATTCTTTCTGGTGTATTTGGCTTACTTCGTTGTGCTCGAAGCGCTCTGGTCGCGTACGCTTGGCAAATACTTTCAGGGCTTAATAGTGTGTAAGGTCGACGGCAACCCTTGCGATTGGAGAGCCTCGTTCATCAGGAACGGCTTGCGGCTCCTGGAAGTGAATCCGTTGTTGTTTGGTGGATTGCCTGCCGGCATTGCTATCCTGTCGTCTAAACGTCGTCAGCGGATTGGGGATATGCTGGCAGACACGGTGGTAGTGTCAGTCAACATGAAATGGGAAAATGAAGAGTCGGATGAAGATGTCAGAGCTGACCCTGCTGAACAAAAATGACTGAAGACTTCGAAACAGAAATTTTGATCAAGTCTCCGCTCGATGCTGCCCATCAGCGTTCCGTCGCGACGATGATCGAGCGGGAGGGTTGGTCAGTGCCGGAGACGTACGGCGATGTGTTGTTTGAGTATGCTTCGGTGCGGGAACGTGGCGCTGGCTTAATCGATCTCTCTGCGCGTGGCCGCCTTCTGGTAAGTGGCTCGGAAGCGGTGCAGTTTCTCAATGGTCTTATCACCAATGACATGAAAACGCTGGCCGAGAATAGTTGGATGCCGGCGGCGTTTCCGAATGTTCAGGGCCGATTAATTGCGAGCGTGCGCGTGATTCGTTTGAGCGATGAACAGGCTGCGACAGACAAAAAGACTTTCCCTCTTTTTCTGATCGACACGGGAGCCGCGACGCACGATCGGGTGCTGAAAACCATTGAACGATTTACACTCGCCGGCGATTTCCGAGTTACCGATGTCACAAGTCAAACTGCTCACATAGCTGTAAGCGGCAAAGACGCAGCGCGGGTAGTAAGTGAAGTGGTGGGGCTGGCCGTTTCGGACTTTGCGCCAAATGCAGCAAAGCAGATCGGCTTCCCGAAAAACGACGCTGCGGGTAACCTGAAAATCCTTCGCGCAACCCACACAGCAGAGGATGGATTCGATCTAATTGTGGACGCGGCTAAGGCCAACGATTTGTGGAGCGCCTTGCAGGCCACGGGCGCTCGTCCTGTGGGATACGACGCGCTCGAGATGCTGCGGATTGAGGCGGGCATTCCTCGCTACGGAATCGACATGGACGAAACCAACGTTGTCACTGAGGCCGGATTGGACGATGCTGTTAGTTACACCAAAGGATGCTATGTGGGCCAGGAGATCATTGCCCGCATTAAGTATCGCGGGCATGTCGCCAAGAGGCTATCGGGTATTAAGTTTAGTAACGCGGTGAAGGTTGAGGCAGGCGCCGCGATCAAGTCGGCGGGCGACAAAGAGATCGGGCGACTCACCTCAACCACTTATTCGCCACATTTGGGCTGCACAATTGCACTGGGATATTTGAAATACGACTACCTGACTCCGGATACCGGCGTTAAAGTCACTGCCGGCGACAAGGAGCTTCTCGCACAAGTCACGGAGCTTCCGTTTGTACCGAGAACTGGGCCATAGGAACATACTGTTATACGCGTGCGCGGCTTTGCCGTCTGATGTGAGGAAGGTCCCTGACCTTCCGGATACACCTATCCTTGTATTTGGGCTACGCCCTGGAATTCCGGGCGTAGCCCAATCGATATTGACCAAGAAGTACGGTGGGGCATAGCCCGGGGTCCCCGGCG
Organism: Pyrinomonadaceae bacterium; assembly: GCA_031396065.1. GTDB lineage: Bacteria > Acidobacteriota > Blastocatellia > Pyrinomonadales > Pyrinomonadaceae > PSRF01. Next base: position 17,824 of record JANNJZ010000406.1, on the reverse strand, counting down.
GGGCAGCCCCGCTGGGCTGGCAGGCGCCACCGCACATCGGACGGCAGAGCCGTTTACAAATCCGTTTCTTGAGGTTTGAACTGAATGGCTGACGAAGCTGATAACAAAGCGCTCACGGATCTCGACTACGAACAAGCCCGCCTCGCCTATTCGATCATCGAATCACTTCTCGATCACACAAAAGTTATTAGCGATCTAATCGCACTGATGGCGCAGACGCTCGATGAGGACACCACCAAAGCGCTCACCCTAACCCCGGTCTGGACCGCTTACCTCGACAGCCGCCGCCGAATGGAAGGCACCCGCAAAGACGTTGAGAAATTTGCTGAGGTTATGAAGAGGCTGGGAGGTGAGGAGCAGTCGCCCGGGTCATAGGAAGCCCACGCGATCTTAACTACCATCTACGCGCGCTAGTGTGGTGTCCCTAAAGTTCGTATGACAATTAAAGTGGGAATATTCGCAGAGTTAGGTCCGAAGGACCGGCATTCAAATAGCCACGTCCGTGAGGGCGTGGCTCAAGAATCTCGAGGACGATGAGCGCCGAAGGTGCGGAATAAATGATTTCCCTCAAGCTCCAACAGTGCCGGCCCTTCGGGCCTCAGGCATTGTGGATCTTGCTTCCCACGCCCTAACGGACGTGGCTATTAACTACCGGTCCTTCGGACCTGCGGCCGTCTCACTTCAGCCCTCAGAGTTTTTGATCGAACTTTAGGGACACCACACTAGCATCAGCGTATAGAACGGATAAGCTGGCTGCGGTCCCTCCTATTAATCCGGCGCCCAGCTATTGCTCTGTCTGGCGCGGCTTTTGTTGAGGCCAGGGGAACTCTGCTTTCAGGTGGTGATGGGGAAAGCCCCGTGCTTCATGCTGGCTTGCAGTGGTTATTCCTCCTGCTCAGAAGAAGCAAGCTCGCCAATCTAACGCCGGAATGAACCGCAGCCCGGACGCGGGTCGATTCGTCAGTTCATCATCAACAATAAGCAGACTCTCATCATTACTTCACACGCGGCAGGAGATTAGGTTGATGATTCCCAGCAGACTGCGGTCAACCTTGACCAGCTGAAGTCCGCTGGCGCGGGCCTCCTCAGCAGTGCGACGATTAAAATGATCGTCAAAAAGCGGGACCGTGAGTAAGTTTAATAAATCAAAGACAGGTCCCAGCAGTCCGTTTGGACGCACGTGTTCGAGCAGGATAACGCTACCACCGGGCTTCACCACCCGGCGCAGTTCAACGAAAGCCTCCCCCGGTCGGGCCAGCGAGCAAAAGACCAACGTCGCAAACGCGGCGTCGAAAGAACCGTCTGCGAACGGCAACTGCTCAGCGCAGCTCTGGACCAGCTGGGCAGTACCGGGTCTTGGCTTCTCGCTGGCGATCTTCAGCATTTCGTGGTTGGGCTCGGTGGCAATCGAGAGCTTGTTGTTAGGGTAATAAACGAAGTTCCGACCAGTGCCGGCGCCGAGTTCCAGGATGCGCGCATCTTGAGGCAGGTAACGTAAAGTCGTTTCGCGGAGCCGGGCCAGAAACCAGCGATCGAGCGGACGCATCATGCTGTCATAGTGCGGGGCGATATCAGCGTAAGTTCGAACGGGCATTTGAAAGTAGGACAGGAATTCTGCCTGTCTGGGTCTGGTAGGACTTCCTCTTTAGTGCATCTTGTACCTGCTCATGTATGAACGGACAGGCAGGAATGCAGGTCCTACTTAACCATCATGATCACGTGGCGCTGGCGACCGCCATCAAACTCGCAAAGAAATATTCCCTGCCAACGCCCCAGTAGCAATTTTCCATCCTTGAAGGGAACCGTTACGGACGAGCCAACCACCGTGGCCTTGATATGAGCATCGGAGTTTTCTTCCCCGTGGCGAAACCCCATGCCGTGTTGGGGAATCAGGGTACGGAAGGCGTGCAGCATATCGCGCGGCACATCTGGATCCGCATTTTCGTTTACGGTCAGGCCGGCAGTGGTGTGTTGTACAAAGAGCACCACAATGCCTTCGCGCTCCCCGGAGTCCTTTAGTTTCTCCTGCACCTGCTCGGTAAACTCGACTAACTCCTCACGCGCAGTTGAGCGAACTTTGATCGTGTACATGTGGACTATTGTAGAATTTTTGTAACGCAAACTGTTAGTTTGCGTTTGGGTGGGTGCGGAGCCTTTTCATCTGACACTTACTTGCCGCTTCGTTAATATTCCCTGGCCTCGACGAGTCTATTAGGAAAAGCGCAGTCTTTCTCTGTGCGCCCTCTGTGTCGCTGTGGTGATCTCGCTTTCGGCTTAAGTCCACCACAGAGACACAGAGAACACGGAGAAGGCACAGAGGATCAGAGCCGCCTAGCGCACATCTTGCTTTCACGTTCCCAATTGAGATTCAGCGAGAAACGACAGGGTGGGACGCAACGATTCCCAGGATGGGACGCAACATTCGCCAGGATTCGACTAGTTCCTGGTAATAATAAAGTTGTAACTGATAGCAGCCGAGACCTCACCGAACTTGCCGTCTACTATTGTTGGCTTGAAGCGTGCTTTGTAAGCGGTCTCCTGCGATGCCTCGCGCCATGATTCCGAACCGCTCTTCGCTTGCGCAGAGATAACCTTGCCATCCGCGTCAATCACAACGGCCACTCTAACCGTACGTTGTAGCTTTTGCTCTCGATCCTCTACCGGATAAACAGGATGTGGAGCTTCAATCAGCGCGCCCTCTCCACTTTCTTTTTATCTTGAGGCTTCGATCTCTCCTGCCTGGCTGGCAGCGCGCGGGGTGCTGGAGCTGCAGCTGGCGACGCGGGAGCAACAGTTGGTGCCCCGGGACTCGCAGCATCTCGGCGTTCACCAACACCTCGGCCAATGCCAATCGCTGCGGGTGCCGTTGCGCTTCCCCCGACGCTGGTAGCGGCCCTCGACCCGACACCTCGACCGATGCTGATAGCTGCGGGTGCCGCGGCACTCCGGCCGACGACGGTGGCGGGCATCGGACTCACAGCCATCGACCCGACACCTGCGCCAATGCTCGTAGCAGCCCGTGGCGCGCCGATCCCTTTGCCGGCTTCATTGCCTACGCCGAAACTCGAAGCGCCCTTGGGTCTCTGCCAGGGCTCAGGTGTCGTTGGCGGCTGAGGCGCTTGGGCCGGCTTGGGCACGCTGGCGGGATTGGGTGCCTGAGATGGTTGCGGAGCCTGGGCCGGGTTCGGAGCTTGAGTAGGCTCTGGAACTTGAGGGGGTTCGGGCGCAGGAGGCGGTTGAGAGGGCTGAGCCGGCTCGGATGCTTGCTCTGGCGCTGGCGGCGGCGACGGAGGAGTGGGGGGAGCGGTCCGGGTCTGCTGCGCCAGTGCGTTCGGTGCCTTAGCAGCACTGTTTAAAACGACCTCGCCATCACTAACCGGGGCCTTCCCGATGGCGGCAGCTTCGAGGTCGATGGCATTGGTATCGCGGCCCTGGGCCTTACTGTAGATGCCGGCGCCGACTAAAACGACGAGGGCTGTTACCACCAGCGCCCCTGCCAGCACGCCGGAGCCTGTCCCCGTGCCGCTCTTTGTGTTTCCAGTAGACATGATGTTTTCAATCCTCCTTCTTAAATTCGAGCCACTAGCGGCGCCGCTTACTCCGGCTACTTTCCAGCCGAAGCAAAAGCGCACCACTTTAAGAATGCTTGCAGCATAAGCGTCCGGTGCGCCGCAAACTTCAATCACTCTTTCGTCGCACGCCTGTTCGCGCTCGTCGAATAACTTCCGGCTGATGAACCAGACCAGCGGGTGAAACCACAGCAACGCACAGAGAGCCAGTTGCAGATTGCCGATTAGGTTGTCGCGCCGCTGGATATGGACAAGTTCATGAAGCATGATCGCTTCCAACTCTTGATCATCGAGCTGGCTTGAGATCGATGCCGGCATCACCACTACTGGCTTCCAGACACGCCACGCAGCTGGTTCAATTTTCAGTGGTGAGATCAGCAGGCCGACGTCGGTGTTTAGATGTAGAGCCTTTTTGGCCCGGGTCAGAGCTTGCCATTCACGACCGGTTTGAAGCCTGCCACCAAGTCTCAGCGAACGCACAAACTTCTGGCGACGGACAGCCCAAACAGTCACGAATGCCGCACATCCGGCCAGCCAAACGGCTGTCAGTGCCAAATATATTTCAGCCCCACCGCGGGCGGGCTGCCCGCCCTGGGACCCGGAGCTGCGATCCTGAGTCGGGTTCGCAATCACCGCCACATCATAATTAGAAGAGATAGCGGAAACCGGTTCAGTGACCCCGTTGACCAGTAATAAGTTTTGCTCTGTTTGCGGAACGCTTCGGAAGAATGGTAGCGAATCGATCCCAACCTGCTGGGCAAGGAAGACGAACAGGACAGCGGGGACGATGAACTTCGCGGAGGCGAGCAGCCAGAAGTTGTAACGCAATCTGGCCGGGTTGCGCCTGAGTGCGGATGCCGCCACCACCACGACCAGCACAAACAGGGTCGTTTGCCACAGATGGTCGGCAAACTGCGGCCACCACCAAAGCGAGGCGTCAGCCAGCCACTCATAGAAGGCAGTCATTTGGCATTCCTTCCCGGCAGTTTGTCCGGTCCGTGTCCCTGCAACTTGTGGGCGCGCAAAGATCCCTTCGGCCGAGGGCCGTCCGAAACTGTTTGATTCTTTTTAGCTTCGAGTGACGCGAGCGTAGTCTCGACATCCCTTAGATCCTCGAGCGTGAGTCGACCAGTCTCCACCAGTTGGGCCATCAGCGGACGAGGTGAACCGCCGAAGACATTAAGCAATTCGTCGATCAACCGGCTGTGCGCTGCCTTACGCGTGACCACTGCTTCGAAGATGTGCGCGTTGCCGACCTTTTTCACGCGGCGCACGGCACCCTTTTCTTCCAGACGGTAGATGATTGTCTGCACGGTGGTATAAGCCGGCCGCTTTAGTTCGGGCAGCAGCTCTTGTATTTCCCGTACCGATCCACTCCCGAGCGCCCACACCGCGCCCATAATCTCGAGTTCCAGCTTTGTCAGCTTCACCGGCTTCTCCCTCACCATTTTCTTTGACTCCGTATCTGGGGTTTACTACGAATGAGGTTGACTCTACTACAACTGTGGTTGGACGGTCAACGACTTTTGGAGTGCGGTGGCTTGACACCGCTTTGGTCGTCGGCGACCTGTCGCTGCAGTGGGTGTGAAAACAAAGTTGCGCGAGGTAGCACGGACGGCGGCGACAGGTCGCCGAAGACCAAAGCGGTAACGGGTTACCGCACTCCAAAAAGAGTCGCCCCTCTCAAAAGAAAGGGGCACGGAATTCCGTGCCCCTAATCATTGTCGATAGTGTGAGTTGGTTCTACGGTTCCGACGCACCGCGTCGCAGTAGTTTCCAGCCCGTGGGGAGGAGTGCGGCCGCCAGCAGGATCTTGATGATATCGCCCGGAATAAACGTGAGCACGGTAGTTTGAAAAGAGACCGCCAGCGGCGTGTTGGTTACCAACGAAAACCAGGTCCAGCCGCTCAACATTATGATTAGCGAGCCGACCGCCATCGCAGCTGCGGCAGTCAGGAATCGTTTGTCCCAACCGTGCTCGGCAAACGCGCCGGTTATGAAAGCGCCGGCCGGAAAGGCCACGAGATAACCGCCCGTCGGACCCAGCAGGTGCGCCAAGCCTCCCCTACCGCCGGAGAAGAAAGGCAGTCCGATTGCGCCCTCCGCCAGGTAGATAATGATTGCGGCTGCGCCCATTCGCGAACCAAGCAGTGCGCCGGTTAAGAGCACGGCAAAGGTCTGGGCCGTGATTGGAACCGGGCCGACTGGAATAACAATTTGAGCGGAAAGCGCCACCAGCAAGCTAAACGCAAACACGAGCGAGACCGATCGCGTCCGATCGAGCGGCGCCAGCGCGGCGCCGATCAGCGTGTCGGGTGAAGCGTAGGTTGTATTCATAGCGAACCCTTTGGTCTATTGACACTGGTTTCAAGTTCCATTTTGAGATGGTTCAAATATTAACTCGACCAGTCCGCAGCGGACGATTGATAATAGCCCAGCAGTTCACTGCTGGGATGGAAGCAAACGATATCTAGTCCGTGAAGCGGACGGCTGAATGTGATTGCTCGAGATGAACCTTGTCAGTCGTCCGCTTCACGGACTGGGTCACAAGTTCCTCTAGTCCCAGCGATGAATCGCTGGGCTATTGTCAGCCGTCCGCTAATCGCGGACTGAGCGAAGGAAAAGGCTTCCAGATCTGAGAAAGCATGCCACAGCTCGACGAAAAACAGTAGCTCAAGTTCTGAAATCCAGCCCGACCAAACCCTAAGCTAAAAACCTAAACGGATCACCATCGTCAGCCGTTATTCTCTGGGCCTTTAGCCGAGTCCAGCGTACCAATCCGCATTGTGTGGAACGACCGCCAGATAAACACGAGCGATGCGAGAAAGAAGACAGCCGCCAGAACGTGGCTGATCATTGGGCCATTCTCGCCAAACTGTCCACGGGGATCGGCGATTGATACCGCCAGTTCCACAGCCAACAAGCCGAACAAGGTGGTGAACTTAATCACCGGATTCAGGGCTACTGACGAAGTGTCCTTGAACGGATCACCGACTGTATCACCCACCACGGTGGCATCGTGCAGGGGTGTGCCCTTCTGTTTCAAATCCACCTCGACCACTTTCTTCGCATTGTCCCAGGCGCCGCCGGCGTTAGCCATGAAGATCGCCTGATAGAGACCGAAGATAGCAATCGAGATGAGATACCCGATGAAGAAAAATGGCTCAACAAATGCGAAAGCCAGGGTCGAGAAGAATATGGTGAGGAAGATATTGAACATGCCCTTCTGCGCATACTGTGTGCAAATCTCCACCACCTTCTTACTATCTTCGACCGACGCTTTTTCGACGCCCTCCAAACGAATGTTTGCCTTAATGAACTCGACCGCGCGATACGCTCCGGTGGTTACTGCCTGAATCGAAGCGCCGGTGAACCAATAAATCACCGAGCCACCGGTAATCAAACCCAGCACAAACGGAGCATGCAATAGCGAGAGGCTTTCGGTGTTGGTGGTTAGTCCATTGGTGAGCGTCATCATGATCGAAAAGATCATGGTGGTAGCTCCAACCACGGCCGTGCCAATCAAAACCGGTTTAGCTGTCGCCTTAAAAGTATTGCCGGCGCCATCGTTTTCTTCCAGCAGGTGCTTGGCCCGCGCGAAGTTGACGTTCATGTTGAAGTCGCGTTTGACCTCGGCCTCGATGTCGGGCACCTGTTCAATCAACGAGAGTTCGTAGACGGATTGCGCGTTATCAGTTACCGGACCATAGGAGTCCACCGCGATCGTTACCGGACCCATGCCGAGGAAACCAAAAGCCACCAGTCCGAATGCAAAAACCGGCGCCGCCACCATCAGTGCCCCAACCCCCATCGTGCTGACGTAGTAAGCAATCGACATTAGAAAGACGATGCTGATTCCCAACCAGTAGGCCGAGAAGTTTCCGGCTACGAGACCGGAAAGAATGTTGAGTGATGCGCCCCCTTCTCTGGAGGAGGTGACAACCTCGCTGACGTGGTGAGAGCTGGTTGAGGTGAAGACCTTTACGAGCTCCGGGATGATAGCGCCTGCCAGTGTGCCGCAGGAGATGATCGCCGAAAGTTTCCACCACAGGGTCGTGTCGCCGCCGAGTGTTGGGATGGTTAACCAGGAGATGACGAACGTGACTATCACCGAGAGAATTGAAGTAATCCAGACCAGCGAAGTGAGCGGCGCTTCGAAGTTCATCTGGTCCGCTTTGGCGTAGCGGGCTTTGGCAATCGCATCGTTGATGAAGTAAGAAGCCGCGCTGGCGATAATCATCATGATGCGCATCACGAAGATCCACACCAGCAATTGCACCTGCACAGTTTCCCCGCGCACGCCGAGCAAAATGAAGGTGATCAGCGCCACGCCGGTGACACCGTAGGTCTCGAAACCATCGGCGCTTGGTCCTACCGAGTCGCCGGCGTTGTCACCGGTACAGTCAGCAATTACGCCCGGATTGCGCGCATCGTCTTCTTTGATCTTGAAGACAATCTTCATCAAGTCTGCACCGATATCCGCAATCTTGGTAAAGATGCCGCCGGCGATACGCAATGCGGCCGCGCCCAGCGATTCACCAATCGCGAACCCAATGAAGCAGGGGCCGGCGTAATCGCCTGGGATGAAGAGAAGGATGCAGAGCATGATCAGCAGTTCCACGCTGATCAGCATCATGCCGATGCTCATGCCGGCCTTTAGTGGGATTGCGTAAAGCGGAAATGGCTTACCCTCGAGGCTGGCGAAAGCCGTACGCGAGTTGGCAAAGGTGTTGACCCGAATTCCAAACCAGGCGACTCCGTAGCTGCCGGCGATGCCTACCAAACTGAACAAGAGAATGATGGCAACCCGGAAGGGCTCCATTCGCGAGAGCACGCCGAAGTAAAGAACGATGATGATGCCGATGAATACTTCAAGAATCAGAATGAACTTGCCTTGAGTGATCAGGTAAGTCTTACAAGTCTCGTAAATGAGTTCCGATATCTCCCGCATGGCGCTATGGACGGGCAGCTTCTTCAGGTTCATATAAATCGCCAAACCAAAAAGCAGACCGAGCATGCAAACGACTAGTCCAACCAACAGCAGATTGTGACCGTTGATGCCGCCAAAAAAAGTGACCTTGGCCAGGTCCGGCAATATCAGATTTGCCTCTCCGCCCTGATGCGACTGGCCGAGCGCCGTTCCGGAAAAAGCGACTAAACCCATAAGCAGGGCTGAAACGGTGAAAAGTTGCCGGCGCATCCGAGCCCCGATAGTTGAAAGGCGAGAGACGTTCAAGTTGTGATTCATGATGTTTTTAATAGGAACCCTGCTGCGCAAACTGACAGCAATGCTGATGATTAGTCAGCAATAGTTCAACTCCTCGAGATGATTGATTTCTGATCTTTACCTGCGGAGGGTCGATCCTCGCACAGCTTTGGGCACACTCTTTACCGAAGGTTGGTCACCGAGTCCGATGACGTCTCCTCTGCGCCGAGCAACCCGTCCATTCCGAAACTGCGTATTATCCTGATTAGCGGGCAAACTGTCCAGAAGCGGTGTGGCTGACACACGATTCGGTATTGCTAGCCGGTAAACACATCGAAGGCCCTAACACCTTCTCGCGGGTGGTTGCGCTTTGGAACAGCGCCAAGCCTCTGTAATAAGAAGCACCCTTCGCTTCCGGTTTGGACCCGGAAGAAGTAACGCAGACTGAACCCGTCAAGATGGGGTTGGAATCGATCTGACGTTTTCGGTGGCCCGCATCACTTATGCTGTTAGGCATCGTAGGGTGTTGGCATTCTGGTCGCTATGATTTCGGATTACAACGGCAAAACTAGCGCCAGATTTACCTTGTTTCCGCCGGTTTTTTCTGTCTTCGATAGAGGTAGTGGCGCTCCAAGGTATCAGCAGACAGACGAAGATCGTCGCTGACCCACTCAAGGGCTGCCTGCTTTGGCGTTAGATCGCCTTTTGCAACCCGCAGCGCTAGCTTCAGATAATTACCCGAGCGCCCTGAGAAGGCTTTTCGCTCGTGTTCCCTCCAAGCGTCTTTCACAAACCGTTGGTCGCTTCTTTGGTGAGTTGTTCGAGTGTAGTCAACATAGAGCCGCTTATACTCCGCCCGGTATTCTTTGAAAAACGCTGTGTCCCGACGAACCTTTGCGGTTGCTTCAAATTTGCGCCAATCTCGGCGCTTTCGTTTCGCCACTCCTGACTTTAACCGGTTGTCTGAAGCCTCTCTAAGATAGTCGAAGACATCTCTCAAGAATGCCTTATCAGTGAACTCGCCCTTTGTGTGTGTCAGCTGAAGGGCTTCCCGCAGGATAACCTCTATTCCGTCGGTTATTCCGTCCCGCAAAAACTTCTGAATGTGAGCGTTGGCAGCCTCAACTTCGGCGTCACAGAGTGAAGCGTGTTTCTGATCTCCTTCCACATAGATACTAGCTGATGATGGGTAGCCGTTAATCCTAACGTCATATCTGACTCGCCGCTTGTTTCCGCGATGACGTTCAACAACAGCGCCAAATTCAACATGATAACTAGCAATGAGGCCTACTCGTCGAGTAGCCTCGATTTCATCAGATTCTTCTTGAGTTCCTTTTTGGCTCATTGTCACTCGCTAACACTGCCTGGAAAGCCTACCTCATCCAAGAAGGAGAAAGTGCACGCAGCGTGTGATCACAACGCCGACTCGGCTTCAGCCAATTGCACCAGACTCTCTGGCCGCTTACCTATACCCAACCAGCGTCGGATTGAATCAGCCAGAATGACGACGGCCGCGGTCATGATCGTCACGGTGAGGAACGTGTTGATGTAGCCCTGAACCGCTGTTTCCGGCCGCTGCGCCAGTGGCCAGAAAATATTTGTGATTGACTGCCAGCCAGCGATGAGTGTGGTGGTGGCCACAAAGACGAGCGGCGTGATTGTGACCCACGCGTAGCGCGCCTTGCCGGAGTTGATAATCATGGTGGTGGCCACGCAAAGGGCCACGGCGGCGAGCAGTTGATTCGCGATTCCAAACATCGGCCAGATGGTTGAGATTGAGCCTGACCAGATAAAAGCCGCCCAGGCCGTGACCACCAACGCACTGGTCAGGATTGAGCCGGGCAGCCAATTTGGCTCCTCCAGTTTGCGATAGAAGCGCCCGCCAAACTCTCCTACCAGGAACCGGGCTACTCGGGTGCCGGTATCGATCGTGGTGAGTATGAACAGGGCTTCGAACATGATCGCAAAGTGATACCAATACTTCATCAGTCCACTGAGTCCCGGAATACCATTGAAGATCTTGGCGATCCCCAGGGCCAACGTCACTGCGCCACCGGTACGTCCACGAAGGTTTTTCTCGCCTGACTCCTGTTCAAGTCGGTCAATTTCCTGAGGCTGGAGGTTGAAGCCCTGCGCGGTATGGGTGTCCACCATCTGCACATATGCGGCCTTTTGCGTCTCGGTTTTTTGAGCTGTGTTGATGGCGAAATAATCGCCCGGGAAGAGCGAGGTGGCGGCGATTAGCGCTACGACGCCGACCAGTCCCTCCATTAACATCGAGCCGTAGCCAATCATCCGCGTGTCGCTCTCTTTGGCAATCATCTTCGGCGTCGTCCCCGAGGATATCAATGAATGGAAGCCCGAAATTGCGCCACACGCGATCGTGATGAAGACGAACGGATATAGTTTCCCAGGGATGACCGGACCGCCACCCTGAGTGAACGGAGTAAACGCCGGCATGTTGAGGTTTGGGTGGACCAGCACGACGCCAATAATCAGCAGCGCGATGGTGCCTATTTTCAGATAGGAGGATAGGTAATCGCGCGGACAGAGCAGCATCCAAACGGGCAGCACCGAAGCGATAAATCCATACCCGGCCATCAATATGATTAAGGTGTTCCGCGAGAGTGTGAACGCATTAGCCAGTGACGAGTCGGCAATGCGACCCCCGAGATAAACTGCCGCCAGCAGGCCGATAACTCCGATAACGCTGGCTTCGGCAATCTTGCCTTTGCGGAAGCGATACATGTAAAGGCCCATGAAGAGCGCCAGCGGAATCGTGAATCCAACTGTGAATGTTCCCCAGGGCGAGTCGGCGAGCGCGTTGACTACCACCAGGCCCAGGCCGGCGAGTGCGATGACCACGATAAAGAGGATCGCAATGCCAGCCACCATGCCGGACAACGGGCTAATCTCCGTGCGCGCCATCTCGGCCAGCGATTTTCCTTTGCGGCGAACGCTACCAGCCAGGATTATGAAGTCGTGAACTGCGCCGCCAAGACATACCCCAATTACCAGCCACAACAGTCCGGGTAGAAAACCAAACTGCGCCGCCAGCACCGGGCCAATCAGCGGGCCGGCTCCGGAGATGGCTGCGAAGTGATGGCCAAACAATACCCATTTGTTGGTCGGATAATAATTGTGACCATCGAACATTGTTTGCGATGGGACCGGACGTGAATCGTCAAGAGCCATCACTTTGGCGGCGATGAAAGCGGAGTAGTAGCGATAGGAAATCGCCATTACGCAGAGAGTGCCGATGATGATTGGAAGTGCGTTCATGATTAAGACATATCCGCAGATTACGCAGATCACGCAGATTTCAATAGAGCAATACTGTGGAGGGTTAGGCCAAGTTTACCGCTCTTAACCTTCTTAAGTTCTGAATCTGTGAAATCTGCGGATTTGTTTTCTCTTCCTTCAAGTTTTGTGATTAGGCCCTGGTTACCGGGCGCCAGCGCCTTTCAAGATATTCAGCCACGCGAGTCAACGGGAAAGTCAGCAACAAATAGAAGACCGCAACCACCGGCCAGATAGTGAGCGGCGCCGCGTAACGGCTGGCGAGTTCCTGTCCGGTACGCGCCAGTTCAGTCAGTCCGATGACTGACACTAGTGACGAATCCTTCAGCAGCGCAATCGCCTCATTCGTGAGCGGCGGCACTACGCGGCGAAAAGTTTGCGGCAGGATGATATTGCGCATGGCTTGTGAATACGTCATGCCGAGTGCCCTCGCCGCTTCCATCTGCCCGGCGTCGATTGAGAGTATGCCGGCACGGAAGATCTCCGAGATGTAGGCCGCGCAGTTCAACGTCAGGGCGATGATGCCGCTCCAGAAGGCGGGAATGCTGATCCCGAACGACGGCAGTACGAAGTAAATGAAAAGTATCTGCACCAGCAGCGGAGTGCCGCGCATCACTTCGACGTACAGTGCTGCCGGCGCTGCCAGAACCCTGGACGACTGCACTCTAGCTAGCGCGAGCAGCAAACCAATTGGCAGGCCGAGGATCAGACTCAGGCCCGCCAGTTTCGCGGTCAACCAAACTCCCGTTAGAAACAGCGTCCAGGTGCGGCGCACCAGGCCCGGATCGAAAGCTCGTTTCGGCGTTTCGCTGGCGGCTTGATCCGCGGCTCGTTCTGACGCTTCACCAAACCACTGGGTGTTGATGCGCGCATACTCGCCGCTCTCGGTGATGCGCCAGAGCGCCGCATTGATGGCTCGCCTCAGATCGTCATTACCTTTGGCGATCACTACCCCAAACTTTTCGTCGGTGAATCTCTCACCGACAGTCGTAAGGTCTGGGAAACTCTGACGAATCATGTAGCGCAAGACTGGTGCGTCACTGACCACCGCATCGATGCGTCCGTTTTTCAGATCAAGCAAGGCGAGGTCAATCGAATTGTAGACGCCGAGGGTGATTCCTTTTCGTTTTTCGAGATCAATCTGCGCGGTCGTATTGATCTGCACTCCCGCTTTCTTGCCTACCAAATCCTCCGGTTTACTGACCCCGACTGTACCCTTACGGACAGCGATCAACTGCCCTGAATCGTAATAGGGATCGGAGAAGAGCATGGTGGCAGCGCGTTCGGGCGTGGAGGTTACCGAGGAGATGACCGCGTCGAAAGTGCCGTTTTGGAGGGCGGGAAAGATGCCGTCAAACCCGGAGTTGATCCAAACTGCGCGGACGCCGAGCTCACGTGCTATGGCGTTGCCCAGGTCAATATCGAAACCCGTGAACTGCCCTCCCTCCGCAGATTCCAGCGGCGGATAGGTCGCGTCAGTGCCGATGCGCAACTCACCGCTCTTCCGCACCCGTTCCAGCGCCGACTGAGCAAAAGCGGGCACTTGAAAAAGCAGCAGGAGAAGGAAGACCGTGGCGAGCTTTTGCGTCAGCGTGGGTTGGAGCCGTGGAGGTTTAGTCATTTGCATTTACTCTTCCTGTCCCAGCCTGCCGCGGGTTCCGAAAGGAACATTTCGTTTCGCATTCTGTCCGTTGCTGGGCGCATCAGACTCGGGTGGATCCTCGTCATGAAAACTCTGCATGAAGGCGCACGTTTCCGGTTGCTGCGGGTTGCCGAAGACTTCAGCCGCGGTACCGGTCTCGACAGCGTGGCCGCCTTCGAAATAGATCACCTGATCAGAAATGCGGCGGGCAAAACTCATGTCGTGGGAAACGACGACGAGCGTCTTGCCAAGCTCGTCCAGCCCGCGCAGCATACGCGCCACTCCCTGGATCAGCTGCGGGTCGAGCGCTGAGGTGGGTTCGTCGAACAGAATAACTTCCGGCTCCATCGACAGGGCCCGAGCAATAGCCACTCGCTGCTGTTGCCCGCCCGAGAGCTGGGCCGGGAAAAAGTCTACCTTCTCACTAAGGCCGACTTTGTCGAGGTAGTGACGGGCGATGTCTTCGGCCGCTGCGCGGTCCATTCCTTTAACAATGGTTGGTGCCTGGATGCAGTTTCCAAGTACCGTGAGGTGTGGAAAGAGATTGAAGTTTTGAAAAACTATTCCGACGCGGTCTCGTAGTCGCTTTGTTAACTGCTTCTCTTCAGCCGTCGTCAATTGTTTGTCTTCAGTGCCAAAAACTTCGACGTCGCCGATTTGCATCCGACCTCGATCAAAACGCTCGAGTCGATTAAGACAACGCATGAGCGTTGATTTCCCGCAGCCCGACGGGCCCAGGATAGTAGTCAGTTGGCCTTCCTGGATTTGAAAGGTCGCTTTGTTCAGCACGGTGTTCTGACCGTATCGCTTGACGATGTCGGTTACTTCAATCATTTTCACTCCGCACAAAGAATAGAACGGTCGCCGGGTATTGGCTTAGAGATTTGCGGCGGAGTTTCGCATGGAAGGCGACGGAAAATCCAGAGGAAATAAACAAACACAGGACAAAGGAAGAAGCGCCCCAAACCAGCAGCATATTCAGCCTGCCAGTGATACTCGGCGAGTTGTACGCTGAAAGCGTTCGCTAATTCGAGCCCAGGGTTTGCCTGGAAACCCTGGGGATCAAAGCCACATTTGTTAGTCGCAACTCTGAAGGAGTTGCGAAGGTTTGCGATTCGATGGAGGGGGACGCAACTCTTTGAGAGTTGCGCCTTCGAGAAATGGGATGCGTTTCCCAAGGGTTCAAGGCAAGCCCAGGGCTTGAGTTAGCGAACGCTTTCAGCGTAAAGCGATTCTGTGTCCTCCTTTGAGAAAGGGCGCCACTAAAAAAGGGCACTACCGTCGCATGAACGGTAACGCTCCTAAGTCCGCTGTTTCACCTCGATGGCTTACAGAGTTGGTGATTCTAAAACTAAACTCCGGGCTTAAACTTGACGGGATCAGGAGGGGCTTGAGCCCCCGGTTTCACCGAGCCATCGGCAGATTTGAACGATGATATTCCGGCAAGCTCGCTGAAAACGCCGCCTTTGACGCTCTTGGCCTCTTCAGCAGTCAACTCTTTCTCCGGTTCGGCCAGGTCATCAACCTTGATTCGGCTCTCTTTGTTCTCGGTCATTATCATGACTCCTTGTAGGGGAATGGTGAGGCATTCTACACTCACTTGCTTCCCCGACTTGAATAGTTAGTGACGGGGATTCGGTTATTCAAAGACCCAGAGGGAGCACCCCGACCCCGCCGTAATTCAGTTGAAGATCAAAACTCTGCGATCCAGTATCTTCCCCCACCCGGTTCTTTCTTGATAGACTCCGAGAGAATTGCTGATTTTGAATTGCGAATTTGAAGGATTCCGAAATCCGCAATTCGAACTCACAAATCGCCATGTATCCCTTCCGAAACATTCTATTACCCACTGATTTTACTTCGCGGGCGCGCGGAGCCCTGAAGTATGCCGCTGCCTTTGCTCATACCGGCGGCGGCAGGGTAGTGCTTTTCAGCGTTCAGAGCGCAAGTGTTCCACCAAACCTGTTGACGCTGCCCGAGCGGGTCTTTGAAGAGCAGGAAAACAGATGGTTACTCCAGGTGAGAACTGAGGTTCGCGATCTGCTGGCTGATCCGCTGTTTCAGGGACTGGAGGTGGATCCTGTAATTGTCGAAGGCGAACCTGCCCCGGAAATTGCGAAAGCGGTCATCAACTATGACATCGATCTCGTCACTGTAGTCACCCACGGCCGCAAAGGACTTTCACGCGCGCTTTGGGGTTCGACTGCTGAAGAGATCATATCGGAAGCGCCCTGCCCCGTGCTGACGATTCGTCCCCCACAACATGATTTTGTGGAACACAAAGATGGCCGTAGCCAGGTTCGCTTGAATCGAGTGCTGCTGGCGACGAACTTTCGTCCGTCTTCGGCTGCTGCAACTCAGGTGGCTACGCAACTGGCAAATCAAACGGGAGCGGAACTCCACGCGGTGTATGTAATCGGTGACTATCTGGAACAGATCTCAGTGATGTTTCCTGAGGGCGGCCTGAGCGCTCTGACCCGTTTGCGCAGTTACGTACAGGATCGCATGGCCCAACTATCGCGCGAAGATGGTGCTCGCGCTACCTCGCACATCGCGGAAGGCCGTCCCTATGCAGAAGTGGTTCGCCTCGCCGCTGAGAAGGAGGCGGACTTGATAGTCATAGGTACCAGCGTCCACGCTTCACTTTTCGGAGGCACACCGGTGCTGGGATCTGAGATCGAAAGGGTGGTGAGAAACGCACCGTGTCCGGTCCTCTGTGTCCCGGCGGCCCGAGCGGTGACCCCACTGCCAGCCTTAATCACCCAACCAGTCAACTAAGTTCTTTTCCTGCCGATCGGGGGGTTGTCTTTCAGCCCTGGTCCGGAGCTGGTATCTGGCGGGAACCTGACCATCCGTTCTCCAAACAAAAAAAGCGAGACAGAAATCTTCTGCCTCGCTTAACTATTTTCGGCCCACCTTTCGGCGAACTTATTGTGTGACCAATTGCAGACGTCCGTCGGGAAGTCGGACTGGAAACACGCTTCGTTCATACATCGACAGCGGCGCCGATTCTTTTTGGTTGGCAGCAACCTGGTCACGCGTGCGAAGGCTCGCGTTGCGGGCCGCCAGTGGGTCGCGAATCAAAGAGTAGCGCTTGCTTATTCTGCGCACGTATTCCTGGGTCTCATTGTAAGGGGGAATGCGATAGCCATATTTCATGACCGCCCCTTCGCCG
This sequence comes from Pyrinomonadaceae bacterium, assembly GCA_031396065.1. Lineage (GTDB taxonomy): Bacteria > Acidobacteriota > Blastocatellia > Pyrinomonadales > Pyrinomonadaceae > PSRF01. The sequence goes on along the minus strand of JANNJZ010000406.1, from coordinate 932 downwards.
GCGTTGTAACCGGCCAGCGCCAGTTCGACGTTGCCTTCAAACTTGTCGAGCAGGAAGCGCATATAGCGGCTGCCACCCTCGATGTTCTGCTGTGGATCCCAAATGCTGGTAACGCCGAAACGCACGGCCGTCCCGGGCATCAACTGCATCAGACCGCGCGCGCCTTTGTATGACATTGCCCGAGGCTTAAAGGTCGATTCCTGATGCATGATGGCGTAGAGCAGCAGCGGATCCACCGCGTTGCGCCTGCCCGACTGAACAATGAAACCGTCGATAGTGGCATTGCCCGTCGTGAACCCGCCCAGCGACTCAGTGGCCTTAATCTCGGCCATCTTGTCATTGATGATCGCGTTGATGGTGCCGGCACTTGCAGAATACCCAGCGCTGCGCATCCTGCCTCTGCGCAACTTCGGTGACGACGAAGCGACGGGGGGAGGAGTGGCAATTCTAACCGCGTTTACAAAATCGAAATTGTCCACTCGATAACTCGATCCGCCCTGGGAAAAAACTGTTGAGGTGCAGACGAGGAGAAGTGCGGCGATAAGGGAGAAGTGTTTCATACGATCCTGTTATGAACAGTAAGAATTTGAGAAACCAAGGCAGGAAGTGGTAACGCTGAACGACAGCCTGCTCGAAGTATCTAACGGGGAGTGGCCTTCTACAAGACCAGCATCATGGTAGCACATGGTTAAACAATTGCCAACACGTCATTCCACGGCCGTTTTGGGGAGCATTAACGAGAAACATTGGAGTTTAAGGTTCAGCTTCCGATGTCTAAAAACAGAGGGTTGGCTGCGAGGCTGGATCCTGGCTTTACCTGCGGCGCACCTACCACGAGAAACTATTTGGACAGGGCAACTTTCGTTGCGATGACATCAGTCCGACTTTGGACTTTGGACTTTGGACTTTGGACTTTGGACTTTGGACTTTGG
>JANNJZ010000541.1:0-14979 GCA_031396065.1 Pyrinomonadaceae bacterium | reverse complement strand
TCACTCAGTACTCAGGACTCAGAACTCAGAACTTGTTTTTACTCATCACTCATGACTCATCACTCATCACTTTTTTTACTTCTTTCTCAGCAGCGCGGTGTTTAGATTCAATTCCGCCACCGGGATTACTTCAACCTGTGGATACTGCTTCCGCAGTTCGGGCAAAAACTCCTTCGCATTTCCCACAATGACAATGCTTGTCGTTTTGGCATCAAGTCGCTTACCGGCAAAGCGCTGCGCGTCGCTTCCAGTGATGCCCTGTACATTGCCGATATAACGGTTAATCTCGTCGAAACTAATTCCGTAGAGTGCGAGTGTTCCGACTTGTGAGACAAGGCCGCCAGCTGTCTCCAGGTTGCGCGCAAAGTTTCCGATGACAACCGCTTTGCGCGGTGTCATCTCGATCTCGGGCACAGGTTCAGTTGAGAGCCGCTGCACTTCCTTTATCAGTAGCTCTGCAACCAGCGCGGCCGACAGGTTTTTTGTCTGGGCCGAAGCAGAAAAAGGCCCAACCTCGCGACGCGCAGACAGAGAGCTTCCGGCGCCATAACTGAGCCCGCGCTTAATCCTAATCTCCTGGTTTAGACGACCTGAGTATCCGCTGAGTACCGAGTTCGTGACGATGCCGATGAAGTAATCGGGATCACCGCGACTGATACCGGTCCGAGCAACGACGACCGCGGCCTGACCTGCATCCGGTTTATCGACCACAATGACCCGAGGTCCTGCGTTGGCCACGGGCTTTGTCACCGTTGTTGCGGGGAGTGGCTCAGGCGGATTTTTCCAATCACCAAAGTATTGCTCGGCAAGTTTGAAAGCGTCCTTTGCTTTTAGGTCACCACCCAAAACCAGAATGGCGTTGTCAGGCCGATAGTAACGGCTGTGGAACTTGACGATAGCGTTGCGATCGATCCGGGCGATTGATTCAGTGGTTCCGGCGAGCGGCTTCCCGTATGGCGCGTCGCCAAACACGATGCGCGAGGCGACATAGCTGGCAATGGTACCCGGCTCACCCAGTTCCACAATCAGATCATCCAGCGTCTGTTGACGCAGTCGTTCGACTTCATCTTCTTTGAAAGTGGGTCGCCGTACTACATCCGCGAGTATTTCCGCAGCCGGAGCAATCTTCGAAGACATTACATTGACGCCCACCACCGAGGCATCGAACCGCGCTGATGATTCGAGCGAGCCGCCCAGGGCTTCGATGGCTTCGGCAACCTCGGTGGCGGAGCGTTTTGCAGTACCTTTGGTCAGGAGATCGGCAGTCATGTTGCTCAGGCCCGGAAGGTCCGGAGGGTCAGCCTCGGCGCCATTCTTGATTATCAATTGCGCGGCCACCAGGGGCGCGCCGGGCCGTTCAATGACTATTACCCGCAGTCCATTCGCCAAAGTTTTCTCGGCTGGCTTCGGCAGACTAACCGGACGCGGCTGCGCTGGCGGAGGTGGCGTAGCCTGGGCCATTGGCGACTGAGCCTGCAACACCAGGGGGATGAATAGACAAACGCCGAACGAGGTTAACGAAGCGAGAAATCGACTTGAAAATCTAAACCGGTTCATTTTGCGATCCCTCCCTTTCCTTGCTCCCTGCCGGCCACGCCCGCACTTGCCTGTGCCCAAATTGTTGGAGGCGCCTGGACCTTGCCGGTTGCAGGCGGAGTGTTTGACCTCGCCGATTCAGGCAAGTAATAGATCACCAAACGATTCGTGTTGGTTAGATATTTCTTCATCACTCGTTGGACGTCGGCTGCGGAAACCGCCTGCAGTTTTCCAAGGTCAGTGTTTACCCGATTCGGATCACCGAGCAACACGGCAGATGAACCCAGCGCGAGCGCTTTGCCATTACTCGTCTCACGCTGGCGAAGCTCATCGGTCACCAACTGATTTTTGGCCTTGTCCAGCTCGGCTATCGATACCGGAGCATCCTGCATTCTCTTGATCTCCGTCATTAAAGCTCGTTCGCCTTCCTCTGGTTTCTTGCCACTCGCCAACACCACGCTGAAATAGAAAACGCCGGCGTCCTCTCTCAGATCAGGTGTAGCATCGGCGCTTTGGGCCACCTGTTGATCGTAAATGAGGGAGCGATATAACCGGGAGGATTCACCCTGGGACAAGATCGTGGCGGCGACCCGCAAGGGCTCAGCGTCAGGATTTTTCTCCCCCGGAGTCAGGTAGGTGAATGCAATCGCCGGCAGCGGTACGTTGGCGCCATAGTGGGTAATACGCCGCTCCGACGTGCGTTCCGGCTCTTTGGTGGTGACGCGTGGAAGTGGAATCGCTGGTTTGGGAATTGTCCCGAAATATTTATCGACCCACGCATCAAACTGTTTGGGTTCGAAATCGCCAACAACCACCAGGGTGGCATTGTCGGGACGATAAAACGTGCTGTGAAAGGCCTTGACGTTTTCTAACGATGCCGCGTCAAGGTCCTCAATGCTGCCGATGGTGGGTCTTTTATAAGGATGCGTAGTGAATGACTGCTGCTCGATCAAGTATTCCAACATTCCGTAAGGCGGCGCCAAATAGCTTTGGCGAAACTCCTCCTGGACAACGCTACGCTCGGATTTGAAGTTTGGATCGTCAACAGTCAAGCCCGAGAGCCTGTCCGCCTCGGCCCAAAGCAGGGTCTCCAAATAGTTTGAGGGCACAACCTCGTAGTAGACCGTCACGTCGGGATTAGTAAAAGCGTTATTGAAGCCCCCAACGTCTTCAGTCAAGCGATCCATCATCTCTGACTTCATGTTCCTGGTCGCCTTAAACATGATGTGCTCAAACAGGTGGGCGAAGCCGCTACGACCTTCTGGGTCATCCTTGGATCCCACGTGATACCAAACCTGAATTGCAACAGTCGGGCTCGAATTATCGACGGCGCTGAGAACTCGGGTGCCGTTGGGAAGCGTTCTCTCCCGGAATTTTATCTTCGGCACCGAGACTTGACCGCTGGAATCGCCCATCAAGACCGGAGTGAGAATGAGTAGGACTGCGAGAACCAGTAAAGCTCCCGGATTGCGTTGCGTCATATGTCGCTCCAAAAAAATGATTTGGGAAGATTTACCACCCCCGCGAGGCTGCTCGCCCGTGGACTTTGGGGTTGGCGGCCGGGGGGGTCAATAATCGCGGGTGCGGTTGATTGAACTTGACGACACACCCGACGTGGCTTGCGATGTCGTCAATCCATATCGAGGGGATTCCGATATGGTTTGTCTTTATCTTTTTCGGCTCGCTTCATGGCGTCTTGAAATTTCTCTTCAAGAATCCGGTCACGATCTTTCATCGAGTTGAGTTCCTGGGCAAAAATCTGCTCGCGGACCTGTTTCTGTTTATCTAATCCCTTCACCATTTCATCAAAAGAGGCCAGCGGCCTGCTCTTTTCCTCGTGGGATATAAGCGCGCCCGTCTGCGAATCGATGGTGAGGGTGGCCTCGCAGCAAGGGCAAATGATGGTATACCTCGTTGTGTCTGCCATTAGCCCCGCTCCTGGAAAACTTTTTCGATTGGAACAGCCTCAGTATAGCATCGACAGTAGTTTGTTGGGGCGTCACACCGTGGACGCCCTTGCTGCCCCAACACCAGATTCAACGCGCAGTGTGCTTTACAGTTCCCACTTTGCTATTCACGAGGCTGTTTGGAAACAATTGTAGGGGCGCCACCCTGTGGCCCCCCCGTAACGCTCCACAACTTCTGGAGGGTATCGCAAACTTCTGGAGGATATCGCAACCTCGACGAGGGGTGGCCACGGAGTGCCACCCCTACAAACTAGTCACACAGTCTCATGCGAGAAGGGGCGCCCCACGGAGTGGCGCCCCTACGTTGGTCCTTACATGGCCGACTTAGACCTGCTGCTCGAAAGTGCGATCGCTAAGGCGTAACTGCTTTCTTAATTGCCGAGCCAGCTTTCTTTGCACCCTCTTTAGTTTTTTCCGCTGCCGTTTTGGCACCGTCTACTGTCTTTTCGGCAACTGTGGTGGCGCCTTCCTTTGTTTTGTCCGCTACAGTCCTGGCGCCGTCCGCCGTCTTTTCGGCAGCGGTTTTAACGCCATCTTTGGCTTTACCGGCAAGGTCTTCAGTCTTATCGGCCACAAAACCGGCCGCGTCCGCTATTGCATCACCTGCCCCTTGAAGGACATCTACGGTTTCATCCTTGAGGTCTTTCGACTCACCAGTTGGCCTGTAAACAGTCGTGGTCCGTTTGCCATCGCGGGTGGTAACCACAACCTTCGAGACCCGCGGGTTGTTCTTGAATACACGGGTTTCAGTCCTCACCCCGCCGGCATCTGTGCTGCTGATGATCTCTGAGTTGTCTGGCCCGGGGCGGGTGGTGTTAGTTGCGATCACAGGAGTGGCGTTTGCGTTTGCGTTTGCATTTGCATTTGCCGTGTCAGTAGTACTACAAGCACTCCCTGCAATAGCTAGTATCGCAACCACAAAAACCATATAGAGCTTATTAGTCACGTTCGTTTCTCCCTAAGAGATTTTCAATCTTTGCTATTTTGATTTGGCCTACGTCTAATTCGAGGTTCGCAATCAACGTGCCAGCCAGACTCAAGTCGGGCGACACACTCAAGCTGCCATTTTTGCGATATACGAGGTCAGCCAAAGCCCGGCTGCCATCAAATCATACGCGCCACCTCCAAGGCCGTTCAGTTACAGTACGGGTATTGCGACCTGTGATGGCTTGCCGACTCTCTTTATGGCCCGTTGAGAGAGCGCACTTGTGCGCCTCGACGAGGAACAGCTCAACCATAACTCTGGCAGCGCAGGGGCGGACAAGTCCGCTCGCTAAACGAATCAAAACTGGAAGGATAAGTCCGCTTTCTTACTAACCATTGTCGGCGGCCAGGTTCGCTTTCTAAACGAATCAGAAGCGGGCGGGTAAATTTATTCAGCGTGTTGGTCTCTTTTGGGCTAATATTCACCGCTGATATTCCTGGCATAGAAGCTCGACGACAAATAGTCATTCTTTTCTCAAGGAGCACTGACGATGAACCACGTTTTACTAGCCCTCGCATTTCAGGATTCCGCACCCAGCGACCCGCAGATGTGGATTATCCTGGCTGTTGTTTTAGTAATTCTGTTTTTTATTGTGGTAGTTGTCGCCGTCGGTCTCGTGATCTTTTTCGTTATGCGCAAACGCAAAAAAGCCCTGAGTGCGTCGGCCCCAGATGCCTCCTTGCCTGTTGGACCAGGCGCTTCGGACTATGTGGGCATGTCACAACCCGACCCGGCACATGCCAGCGGGCCACAACCCGAAATGCCTTATGCGGGAATGTCACAAGCCGAGGCTGCGTACGCCGCTATGGCCCCACCAGAAACGGCGGAGACCTTGGATCCCGACCTGCCTCCGCCGGTCATGGGATCTCAGGCTCCAAGCTATGAATATTCTGCCCAACCCGCTCCTTCGGGTGATGCAGAGCCGTTTGATCCTTCTCGAACGGTGGCCATCATTCGAGAGAACACTGTTGCCATCAGCTGCGGCAGCATAAAGTTTGTCTCAGGGGTTCTGTCGGGGCAACAGTTTGAGGTGGAGCCGGAGGGTTCATTTATCGGACGTGACAACAATCTTTCACAGATAGTTGTTTCGGATCCGCGAATCTCGAAGCGACATCTTTGGATAGGCGTACGTGACGGTGCGGTCAAAATTGTGGATCAGGACTCACGTAATGGTACGTTCCTAAACGATCCAAAATCAGACCGCGTAACTGAAGCGGTTTTAAACTCGGGAGACACAGTCATAATGGGTGAGTCTGACGTGGCCCGATTTGAATACCAGATGTGATGTTCAACTGCCCCGGGCGCCAAGGGAAAAAGCAGTAGGTAGGAGCAGGAGGCAGTCGGCAGGTAAACGTGAGACCTGCGGCCTGCCTCCTGCCTACTGTTTAAGGTGTTGGCAATTCGTTTCCCTGAGAGTCTCCCAACTCCACCGGGTCTCTGGTTTGCTGCCGACTGCTTCCCTCCTGCCCATTGCTTCAAAGTCCCCGACACATCTCTGATCCCCAGGGCGTGCGGAGAGCGCGTTCATAGCCCACCTTTACGTCCGCCAGGCGCCAGCCCTTCCGCTGCCAAATCGATCCGTCAGTGTATTCAACTCGATTAACTACAGCCGACTCCTGGGATCCGTCCCCGGCCTTTTTGGACAACGTCTCCACACTGACCACGTCACTTGGCCCAGACACACTAAACGCCTCAAGGTCTTTGTCCTTCTCAGGTTTGATGAGCACAGCGCAAAGAAACTGTCGCCTCGACGTGGCCGCTGCGTTTGCCTGGTCTATGAATTGATACTCCCAAAATATGAACTCAATTCGTTTGGCGCTGGCATTGTGGATCTTAACTCGGTACACAAAGCCATCAATAGGTTTGGCCGTACGTGAATCCTGAATGCTTTTGTCCATCGCGGCTGAGCGACCGTCGACGGTATCCAGATTCGGATCTCTCATTCCTGCTGGGATCTCGGCCCTACGGTTTCGCTCGCGAATTTTATTTGCGGGAATCACTGCCGCAGCGGGTGTGACCGACACGGTGTTCGCTTGCTCAGCCGTCAGGCGGCTCTTCGCCCACTTGGCACCAATGACCAGGACCGGCTGGCCCTCGGTGGTGAAGGTAGGGTCCTGCATTATCCCCAGCGGTATCAGGAGAAACGGCAAGAAGAGAAGAGCTCTCATGATTAACCTCCAACCGGGATCAAGTTAACTGAAGTGCCAGGCTGCGAAGATCCCTCCATTGTAGGAAGGGGAGCGGGCGAGGGGGCTCGAACCCCTTCAACGTGTGCGCTTAGTGCGGCGTATGCCTGAACCATGAACATTTGTTACGAGTTGCAGCCGTTGATTAATGCGCCAGTATACGCCAGATGCGGTGGGTTTCTGTAAATCTCCCCCACAATTTCCCCACAACTCTTCGTCGAGCTAATTCTGCGGCAAATCCTGTCATCAGGTTACCGGCAATGGTAAACTGAAGCACGTCCTCAGTAGGTGAAAAGTTATGGCAACAGTGGAAGAGATCATCGAGAAAGCACGCTCGCTCTCGCCCGCCGAACGGCGAAAATTAATCGAGGCCCTTGACCGCGATTTGGAGCAAGTTGAAGAGCAAGACCGCGACAAACCGGCTATTGAAACCGATCGCGAGCGCGAGGCAGAGCGAGCCCGCGCCGACTTACTGCGTCGCGCCGAAGCGCAAGGGCATAACGCCGTTAACTTCACTGGAAGATTTCGCCGGGGACCCGACTCTGACAGCTGACTTCGATGTTGTTGGGTTTCGGCGTCAAGTCCGCGAAGACCGCGACCGCCCATCTGGTGGCCCGTTGAATAGTATTGTGGAGTGACACAATGGCAACACTAGAACAAATCATCGGCGAAGTCCGCGCTCTCTCCTGGCGAAAAGAGCAAGTTGCGTCAGGTGTTAGACAGCGAGTTGGAGCAACAGCCGCCGGCCCAATCGTCAAAGCCCAGTTATCGCACCTTTGAACGCGAAAACGCCTGGCTCGAGGCTCATCGCGACGAATACCTGGGTCAGTGGGTCGCAGTCGAGGGTGACAGCCTTGTCGCTCACGGCACAAATCCTCGAGAGGTGTATCTCGCAGCACGAGACTCCGGAATCGAAGTGCCTTACCTTGTCCGGGTCGAGAACCGGGAAGGACCGTTTACCGGGGGTTGGTTGTGACGCATAGCTTTAACTTTGACGTTGAGCTTGGCTATTCGGGGGCTAGCGGCATCAGCGTTCCTGTTACCCTGCAGCCGAACTCTACTACCTGAATGAGAAGAAAGGCCGGCCACTCGACTTCCGGACTAGATATGCGCGCTTGGCCCAAAGCAAGCAGTTTGTCCTACTGCCATTCTACCCATCTCACACGCTCGACTTCGACGCATGTATTGCGGTGATGGAAATGTACGACCGGATGATCGTCGCCGATGCGCGTCGGACCAAGGCGACGCTGCTGACTCGCGATGCCCAGAGTACGAGCAGCGGAGCTGTTGCGACAGTGTGGTAGGGTTCGAATCGTTCGGCTTGCCTCACGTCCAGTCATCTAGCCGCAACCCCGGAACACGTGAGAAGTCCTGACCGTTGCGCGTCAATAACACTGCATTTTGACTAAGGACAATGGACGCGATCCGAAGGTCCTGCGTGCCGATGCGCACCTTCTGCGATAGTAATTTCTCATAGAGGCTGGCGGCCTTATCGTCGAAATAGAGCACCGGCAGTCGCGCCAATTGATCCACAGTCTCACCCAGCCAGCTGTAGCACTCGTTCAAATGCGCCGCAGTCGTCGCTTTTCTAATCTGTGCCAATCGGCCTCGCAGCTGTTCCTCGACCGTGACGATCGTGATTGCCAGTTCGTCTGGAGGATGAGACAGGAGTTTGGAGAGTAAGGGCTCGACGTCTCGCTGGTAGAGACTTAGGTGATCAGTATCAAGTACGAAAAGGGTCACGATGCTGGATCGTCGGAGTCAAGATTGTGCCTTTCAGATTGGGTCTCAGTGACGAATTCATCGAAGGTTGGATCGTCACGGAACCGTCCGGCTTCCTCTCGCCACACGTTAGCTGCCGACATCGAACAATTCTCGACATCGATAGTGATGATCTCTCCGCGCGCCAGCCTGTCGACGAGCGCCGCCTTGGCCTTAGCAATCGCTTCGTCTCTCGTCCGTCCTTCCCCAATGCAGTCCTCAATACCGAGCACTGACGCCACAAACAGATCGGAGGATCCGCTGCGAACAAGGACTTGATATTGAGTCGTACTCATGTGCTAGAGTTTAGCCCAAAGTCGAAACGAGAGGCAATCATTGACTCGACCCCGTAACACCGAGTACTTCATCTAGTCATGTGCGAGCCAAACGATACCGTAGTCGCAGGATCAAAGACGTGCGGAGATTGGCGCGCATTCAGGAATCAACTGGTTCCTGGGGGCAACATTGCTTGCTGGGAAGCTGCCTTCCACGATTACTTTCAGGCACGCATTACCCTTCGCTACCTCGACCCAATAGCTCTGATTCAGAAACATGACACGAAAAAGGGCGAGGGGTTCTCTATCGTTGCTATTCATTGCACTCTTGTGGAGTTTCTTGAATCGACGATGCGAGGCGTGAATTATCGGTTCATGAAAGGCCAAAAGCCAGGTCAATTCGAGTATAACCAGAGCGGGCCCGTCTTCGTCGACTTTCTTTCCAAGAGGCAGCCATTCGCCAATTGGTTTAGTCCGACACTTGCCCAAGACTTCTACGAGAATGTGCGGTGCGGCCTTCTACACGAGGCTCGAACAAAGAATGGCTGGCTGATACGCGCGCAAGACAAAACGGGCGCGATCGTGGATTCCAATAGCCGGATCGTGTTCCGCAACAACTTTCACGATGCGTTACTTCAGTTCGTCGAATGCTATGGGAAGGCTTTGGGTACAGACACAGATGTCCAAGCGGCGTTCCTACGCAAGTTTAACGGACTATGTGACTGTTAGTTAATCACTGGGACGAGCTTTGATGCTCACGACCGCCTTTTCGACCCGCGCTCAATAGTAGATAAAAGGCTTCATTATTTCGTCAAAAGAATCCCCTTCCCCGTCTTTCAATTTGCGAAGTGCATCTTCAATGTCGGTCAGTGTTGCCAACCCGTTAATGTTTAGACCTACTTCAAAACCGATTTGTGAGCCGGCTCTTTGGATGCCGAGGTTTAATGTTTCGACTATGCTATTTCGCATCTCGCACTTGAACCTCTCGAACACGAGATGCCGATAAAAAAAGTAGTATTCCAGGATCCGTTCCCTGAAGAGCTGACGCCCATTCCAACCGATTTCTCGTGTGGATCTCGCCAAGGCGATTTTTTGAACCCGACTGAATTCTCCAAGGTCAAAAGGGACACGCGTTTCACCTTTTAGATTTGTCATCGTAAAGTCAGGCAGGAAATTGATGCTCATAAAGGCCAGGGACTCCATCATCCGGCGATGGTGTCTTTGGACATGCATCGGAAGCCGAAAGCTCACGACGTCCTCTGGCACAAGCTTCACATACTGACTAGACAAATCGCGCTCATGTGCGATCCGTTTGGGCACGTACTGCCAGACCCTCCCTCTCCGACTGACAAGAGTCAATGGTTGAATACGGCTCAACGCAAAGGCTATGATCTTGCCCTCAGTATTCGACAGATAAACAATCTCGTAATCAGCGCGCCCGAAGGCAGTCATCGTTGAAGCACATTCTTGGAAGAAATCATATGCCGCGTCAGTTAGGCTTCGTCGATGGCCTCTGTCTCTGAGAGCCTTCACTATTAGATCTTCCAGATCTGCATTCGTAGGTGCGAGCTGGATTTCGTATTTTGCTTTTGTGTAGCCTGGCGCAGGGAGTACCGCATTAGAAACATCTTGAATGAGCATGTGGGTATTGGATAAGGAGTAATAGTCAGGACGGGCTTTTAACTTCGCGTCTTCATCGCCTTGACCCGACCAGTACGAGATTGACATCTGCGAGCTCTCAAGATCGTCGCTTCGATACTCTTTCATCTTCATCCATCCTCCTTATCCGGGCTTGAGCTCTCACGCTCTATCTCTCTATAGACCGACTGAATCTGATTCGACACCTCCAATTCGCCTCTTTCAATTTGCTCCTTGAAATAGACAGCTGAGAAAAACTTGCGAGCTTCATCAAAGAGCATTCCGGACCGACCGAGCGCCCTTACTATCGGGCTCGAGTGAGCCGATCTTTGGTCTTGTGTTGAAGAAAAGGGATCATAGAAGATATTCCTCAAAAGGTTGCGTCTTCGTAGGTCCCACTCCAAGTACGGTTCCCAACCAGCTCTTGTCATATCGCGTGGGAATGTTATTAGGAAGCCACGGTAAGTCCCTAGGGCGCAGAAGAGCTGAGCCCCCGCCGCCTTATCCTGCAGCGACGAGAAGTAACCGTCCCAGATTGCTTTTGCGAAATCCCAGTACTTCGTTGCGTCCAGCTCCTGAAAGATCATGGCGTACCCTGAGATGTCGAAGAGATCGATAATTGGCTGTGCGCAGAAGCCGAACTGAACCGATGGATCATTACTAACTGGACTCGCAACACATTGCTTGTGCACCTCAATACTCGAGACGAAGAAAACTGGAAAGAGCTTTTGAAACATGGCTTCATCGCCCTTCGCGATAGCGTCGAAACATTCTTGCGCCACAACAGAATATGCATGGCCAAAGTAATCTGGGAACTGTTTGGATTTTGGCAATTTCGCCAAATGAGCTAGCAACGTGCCGAAGGCACCAACGAGCGCCTTACGAGTAGAATCGATTCTCCGGTGATAACCATCCCAGTCAATCGACGGCCAGGGCATGTCTTTCATCCTTCGGAACTCTTCCAGACGCTCGCAACATTCCCTCGCTTCGCTGAAGTGATGGGAGAATTTGTCGCAAGCCTCCAGCCCGCGTTCGATTAATTGAGCAGCAAATAGATGACGCTTATCCTCTAACAGCGTGTTGACTTCGGCAGCAAAAGCTTTTTCCAACTCCGGAGTGAGTGTTGCGACAGCACCGTCGATAAAGCGAACCATACTTATTGCTACGTGTTCCTGCTGATACCAAAGTGGACTAATGTAACGTCCTTCAACAGCTCGTTCGAATTCAAGTCCATTTTTGAGAAATTCCATCTGATCAACAACTTTGCGAGGAAGCTTTGTCTCGTAGATACTTTGAGGGCGTTCCCATCTGATGTTCTTCACGACGTTGCCCAAATCCATGGCGGTCATATTGCGAATTCTTTCGGAAAAACCAAGCAGTATGCTAATGAAGGTGAGCCCGTGAAGATCAATCAAAGCGAGTCCAAATTTGAGAGTCTCAATATTTTCTTCCCCGTCCGGGCAAGGGTATGCGCCTTTCAGGACATGTTGCTGGATCAATGGAGTTATCCGACGAAACAAATATAGCGCTTCGTCGATCGCGTAATGCTTCGCCAATTGCTCGATGGTGCGTTGGTTCGACGTGAAAAAGTCATAGGCGCTTGACAGGTCTTTCCTTTCGAGAAGACCTTCTAGCGAGAAGACGATTGTCTTCACGATATCAGTTTCAAACCACATTAAGTCTGGCGCTTGCTCAGGTTGCAGCACGGTACCAGCTCTCATGGCCATTGATGTCTCTGAATAGCTGGCGGTCAGCCATTCTTTATGCCGGTACGTAGACTTAAACCACTTACTGTGGCTTGGAATTCTCAACTTCTCTCGTTCGTAGAAGCGCAAGACTGAGAATGCTTGACCCGCCAGTTCAACGAGCGCGCGACTTTGTAGATGCTCCTCCCGATTCGCGAGCGAAACTACATTGCGATACGTCGCCAGCACCCTGGCAGCTTCCCGTTGGTAATAAGCTTGAAAAGATACGTCCTGCCAAAGAGGTCGACTTGGCGTCGCCCGTTGTATCCAGCGAGTTAGGTCGCCAACCAGATAGCCAACGAGATTAGTCGGGTCAAAGAACTGAAAACTGCGAAATCCCAGGATGACGAAGCTAAAAATTCCCGCGACTCCGATTCCGACAGCTAGTATCAGACTCAGAACCCCAGGTTGATAGCCCAGGGCCATTAGGCCTAACAGAATGGTTGTATAAGCCGCGAGGAACGCGACGATATTTATGTAGTGATTGCCAACCTTGTCGCGCATTAGAAGTAAGCGCACGTCCTCTTGGACCCGGGAATAGACGCTGCTAACTGCAACGCTGACTGCGGTGAAGTAAAGGGCTAGAAAGACTCCTGCGACCTGCGCCAGAGTACTGAGGACGCTTGCATAAGTGGCTGGGTCTCTCTTCGTAAGGTGCTTTAATGTGCTAATTGGGTCTTGAAGCGCTAGCGGAATGTAGGTTTTGATCGTGGGTCCGTAACTTAGAACTAGTCGTTCCAAGACTTCGACACTTATCACGACGGCTACTGCGAATAACACTTTTCCGAGAATGGTTGTAGTTAGGACTCGGAGTATCGAGCCAGAATCGCGAGTCTCTCGCCACTTTTCACGTAGTGTGAAAAGGGACCTACGGATTCTGAATTGAATAAGAGAAAGCCATTGACGCCAGAACCAATAAAGACGTGAAAAGTGCCATTCAGCAAATCGCTGCGCGCGACTATGCCACCATCTCAAAATCGTTCTACGCCATGAGGATTTCCATGAGGGTTGCAAACTTTGCACAAGTAGTATTCCTTACCGCAGGTTGTCTTCCCTCGGCTTTATCTCATAAGCGCCAAAAAACAATTAGACTCAGCGCACGAACAAGTCTTTAACCTATTTGGTCTGTCGACCTATGGGCCAATATTAATCATTCCCACAAAGGGTAGCAATAAACACTGAATGGTGAGCCGAATTGTGACTGAAGACCCTGGCTTAGTTGTTTAAGAAAAAAACAAAGAAGCGGACGGTCATCCGATAATCGAGCATTATGTAATCGGGCAACGCGCCCGCCATCAAAGAGCGAAGTCACGCGCGATTCGATTTGTGTGCGAATGTGTGTGTGAGAGTGAAGAAGTGGTGCCCCCGGCGCGATTCCAGCGCGCGACCCTCCGCTTCCTGTGCGTTGAGTAACAACTTCCTGATGTCCGGGATAGTCTTTCAACCGGCTGCGCCAGCCTAGTTGAGTTGGTCGGCTTCCGGCGGGCCTGAGTCTGGCACCGCTTCGAGGTAATGCTCGAAGTCTTCGCGGCGCCCTGACGCCGCTTCGCGCCGCAGATAATCCAACGTCATCATGGCCGCCAGCTTTTCGCCAGCGGCGCTGGCCAGAAACTGGCTCACTGAATAGCCCTCTCTAGCGGCAAGCTCTTCGATGCTCTGCTTCAGCGAGTCCGGTAGTTCGATGGTCAGCGTGCTCATGATGTGCTCCGAATTAAGTTCAGGAAATCACGCGGGGCGATGGCGGCGACGCCAAGTTCATCCGAGCCGTGAAAGTCCTTAACATTATAATCCCATCCAGCAGATTATCTGCGGCTCCCCGCGCTGCATTGTTCATGGAAATTGCGGAGTTTGTTTCTTCACTGAGCCCGATAACAATTTGAGCACCATGTTGGTCGTTCAGGCAGACGCATCAAACATCTCGCGTCTTCGTCGCTCAGGCGCGGAGAGGCGTTAAATACTGGAGCGGGCGACGGGGATCGAACCCGCAACATCCGGCTTGGGAAGCCGACACTCTACCATTGAGTTACGCCCGCTCAAGAGCAAAGGATGAGCGCAGAAGTATGAAGGATGAAAACGTTTACTTCAAGTGCTGCCGTATTCCGGAAGTGAGTCAGTTTGATAACGTTTACTTCAAGTAGCCCTCGACTAAATCGCTCCAGAGGCCCTGAGACTTCAGGATCAGTTCTACTACTTCGCGGACGGCGCCACGTCCGCCCGCGGCCTGGGTAACATAATGCGCTACCGAACGAGTCTCCTCCACGGCATCGGCCACAGCAACGGCCAGCTCCGATCGCTGCATGACTGGAATATCGTTCAGATCGTCGCCCACGAACGCAACCTCATTTTCATCCACTCCTGCCAGCCGCAACACATCTTCGAAGGCCGCTATCTTGTCCGGATCGCCCTGCCGCACAAACTCGATTGCCAGTTCATGCCCGCGCCGCTCCAGCCCACTCGACCTGCGACCGCTGATGATTCCCGACTTGAGCCCGGCGCGATGGAACAAGTGAAGGCCCAGTCCATCCCTGGTGTCGAAACTCTTATGCTCATCGCCACCTTCCAGGAGCCACAAGCGACCATCAGTAAGCACCCCATCACAATCCATCAAGAGCAGCTTGATGCGGGATGCACGCCGTTGTATCGAAACTAGATCTTCCATATCTTAAGTCCGTGTGTAATGAGGTCGGGACCACCTCGCGGTAGCGGGTGGGTCCGTACGGCAGAGAAGTCGTCTCATTTACCCACCCGCTACCAAGATTGTGTGAAAACTAAGGGTGGGCAGACATCACCAACCCTGAACAGTACGCTGAAAGCGTTGGCTAATTCCAGCCCAGGGTTTGCTTTGAAACCCTGGGGAACATGCATTATTTCTTGAAGACGCAACTC
>JANNJZ010000539.1:0-5938 GCA_031396065.1 Pyrinomonadaceae bacterium | reverse complement strand
AGGACGGCCGCAGCGTGCCGCTGCCCGGCCGGCCCTACATGGCGCTCCGCATCCGGCGACAACAATGAACGCCGCCCTGCTGCGACCAACCGACGACACCGATTTCGGTGTCATAAATCGAACGCTCACGACCGAGGGTTTAAGGTAGTTTTGATTCCTACTCATCAGGGAGAAAGACCGGTGCAAAGCGTACGATTCTATGAGTTGCAACCCGGCAGAAGCTCTACGCGTTTTTAATAATTGCTTTAGCGGCTAGAATAGCCGCCAGCGCTCACGGCTAAAGACGAGCGCCACAGCTAAAGAGGAAAGTCGTAGTCGCCGCGAGCGATGATGCCCACAGTCTACATCGAGACTTCCATTCCAAGCTTCTACCACGAAGGGCGCACAGAACCGGAAATGGTGGCGCGCCGGCAATGGACGCGGCAATGGTGGGACGAAGCGGACGGCGATTATCAACGGCTGACCAGCGTTGCCACGCTCGATGAGCTGCGTCGCGGCGACCACCCGCACAAGCAGGAGGTGGTCGAGCTGGTGAGTGCGTTGCCGTTGTTGGCGGTCGAAGAAGCTGTCTTCGAGATCGTTGAGGCTTATATCCGGCACAAGCTGATGCCTGCTGATCCGGTCGGCGACGCGCTTCATCTTGCAGTGGCTTCGTTTCACAGGTGCGACTTCCTGCTGACGTGGAACTGTGAGCATCTGGCGAACGCGAACAAGTTCGGGCATATTAGGCGAATCAATACCATGCTGGGCTTGTACGTGCCGTCGCTCGTCACGCCCCTTGAGTTACTTGGAGGACAAGCAGATGAAGGATGATCCGGCGATCGCTAAAATCAGAGAGGTGCGTCACCGCATCTCCGCAGAGCATGACCACGACCCACGAAAAGTAGTCGCATACTACATCGAAATGCAGAAGCAGTATCTGGAGCTGCTTGTCAAAAGCCCGGCGGATGAGGAGAAACAGAGCCAACCTGTCGAAGTCGGCTGATGCGTCGGATATCGGTTCATGGTATCGGCAACGCGGCTAAGCGGAAACTCGCATCAGGGCTTCATCCATTGAAATGAGAGTCGCACCGGGATGCGCGCGCAGTTAAACGTAAACACAGCTAAGGAGGAAGGTCGTAGTTCGACACGCCCCGCCTGAAGTGGCCGACGACGGTTTCATCTTCGAGCCGCTCCCCGCGGACACAGATTTCGCTGTCATAATCGAACGCCCACGCCCTAGGATTTAAGTAGTCTTGATTCCCGCTTCATCAGGGAGAAAGCCCGGTGCAACGTTCTAATCCAACTGCGGTCAGGTTTCTTCGGTCCTTAGACTCAATGTGCCTCAGGCGTGCAACATCACTGACTTGGTCGAGGTGTTTTCGTTTCGGGCATTTGCTGCACATACTCCATATCGGCGTATTGTGGTGCAGTTGTGATATCTAATCAGTAATTGGATTACTCGGTGGTCAATAGGGCTATGACATCAATCTGGTTCCCAGAGCCTTCAGCAGTTGATGATTCTCTGAAACGCGGAGAGCAGCCTTCAGACTGGCTATCGCGCTCAACTCTTCCAAGGGCAAAAGGTTTTCGGCGCTTTCTGAATGACAATATTTCTCAGTTACCTAAAGACGCGCAGTCTAATCTGTTCAAGGCGATTCATCACCGACATAAGAGCGCATTCTTTGAACTGATTGTGGCTCGCACGCTCCAGATTTTAGGCGCTACACTCACAGTCGAACCTAAACAAGATGACAACAAGCAGCCCGATTTCCTCGCACAATTTCCAGACAGCACGATCATTGTAGAAGCTGCCTCCCCTAATTTTAGTGTTGAGGCTGGGCAAAAGCTCAAGAATCGAAATCCCTTGACCGACATCATTGAAGCCCTGGTTCCTGAAGGATGGAGTGTCGGGATTTTGAAGATTCCTCGAATTGGTCAAGCCGACTCCAAGAAGGCATTGAGACAGACAGTCACCAGAATGCTCTCGATATCTCCTCCGACTGATGGAACTACGGAACTAGATTTGGTTGAGGAATTGCCAAGCGGAATCATTCATCTGCATTTGGTTTCGCGGCGGCCTAATTGGCCTCCGATTGCTTGGGAGGCCCCCTTTACCGTTTTCGACAATTCCAAGAAGTCTTTCCGTAAAACTGTGCAAAGGAAGCGCAGGCAGGTGCGTAATTCTAAGGTCCCGGTACTGCTTGCTATCGAAGGTTCATGGCTAGGCAATTCTCTGGAGAATTTTGATATGGCTCTCTATGGACATACCTGTGACGTAATCAACCAGCGAATGGAACGAGAAGCGACTAAATTCATTCCTAATGGACTGTTTACTAATGTTAGTGATAAGCCTCCGATCTATGCTGGCGTATTAGCCTTTCCTGAGGTAGGTTTCAAATCAGTAGCCGCTCCGGTTTTGTATCAACATCCTAGATTCAAAAGGTATTTGCCGGAAGCGTTATCGGGGCTAGAGCAGCGTTGGTATGAAGATGGGATGGGTGTCGATAGCATTAAAACACGCCAGGCTTCATCGGCTAATTTGCTTGAATCCCTTGGCTTCATCAGAGAATAATTTGTATGGAATCCCGATTTTCTTGGGAAAGATGGTTATGACCTATGAGAGTGCTACCCTTTAGTGTCCTGCTCACGTGCACAGTTCTTTGTACGGCCTGCCAGCGCGGTGGCTCCCGAGCCGTTGACAGTACGTCAATAAGAGCGCAAAGCTCTTCAGTTGGATAGAAAAGGACTAAAGCGGCGGGCAAAGGGCCAAGAGCAAAGGGCAAAGGGTTGACTTTTCGCGCGTAGCGTTTGGCTCTTTGCGCTTACAGGCCGTTGCTCGCGCGGCCAACTGAATTCCACCGCTCGGTTTCTCGTTTTCCTTAACGATGGCGGGTATTTTCGGTTTGTAAGGATTGGGTTTATTGTTATCATTTCAGCTATGGACTATCGAGACATTATTACCATTGAACCGGGCAAACGAAGCGGGCAACCGTGTATTCGCGGTTTGCGGATGACCGTGCAGGACGTGCTTGAGTATTTGGCTGGCGGGATGACGGAAGACGAGATTTTGGACGACTTTCCCGATTTGACACACGAAGATATTCGGGCATGTTTCGCGTTTGCGGCAGACCGCGAGCGACGACTTGCCGTTTTGCCGCAGTATGAAGTTATTGTTTGACCAAAATCTGTCGTGGCGACTGCCAAAGAAATTAGCCGACCTTTACCCTGACAGCCGACACATCCGTGAAGCCGGAATGAAACAGTCCGACGATGTTGGCATTTGGGAACACGCAAAAGCAAATGGCTTTGTGATTGTGTCAAAAGACCTGGACTTTCAGCAACGCAGTTTGTTGTTTGGACATCCGCCGAAGGTTGTGCGGTTGCGCGTCGGCAATTGCACGGTGCAAACGATAGAAGATTTGTTGCGGCGGTATTCGGTTGTAATTCACACATTCGAGTTAGACGACGCAAAATCGTATTTAGCCTTGCCTTAGTGAATGCGAAGGCGAAACCCAACAATCCATTCAACCCGACGCCTCGGGCTTTGCGCGTACCCTCAAGCGCCTGCGAAATAGTCGCGGGTGTGCCGACCGTGTTGAAAACATAATCCGCTCCCCCGTCCATCCGTCAGAACGCGAACCTCCTACGCGACATTCCTCGCCCGCTGCAATCGTGTCTAGGGAACGTCTTCTAAGTGGAAACACTCTCCGTGTCCGGCTTGAGCAGTGGTGCTGCACTTGAAATCTGAAGCAACCAGTCGCGCCATTGGCGCTCGAGCGGGGGCATGCCACCCTTCCTAACCTGCAAATTACCGTACCCGCTTTTGGGTTTTCACGCAGTGTGTGACAGGAAGTTGTTGCATAAAAACGTAGATATGAATTATTATTCCGAAACAGGAGAATTATGACAAAGGAAATGCAGTTTGGCGCCGGTGTCTGGATGTTTGGGCAGTTCGTGGATCGCTACGCCACGGACGGGTACGGGCCGCCGGTAGGGACGCTCGAGGCCATTGACCGGGCTGGACAGGTTGCCGACCTAAAGTTTTTGGATATTAATTACCCCTTCTCAGATCCCAGCCTGTCCGTGGAATCCGTGCGAGAGGCTCTCGATCGCAATGGACTGCGCGCGATTGCGGTTACGCCGGTCATATACAACCGCCAGTTCATGCGGGGAAGCTTTACGCATCCTGACGAGGCAGTGCGGCGAAAGGCGATAGATTTAGGCAAGCGGGCTATTGAGGTGGCCCACAAGCTCGACGCGGATTACGTGAAGTTCTGGCCGGGGCAGGATGGATACGACTACCCCTTTCAGGCTGATTATAGAAAACTTTGGGAGCTCGCAGTCTCTGGGGTGAGGGAAGTGGCTGAAACCGATCCGCAGATGCAGTTTGCCATTGAGTACAAAGCGAAGGAGCCCCGCGTACATATCTTCTTCGAGACGGCGGCGAAGACTCTCCTGGCGATCGAAGACATGGGAGTTGATAACGTTGGGATCGTCATGGACCTCGGTCACTCGCTTTTTGCCAAGGAGACGCCGGCGGAGGCGCTGCAATTGATCTCAGGGCGCGGCAAGCTCGTCAGCGTCGAGTTAAATGATAACTGGCGCGAGTGGGACGACGATCTAACCGTGGGCTCGGTTCACCTGATCGAAACTCTGGAGTTTCTGCATCACCTGCGGCTCATCGGCTGGACCAGGCCGCTGTTATTGGACCAGTTTCCTTTCCGGGAAGATCCGGTTGAGGCTGCTCGCGCCAGCATTCGTAACATCCGCCTATTGGACAACCTGTTGGAGGAGTCAGATCTCAGCGAGCTGTTGGCGGCGCAGAGTGAGCAGAACGCCTTGAGGTCTCAACAGTTTGTGTTGCAGCTGTTGCTGGGACGTGGAGGCATCCAATGACGACCACAAGGGAAACAGCAGAGCAGCTGCGCCGTCGGGCTTATGCCAACCGAGCCCAGGCGTTGACGATGATCCACCAAGCCGGATTGGGCCACGCCGGCGGGGACCTTTCGAGTATGGACATCCTCGCGACGCTTTATGGCGCCGTACTCAGGGTGGATCCGAAAAGGCCGTCCGATCCCAACCGAGACCGTTTCTTCATGAGCAAGGGGCATTGTACCGGAGCCCTCTATACGACGCTATCCAGTGCGGGGTTCTTCCCTCACGAGGAACTCGCTACATATATGCAGCCGCTCTCGCGCCTCAACGGCCATCCCGATCGCAAGTCAAATCCCGGCGTGGAAACCAACACCGGACCGCTCGGCCATGGATTGCCGGTCGCAGTTGGCACGGCGATCGCAGCCAAGGTACAGGAGGCATCCTGGCGCACTTTCGTTTTGACTGGGGACGGCGAACTTCAGGAAGGAAGCAACTGGGAAGCTGCCATGACTGCGGCCCATTATGGTCTCGACAACCTAGCCCTGATTGTTGACCGAAACCGCCTTCAACAGGGTGACGCCACGGAGACAACCAACCGGCTTGAGCCATTGCCGGACAAGTGGCGCGCCTTCGGCTGGGCGGTTCGCGAGGTGGACGGTCACGATTACAGCGCCTTGCTCGAAGCCTTCAGTGCTTTACCCTTCGAGATCGGGCGACCGAGTTGCTTGATTGCTCACACGCACAAGGGCGAGGGAGTTTCTTTTATGCGCGATCAGGTTGGTTGGCACCATCGAGTGCCGACGGCGCAGGAACTCTCAGCGGCCTTGCAAGAATTGGGGGAGGTTTAGCTGTGATGACGCTTCATGACTGCCGAGACATCTTTGCGAGCACGCTTTTGGAGTTGGCCCGTGCAGATGAAAGGGTGGTGGTTGTTTGTAATGACTCGATCGGATCAAGCAAGCTGGGCGGCTTTCAAAAAGAGTTCCCTCGTCGGTTGATCAATGTGGGCATCGCCGAGCAGAACATGGTCGGAGTAGCAGCAGGTCTGGCGAATGGCGGTTTGCTCCCGTTCGTGTGTGGC
>JANNJZ010000528.1:0-17022 GCA_031396065.1 Pyrinomonadaceae bacterium | reverse complement strand
AGGACGGCGGCGACAGGTCGCCGAAGACCAAAGCGGTAACAGGTTACCGCACTCCAAATTAGCCGCCGCACTCCAAAAGGCTATTTCGCCAGTGGAAAAATCGGCTCGATATCCACCGGCACGTCCTTTAGCCGTTCAAGCGCACCCTTCATCTCGGGCCGAATCACGGAATACTTGTCCAGCATCGCCTTCGCCTTGGTGTAGGAGCCTTCTGCTTCGATCGTGAGTAGCTCACGGGTGAGCTTTCGGACAGCTTCTCTGATTTTTTCGTTATCGATACTAAACTTGCCGGTTCGTTCATCAAACTTGATCGCACCCTCGTCCGTGTAGTAATTGAACTGCAACGCAACTCCGCGCGCGTGCGATTCGGTGAGTCCGAATCGAACCGAGCGAAACATGCTGGCGAGGTACGTGGTATAGAGGGTACGTTGCATCTGCTTTTCGACCACGCCTTTGTCGATTAAAAACTGCAACGCCCAGAGGCCCGTCACATCGGCCTTGGCTTCTTCAATCGCTGAATACTGGTCCTTGAGCTGCAAGCGCACAGTCGAGTCCTGGCCGCCAACCTTGATATTGTGCGGCCCGAGTCCGTGCATTAGTTCGTGCGTCAGGATGTGCGTGAAAAACGCATCGAAGGCTACGGCTCGTTGCTGAGCGGGCGCCAACAGTACGCGCGTGATCGGGACGAGGATCTTGGCAAACTTTGCCTCCTGCACGTTCTTCAGCATCGTTCGCTTGGAGCCCTTTTCCTTAACGACGCGCTCGTCGTTGGGCAGATTAAAGGCCGCCGTCTGCACTCCGCTGTTGCCTTCTCCTGAACCGAAGACTTCGTTCACCACCCGAATCGGGGACGCCGCGCCCAGCTTTGGATTGCGGTAGCCCGGGTCGATGGGGAGATTGTCTTCCAGTTCCTGCAAGTGCCGGCTAAACTTCGCTAGCTTGTCGCTTTCAGCTGCGTCGCGCAGGGTAACGTAGGCCTCAAATGCAGCCTTGTAACCAAAGAGTTCGTCTTCGTAGGTTTCATATGGACCAATGGTCACTTCAATGGGCGCATCCAGGTCCATCCAGGCGACGTCGCTCGCGTAATAGTCATTCGACGAAAAGGCGTCGGCGCGCTTGGTGAGAAAGTTTTTCAGTGTCTGGTTCGTCGTCAGGGAGGCGGCTTCGCGCAGCATATTAGCGGCAGGTTCGAGAGCGTAACGATACTCTTCGCTATAAGGGACGGTCATTAACTTGCCACTGGCATCTCGGCGAATCGTATAGAAGTAGCCGGTCGCCTTCTCCTTCTCCGAGCCGGGCAAGCCGGCGAGCCATGAATTAAACTTATCTTTGGTGATGTCCTCAGGGTAGAAATTCGCCTGAGGCGGTTTCTCATGCGGAACCCCCTCAATGAATGGCTCATTGCTGTCGAGTCGCGACCATGGGCCTTTATTAATCCAAAAGTAATGGAGACGTTGCCGGCCCACCGCAGTCTTGTCGGCCTCAAGCTTTATCTTCAATGCTTCGTTGCCGCTCCACACCTGGCGCAGAAATAAGGGATCCAGCAGCTTTGCCGCATCGATGATTTTTTGCAGTGCCTTGCGATCGCTGGCTGAAAGCCGGGAAACGTCGGCGGTTAATACGGTCGGAGAGAACCGGCGAATCTTCTTCGCCAGTTCGGGATCGCCGGCGACCGTCTTGGCGCCACGTTTCTGCATTCCGGAGACCGTGGCAGACAGCATCGTCGCAAGAAGCACCAGGCTAACAAAAATTCTCATTCCACCCTCCAATTAGAAGCTCCGCCTCACCACACAGGCGTTTAGAAAGGACCCTTGTGTCCACGCGTCGCGTGGCCGACAAGCTTGGCTCGCTCTTACACTCTGAGCTTGTCTCTGAGCTTGGTTCTGCGGCTTTGCCGCGTTCCGTGCGGTGAGGCTCAGCCTCACCGGCTGCTCTATTTATTCTGAGGCTATGCCTCCGCGCGACATCAGAGGCGCAGCCTCAAGTCTGAAACCGCTATCGGAAAGGCCTAGCCTTTCCGCACGGAAGGCGGCAGAGCCGCTTAAGGCTCTCCCCCGTTGTTTAGAGAGCACACTTGTGTGCTCCTCCGGACCAACTTGGCGAACGGGGTAACGCGGGGCAGGCACACAAGTGTGCTCTCTAGACGGACGGCCAGACCTAAAACTTCACTCATCCACACCAAGTTTTATCCGACAGGTAACCTAGTTTCCAAAACGGGTTATAGATTCTGGCGGTTGTTCAAGATCTTGACGAAGGAACCCGAACGCAATTCCGCCACGGTTAGACCGGACAAGTCCACCGCCTCCTCTTCCGTCAGCGCACCACTATTAATGGCGCGCAGGAAGTAGTTAAGTAATCCCTGGCCAGTGGCCGCATCGTCGAAAACATCGCCAACCAAAGTAGCCTTCGCAGCCTTTTCAACAAAATTCTTTAGTCGCTCCGAAGCTGCGTCAAGACTTTGAAGGAAAAACGAATAGACGGCGGCATAACGCGTGGGCAATTGTGCCGGGTGCAGATCCCAGCCTTGATAGAAACCGCTTTCAAGCGAATGTTGGATATGATCGAAGTGGAGTTTCCAGGCCCGATGGACCACTAGGCGGTTTTCCGAAATCTGTTCCGCCGTGAGCGGGGTGCCACCCTCACTGAAGCGATGCGGCGCGACGGGCATGATGTTGGTGGCGCCATCTGAAAGCCAGATTCCGGTGCCGCCGAAAGAGACCTGCATCATGTGCTTCGCGAAGTCACAGGCCGGGTGCATCATGTGTTGATGCGCCGCCGTGATACTACAACTCGCCGTGTAATCGTAAGTCCCGAAATGCGCCGCCACGCAGCGACCACTCGCGCCGGCTAGCAACAAGGGCAGATTAATCTGACCGCCGGCATTGATGATCGACTGCGTTGTTTCGATCATTAGCTCGAGCTTGAGTGATCCTGCAGGCAGCCCGGTTTGTTTTTCCAGTGAGTCAAAAATTTCGGCCAGGGCCGTCGCCTGCTCGGGAATCGTAATCTTGGGTAAAGTTACCACGAAGTTTTCGGGCAGTTTGCCGCCCGTCTTCTCAACCAAAGTGGAAACAAAGATGTCGAGAGTGCGCATGCTGCGCTCGCGCAATTCCTCATTGAAAGGCTTGATCCGGATTCCAATGAAAGGAGGCAGCGTCCCGATTTCCATTCCCAAGGCCACTTCGTTTGCCGCCGCCGCCGCATGTCCATCTTCTTCATCGTTGGGGCGGTTGCCGTAGCCATCTTCAAAGTCGATCCGAAAATCCTCGACCGGTTCCCGCTTCAGCTTTTCGTTAACGCGGTTGTAGATCGAGTGGGCCAGCCAGGCGGTTTTGTTTGCCAGCCGCACTTCCTGGGGACTAGACGCGAGCCGCGCGGTTAATCCATCGTCATGCTCGAGAGACTCGGGCAATGTTTCAGCGCCCGGCAATCCAATCGCGCGGGCGAAGCTGAGATAGTCCGGCGCAAACTGATCCAGGGAGCGGCGGGCCAGGCCTCCAAGTCGCGCTGCCGAATCTGATTTGAACAAATGTGCGCCACCATAAACTGTGTGCACGGGTTGGCGTTTCCCAGTTTCGCCGGGGTATCGGGTGACGAAATCCTTGTTGGCCTGGGCCAGAGGCGCAACCAGGAGACGAAGTGCGGTGTCGGACAGAGACGTTTTCATGGGTCCTCTTCCAGAAACTGATGGAGTATTTGAGACTCGACTTTATTACAGCCCGAGCGAAAGTTAAAGAGACGTTGCCTGATAGATGTTCCGAGAGCTTGGTTAGATATCTGAGATTATCTGAGATCTGAAATTTGAGATCTCAAATTCTCAAATCTGAGATCTCATGCTGAGGTTCGCGCCGCAAACGCAAACGGCCACCGATGAAGGTGACCGTTTGACTGTCTCAATCCATCGACACCGGAGTCGGTAAGGCTAACCCGCCGGCTTTGGCGCCGGTTGAATGGCCTCGAGGTGGAGGTCTATCGTCACGTCGTTGGCAACGTCGAATCCTCCGCCTGGTAGCGCGTGACCCCAGGTGATCCCGTAATCGCGGCGATCGATTTTAGTCTGCGCCGCTATGCCGATGCGCGTATTGCCCCGTCCGTCTTTGATCGCGCCGGTAAGGGTAAACGGAAGCGTGACTTGTTTAGTCACACCCTTGAGCGTTAAGTCACCACTCAGGATGTATCCCTTGCCCTTCTTTTCGACTTTCGTGCTCTTGAAAGTCATCTCGGGATATTTCGCCACCTCAAAGAAGTCTGCGGTTCGCAGGTGTTTGTCGCGACCCTCCACGCCTGTGTCGATGCTCTCAACCTTAGCCGAGAACTGGACGGAGGATTTGCTCACGTCCTTATCGTCGTAATGGATGGCGCCAGTAAAATCCTTAAAGCGACCGCCCACTAAGGTGAGTTCGTTATGACGAATCGTAAACCCGATAATGCTATGGTTCTTATCTATCGTGTAGTCACCAGCGGGGATCGGTAGATAGCTGACTTTCGTCGGCTTAGCAGCCTTGGGATCTTGCGCGATCTCACCGGTCTCGGCGTTGGCGGCCGGGATGGTCGCCAGTTGGCCAACGAAGGGCAACACAGCAAAGCCCGCCAGCGCGCAGGTCAAAATTATCTTTCTCAGTCGTGTCATCTTTTCTCTCTCCTTATGCCTTCCGTGATAATCAGCCAGCGACTTTATTATAGGTTTGAGGAAAGTAAAAGTCGGTAAGCCAGACTGATCACTGATTGGAATCCGTTGAGGGGAGGATCAGTTCGGTTGGGTCGAAAGTTTATTGACCGACGGGATTTGTGATTCCGGCCCTTTGCAACTCTTCAATAATGCGCGTCGCATACCACGCGTGGCCACCTTCATTTGGGTGAACCGAGCCGGAAGAGATGATGCAGCTTTTGATAGATTCAAGATTGAGCAGATCACACTTGTTATCGGTGCCCTGAATCCTTTTCGCATCGCGAAAAGTTCTGACCCACCGCTGTTCACCGGCGCAGTAGCCGTGCGTGGCAAATGCATCTGATATTCCGGTTACGTAAACCCAGCCGTGCTCATCAGCTGCCGCTTTCACTCTGTCGTTAAGACCTCTCACAACTTCTTCTGAGGCCCATTGGGCTTCTTTTCTGCTCAAAGAGGCCAACAAGTCCGGGAACGGAGAGCTATGACAAAACTGGCGGTTTTGGTTTCGAGCCAGATCGGGATATTCGGTGATAAAGATTCTCTTCACGGGTGGAAGCTCGTTTAGTTTGTTGCTTAATGCCTGGTAACGAGATGGTAGGCCATTGAGACCGCCGCTCAACATTCCCAGGGCACTATTATTAGTCGAACAGTTGAGATGCAGGATGCACTTGGCCACTAAGTCTGCAAAACCGATGTCATTGCCTCCGACTGAAATGAGCAGTGCATCGATCTGGCGTCCGTTGAGAATGTCTTTGACCTTATCGATCTGAGGCCGCAACGATGTCCCGCCCTTGAAGAAATTGCCGATTAGCCCTGCATCGATAGTGGCCCCCGAGCAGGCCAACGAAATGAAGGTCACCGATGTGTGAGGGTCTGCTTGTTCGATGCTAAGCGCAGCTTGGGCCGGACCGGCAAAGGCCGAACGGGCGCAACGGTTGTCCACCCATTTAGCTCTGACGCCGCCCTGCTTTGGAATGTCGGGATTGCCCTGACCTGAAGCGAACGAGTCGCCCACAGAAACGATCAGCAGGTCTTTAACAGTCACACCTGTTTCAGCCACGGCAGTTTGTCCATCCGAAGTCGTCACGGTGAGTTTCACCGGATAAGTTTTCTGCGAGGTGAACTCATGGGCAAACGTGCAGGAACTGGGGGTTGGATTGTCCTGAACGACGCCGTCAATGTCCCAACTGTATGTATTGCCTGGAGCAGACGAAGAATCGCAGGCGTTAAACTCCACTCTCCAACTGGCTGGATTAACGTAGGTCGAATCGTAAGTCTGCGTAGCTTCGGTCCAATGATAATCGACAATGCCGGCGGCGTTTTTCGGACCGAAACGTCTCGGCATACTCCACCTAAAACTGGCGAACAGGTTGGGCGGCGAAACTAAAGAATTCGCTTGTGCGATGGGAAGAGTTTCAGCGGACTGATGCCCTGGTACGAATGAGGCCAGCAGCGCGACGAACAGGCAGAGTCCGCCAAGAGTAAGCAATTCGAATTTTCGCAGCATTGGATTTCTCCTTGTCGGCCGAGGTAGCCGCAGCTATGGGTGTTTTAGCGAGGTGCCTGCTAACTATGAAGCGCGAGCGGAAAACATTTCACCAATGCTTGAGTTGAGGTTGCGAATTGAAGAAACAGGAAAAGTGGTAGCGCATACGGGACTCGAACCCGTGATCTCTGCCTTGAGAGGGCAGCGTGTTAACCAACTACACCAATGCGCCGCGAAAACAAGGGTGATTATAGGGGCCGTTCCTAAGGTTGGCAAACCAGGCACCTGGGCGTAGACCCACTACCCACCTGGCAGAGTTGTTTTCTGCTCCGGACAAGCTTCGCGATTCCGATTCCCCACTTAGACCTGTTAAGCTTGTCAAAAATAACCGGATGAAGAGTTCAACTTTGGAGCAGCAACTTCATAACTTCAGTAAGACAAATGGGAGTGAGAGCCATGCAAGCTATTGACACGAAGAAACAGACGCTAACTACTCGCGGATACGCGACCTCGGGACCGACTTCGAATCTCGGACCATTTACCTTTGAGCGCCGCCAGCCGGGACCTCATGACGTACTCATTGAAATTCAGTATTGCGGCGTTTGTCATTCCGATATCCATCAAGCGCGGGACGAATGGGGAGGCTCTATTTTCCCGATGGTCCCTGGACATGAAATCGTGGGACGCGTGACCAGCGTGGGTTCTGAGGTCACGAAGTTTAAAGAGGGCGATATTGCCGGCGTCGGCTGCTTCGTCGACTCATGCCGTGTTTGCGTCAACTGCAAAGAAGGCTCTGAGCAGTATTGCGAGAAGCATCTGGTCCAGACTTATAACGGAACTGACAGTGACGAAAAGACTCCGACCTATGGTGGCTATTCCTCTCAGATCGTGGTGGACGAAAACTACACGCTCAAGATTCCCGACGGGCTTCCACTCGCGAATGTCGCCCCGCTGCTCTGCGCCGGAATAACTACTTATTCGCCTTTACGGCGATTCAAGGTAGGACCAGGTCAGCGCGTGGGCGTGGTGGGCTTAGGCGGGTTGGGCCATATGGCTGTGAAGCTCGCCGCCTCAATGGGTGCTGAGGTAACGGTATTCAGCACGTCGCCCGCGAAAGAGAAAGATGCTACGGCTCTCGGCGCGCATAAGTTTGTGGTCACGAAAAACGTTGAAAACCTTGAACCCGCTGCCGGCAAGTTTGAATTCATTATCGATACGGTTTCGGGCGAGCACGATCTGAATGTCTACCTCAACTTACTCCGACGCGAGGGCGCAATGATCCTCGTGGGAATCCCGGAGAAACCTGTTGAGGTGGCGGCGTTTTCGCTTATCGTCAATAGCCGGACGCTGGCCGGTTCAATGATTGGCGGCATCCGCGAAACCCAGGAGATGCTGGATTACTGCGCAGCAAATAACATCACCTCCGACGTGGAAGTAATTCCGATCCAGAAAATTGCCGAGGCCTATGAGCGGACCATCAAAGGCGACGTTCGTTACCGCTTCGTCATTGACATGAAATCGCTGACCGAAGACGCCGCAGTGGACGCATAAGGGGTTCCTGGCCGACATCGAAGGAGGGACATCTTGAAGAAGCGAAAACTTGGAGAGTCAGGATTGGAAGTTGCCCCACTCGCTTTTGGAGGCAACGTCTTCGGCTGGACGGTTGACGAGCCAACATCCTTTCAGTTGTTGGACGGCTTTGTTGGTGCCGGCTTCGATCTGATTGATACCGCCGATATCTACTCGATCTGGGTTCCCGGCAACGAGGGTGGTGACTCAGAAACTATAATCGGGAAATGGATGAAGCGCAGCGGCAACCGCGACCAGGTAGTAATTGCGACCAAGGTGGGAATGGAGATGGGTGCGGATAAGAAGGGACTCTCAAAGCCCTACATCATTCGTGCGGTCGAGGATTCATTAAGACGACTGCAAACGGATTACATCGACCTGTATCAGTCGCATGAGGATGATAAAGAGACGCCGCTGGAAGAGACGCTCTCGGCTTTCGCGCAGTTAATTGAACAGGGTAAGGTGAGGGCCATCGGGGCGTCGAATTACTCAGCCGAACGGCTGGCTCAGGCATTGGAGGTTAGCGAGCAGAATGGGTTGCCGAGATATGAATGCCTGCAACCCTTATACAACCTCTACGATCGTGCCGAGTATGAACAGCAGCTTGGACCACTCTGCGTGGAAAATGGCCTCGGAGTGATCCCCTACTACTCATTAGCGAGCGGATTTCTCACAGGCAAGTATCGTTCGGAGGCTGATCTCGCGAAGAGCGCCCGTGGTAAGGATAACAAGAAGTATCTGAATGAACGCGGCTTCCGGATCCTGGCGGCGTTGGATCAGGTTGCCAGGCAATACGATGCCAATCCAACCAGGGTGGCACTGGCGTGGCTGATAGCACGGCCGTGCATCACCGCGCCTATTGCCAGTGCAACGAGTTTGGAGCAACTGACAGATCTAATCGAGGCGACGAAGCTTGAGTTGGACCAAGCGGCCATCGACCTTCTGAATCAGGCGAGTGCTTATTCTGAGGCTGCGGGTGTACTCTAACCACCTGTTGGGTCAGGTGGTATACTATCGACGTTCTCTTAACAAGCAGTTTTCGGCCATTGATGTGACAAGGAGCGTGAGCTAGCTTTTCAGCTTAAGGTCTATGCCAAACCTCCACCTGGATGGAACCACCGCGAGAGCTACCGCCTTATCGCTTCCTGCAATTCTTTTTCAGCCCAGAATAATAAGACTGTCCAAGCGGAGCGCCCGATGAACGTGGTCGTGCTGCGAGAAACGCAACCGGGAGAAGCGCGGGTGGCGCTGATGCCGGACTCGATCAAGAAGCTGGTAGCACTCAAGGCCACCGTGATGGTTGAGAGCACAGCCGGTCTCGGTGCGGCGCGTTCTGATGACGACTATCGCGAGGCGGGCGCCGAAGTTTCCGTCGATCGGAAACAGCTGGTTGAATCAGCTGACGTTCTAGTGACGGTCAACCGACCAACCAACGAGATCTTTGGCGAACTTCGAAAGGGTTCGGTGGTGCTCGGGTTCCTGAGGCCGCTCGACGAACCCCAGGCGTTGGAGCCTGCGTTGGCAGCTGGTCTGACGACCTTTGCGATAGAGCTGGTCCCGCGCATCACTCGAGCGCAGGCCATGGACGCACTGTCATCAATGGCCACGGTGGTGGGTTACAAGGCTGTTCTCCTGGGTGCCTCTACGATCCCCAGAATGTTTCCACTCTTGATGACCGCCGCCGGAACTGTCCCCCCCGCGCGGGTATTGGTTTTAGGAGCAGGAGTGGCCGGTTTGCAGGCCATCGCCACGGCGCGGCGATTGGGAGCTGTAGTTGAAAGTTACGATGTGCGCGCCGCTGCAGGTGAACAGGTGCGTTCACTTGGCGCCAAATTTTTGGAAGTCGACCTCGGTGGGCTCAAAACTGAAGACGCTGGTGGTTATGCCGTGGAACTCTCTGAGGAGGCGTTGCAACGCGGGCGCGATTTGATTGCCGAACACGCCAAGACGTCAGACCTCGTGATTACCACTGCACAGGTTCCGGGTAGGCGGGCGCCGCTGCTGATGACCGAAGCGGCAGTGAACGGCATGAAGCGAGGTTCTGCGGTTATCGATCTTGCCGGTTCAACCGGCGGAAACTGCGCCCTAAGCAAACCGGATGAAATCGTTGAACGAAATGGCGTGACGATTATGGCGCCGACGAATCTGGCGGCAACTGTGCCAGTGCACGCCAGCCAGCTTTACTCGCGCAACGTGACCTCATTTCTGAGCCTGCTGATCAAGGACGGAGAGTTGAGCATTAACATGGAGGACGATGTCGTCGGACCATCGTGTGTGACGCATGAGGGGCGGGTCGTGAATAGCCGGGTGGCTGCGGCCCTTGAAAGGGCTTCGTAGCCGAACGTTGCGATTTTGCCGAGAAATCCCTTGTTGCTGACTATGCGGCTTTGCCGCGAAAACCCTTGTTGCTGACTGTGCTGCTTTGCCGCCTCGAAAGTGCCTTGTAGCTGACTTACGCGGCTTTGCCGCCTTCCGTGCGGTAAGGCTCTGCCTTACCGGCGATTGATTTTGTATTCTGAGGCTATGCCTCCGATTCGCACCGAGGCGTAGCCTCCAGAAGAAAAAGAGAGCCTTTCGGTAAGGCACACAGCCTTACCGCACGGAGGGCGGCATAGCCGCAAGCGAAACGCCTAACAGCAGACGGAACGCTTAAGAGCAGTCGGAATGCCTAAGAGCAGTTCTTTCGATAGGGTATTACTTATTTTAATTTGGAGGGTGATTTAGCGATGTCTGCGGAGAATCTAATCACAGCCCTTTACGTTTTCGTACTAGCGGCGTTTCTTGGTTACCTGGTCATCTCGCGAGTACCGCCGCTGCTGCATACGCCGCTGATGTCTGCGACCAACGCAATCTCGGGCATTTCGCTGGTGGGTTCCATCGTCACGGCCGGCGCCAGATACAACACGATCAGCACCATCCTCGGTTTTGCAGCGGTCTTCTGTTCCACCACCAACGTCGTCGGTGGATTCGTGATCACAGACCGCATGCTGAAGATGTTCAAGCGGAAACCTACTAAAAAAGACTAACCGCCAAGACGCCGAGGGCGCCAAGTCAAAAATAGGAATTAGCAATGCAGTGATTGTAGTCCATTTCTTTTTGCTCCTTGGCGCTCATCGCGCCTTGGCGGCTTGGCGGTTAACCGGTAGTAACGAAACACAGTGCGTACCTACTTCATCGAACTAAGTTACCTGCTGGCCTCGGTCCTTTTCATTCTTGGCCTCAAGGGAATGAGCCACCCGGAAACCGCCAAACGCGGCATGCATTTGGCGGAACTCGGCATGTTGATGGCCATCGTCGGCACGCTGCTGCATCTCGAGATCATCACCTATACCTGGATCATCCTGGGCCTGGTGTTGGGCTCCCTGGTCGGTCTGGCGATGGGTCTTTGGGTCCCGATGACTGCGATGCCGCAGCGGACCGCGCTCTCACATGCGTTTGGTGCTTTCGCCGCGGCGTTGGTGGGAATTTCTGAATTCATTCGACATGACGGACACCTCGAAACCATCACCATGGGTGCGCTCGGCTTTGAAGTCATGCTTGGTGCCTTGACTACAACCGGGAGTCTGTTGGCGTTTGCAAAGTTGCAGGGTCTGGTCCGGGGCACGCCGCTCACTTACAAGGGCCAGAACATCTTCAACATGGCCCTGCTGGCAACGACTATCGGCATCTTTGTCTATCTGATTTTTGTGCCGGGCTCGATGCCACTGTTCTTCCTCATGGTAGCTCTGGCTTTCGTTTTCGGGCTGCTGCTGGTCATGCCGATTGGAGCAGCTGACATGCCAGTGGTCATGTCGCTACTCAATTCCTACGCGGGTCTGGCGTCTGCAGCAACCGGCTTCGTCTTATCGAACAAAGTTTTGATTATTGCCGGCACGCTGGATGGTTTCTCAGGGTTCATTCTGTCCATCCTGATGTGCCGGGCAATGAATCGGTCGATGGCTAACGTGCTGTTCGGCGCTTTCGGCAGTGGTGGTACGACGGCGGGTGCGTCTGCTGAACAGCAAGGCGCCATGCGTGAGGTTGGTCTCGAAGATATCGCGATCCAGTTGGCCTATGCCAACAAAGTGATCTTCGTTCCCGGCTATGGCCTGGCCACGGCGCAGGCGCAGCATGCCGTGCGCGAGTTGGCCGACACGCTTGAGAAGCGAGGGGTGACGGTCAAATATGGAATTCATCCGGTGGCGGGGCGCATGCCGGGCCACATGAACGTTTTGCTTGCCGAAGCTAATGTTCCCTATTCATCGTTGTATGAGTTGGAACAGATCAACCCGGAGTTTCCCTCAACTGACGTGGCCATGGTGATCGGCGCTAACGACGTAGTGAATCCTGACGCGCGTGATAATCCCGAGAGCCCAATCGCCGGTATGCCGATACTGGAAGTTGATCGCGCCAAATCAGTCGTGGTCCTGAAGCGTGGCCAGGGAAGAGGGTTTTCCGGCCTGGAAAATCCGCTCTTCTTCAAGGAAGTGACGGGGATGCTGTATGGCGACGCCAAAGACACCTTGACGAGGCTGATTCAGGCAGTCCAGCAAGCCTAAAAACTTTTCCGCACCACCTGCGTATACCTGACCTCCCCAAGAATGAACCTTAGATGAAGTCTGCTTCCGAAACGAACTCTATAATTCACTGCGGAGACAATATGCAAAGATTTGTAACCACCCTGGCCTTGATGTGCGTGCTCGTCCTGGGTCCTGCATCCGTCCCTTTAGCTTCCCGAGTTCTGGCTCAGGGCAAACCCAGCAAGAACCAGAAACCGGTGCCGGCCTCAGCGGCTTCGCCAAGAGGCACTGACACGATCACGGCTGCGCAAATGAAAGATTACCTTTCATTTATTGCATCTGATCTTATGGAAGGCCGCGACACCCCATCGCGTGGACTCGATATCACCGCCCGGTTTCTCGCCACGAGCTTGCCGCATTGGGGCTTCAAACCGGCGGGTGACGACGGCAGTTACTTTCAGAAAATCTCACTTAGCAAAGACGTGATCGACAAAGCTGAAACTCAAGTGCAGTTAAATAACCAACCGCTGACTCTCGGGGATGATTACATTCCGTCTGCCGTCTCGGTCAACCTGCCGGCGACCGAACTCGTGTTTGCCGGTAACGGTTGGTTAGTTAAGTCGAAGAATATCGATTCCTATAAAGGAATAGACCCGACCGGAAAGATCGCAGTGATCGTCGCTTCACCGCCGAATGGATACCCGCGCGGTATTTTGGCTTCCGATCTCACTGGCAAGCGCGGCGAAGACTGGATGAACGCCACCGAGTACGCGCTCAAGCGAGGTGTGGCCGGGCTGGTCATCATTCCGAATTTCCAGTATCTGGCAAATTGGGATCGCAATCGCGCCCGGTTAACCGAACGCGGCGCGACCAGAGTAGAGAAGTTTCAACCTCAGCAGGGTGCGCAAGTACCCCAGATCGTAATCTCGTTGCGAATAGCAGATAGTCTGTTTCAACGTGAGCGGCAGAATGCAACCGTGATATTCGAATCTGTTTCCAGCGGGCAGCCGGTTGATGCGTTTGCGCTCAGCCCCGCTAAAAAACTTTCGCTGACCGTGAAAGTGAAATCCGATGGTGTGACCACCCAAAACGTAGTCGCGGTGTTTGAAGGAAGCGATCCCGTTCTAAAAAATGAATACGTCGCCCTCGGTGCGCACTACGATCATGTCGGCATGGGTGCGTCCTTGAACGGTGATTCGATCAATAACGGCGCCGACGACGATGGATCCGGCACCACCGCCCTGCTGGCAATGGCCGAGGCTCTGGGGAAGGCCGACATCCGACCCAAACGCTCGGTGCTTTTTGTCTGGCATGCGGGCGAGGAAAAAGGACTGTGGGGCTCTCGCTACTTTACCGACTATCCGACCATTCCCCTGGATAAGATCGTGGCCCACCTGAATATCGACATGATCGGTCGCAGCAAGAAGGACGGTGATACGAATCCAGCGAACAGAGAACTCTCAGGGCCAAACGAGATTTATGTGATTGGCTCAAAGATGATGAGCACCGAACTTGGTGAGTTGACCGAAACGGTGAACAAGCAGTATCTGAATCTTACCTACGATTATCGCTACGACGATCCCAACGATACCAACCGGTTCTTCTTTCGCAGCGATCATTACAACTACGCAAAAAAAGGTATTCCCATCGTTTTCTTCTTTGACGGTGTGCACGAAGACTACCACCGTCCCGGCGATGAAGTGCAGAAGATCGACTTCCAAAAGATGGAGAAGGTGACGCGCACCGTTTATATGATGGTGTGGGAAATCGGCAACCGGCCCATGCGTCCAAAGGTTGATAAACAGCTGCCGGCGCAATTGAGTGGGCGGTAGCGAGTTTGCACAATCAGTCATTTGGCAGCGAGATCTAAGCTAGCCCGCGGTAGCGGGCGACAGCCCGAAAATAAGCGTAAACTCTGTCGCCCGCTCCGCGGGCTGGCATTACCTTGGGTCTCTAAACCTGGGGTTCCGCTGCGCTCCACCCCAGGCTTTACGCTGTCGCCCCTACCGCGGGCGGGGGACAGGGATCCAACACTATTCCCTTCCGCGCTCAGCTACAAGCCGACGATAAGCTTCATCGCGCGAAAGCCCCAGCTCACGCGCGGCCCTTTTGAGTGCCGCACGATGGTCCAGCCCTTCAGCCTCCAGCGCGGCAACGAGCGAAGCAATATTGACTCTCGCATCCTCGTTCGCCGACTCAGACTTGATCACGGTGCGATCGATAACGAGTACCATCTCCCCTCGCGCTTTATCGGGCGAAGAGAAGCGTTCGGTCAGTTCACTTAAGCGTCCTCGCGCTACCTCTTCATGCATTTTCGTTAACTCCCTCGCAACCACGGCCTCGCGCTCGCCGAGAATCTCATAAGCATCTTTGAGCGTCGCGGCAATTCGGTGAGGGCCTTCGTAAAAGATCAAGGTGGCGGGCAATGAACGAAGGTCGGCAAGTCGCGCGCGCCGCGCACCTGAACGCGAGGGAAGAAATCCACCGAAGAAGAATTCATCCGTGGGCATTCCCGAAACCACCAAAGCTGTAATCAGCGCACTGGGACCGGGGACCGGAACTACGCGGACACCACTTTCGATTGCGAGTCGAGCGATGCGAAAGCCAGGGTCGCTGATGCCGGGCGTGCCCGCATCGGAAACAATGGCCACGTCCGCACCCGACTCAATCAACCGCACGAGTTCAATAGCCCGTTCGCGCTCGTTGTGTTCGTGATAGCTAATGGTCCTGGTATTGATGCCATAGTGATTGAGCAACTTCTGCGTGTGCCGCGTGTCTTCGCAGGCAATCACCGCCACTTCGCCAAGCAGCCTGACTGCTCGATGAGTGATGTCTTCGAGATTGCCGATAGGAGTTGAAACGAGATAGAGCGTTCCGGCCATGCGGCTATTCTGTCATCAAGCGCCGCACATGCAAATGATGGTGGTCGATGTATGAGAAGTGGAAACAACAAAACAGCGGGGGCAAGCCCACCTTCCCGACCCTGAGCTGTTTCACGGGAGTGACGAACCCCCGTGGTACAGTCTTTCAAGCATTAGGGGAAGAACAACGTTTGGAGTCTCGGGGTTAGGAAGGCGGCCTTGCCCCCGCTGGTTCGCTAACACAAAACGAGAGCCCCGACCCGGATACAATCCAGATCGGGGCTTGGCTATGCTCTATCGTCCAGTCAACTGCTTAGTTAGGCCACGGAATTCTCCGCCACCAATCGTTATTGTTGTTAGTGCCATTGCGGTCGTTTCGACGGTAATCGTCATTGCGGCCATTGTTGTAACCACCGTTATTGTAGCCGCCATAACCCAGGCCGTACGCATCGGAAATTACGCGTAGCTCCTGTTGAATCTGCGACCACTCTGAAGCTACCCGGCCGTCTATACGTCTCCCCATCCGCTCAAACTGCCGGGACTCCTGCAAGACACGCTGAGCTTCGTCTCGACTGCGATTAAGATCGCGACCGTTACCAAACGCTGATTTCAAGTCGCCCACTGCGCGACGAAAATTGTTGGCGCGACCATTGATTTGATCCTCGCGCCGCGTGCCGTCTTGCCGGCTGCGATCCAGGGCTCGGTCAACGTCTCGCTCAAAAGCTTTTGCCAACCGGTCCAATCGCTGAATCGAATCCTTGAGGTATCGTTCATCGTATCGGCCATAGTTGTCATTGCGATTGCGCCGGTTATCCGGGTAACCGTAACCACCTTGAGCGGCTGCCAGTATCGG
Source organism: Pyrinomonadaceae bacterium (assembly GCA_031396065.1). Classification (GTDB taxonomy): domain Bacteria; phylum Acidobacteriota; class Blastocatellia; order Pyrinomonadales; family Pyrinomonadaceae; genus PSRF01. The sequence goes on along the minus strand of JANNJZ010000528.1, from coordinate 1,085 downwards.
CAAACCAAGCGCCACAATGGCAGTTGCGAAAATTGAAAAACGTAGTGTGCGTCGGTTCGTCATTTGTACCCTCCTAAAACTCTCTCGTAAGCTGGCCGGCTCCGCTGTTCATGGCCAACATGTTTTCAGTCTGTACCTGGGACACGCGGTCGAACCGCTCGTGTCGTCCCGCATGGTGGCAATCATTGTGCCCAACACATCCGGCGGTTGCGGTCCAACAAGATCTACTGCTTTTTAGCGCACACTTAAGACGCTTTCTGATGAGGATGAATTATTCTGATATGGGAAATGGTTCGAAACCGTGCATGATTCAGCGGAAATGGTCAGGCTAGCGACTAACCAGGTTTGGTGAAGAAATCTTAGGCGCAGATTTCGCGGGTCAACGCGGATTAGGATGAAAAGCGTAAGCACTTGAGCAGAATCTTTACTAATCTTCCCGGGAAATCATTTCTGATCCGCGTTCATCCGCGGTTAAATTTCTATTTGATGTGCTGTGGCGATTTACTCAGCAGGATGGCGATGTGATGTCGAATGTTTGACTCGTGGATCTGGTGAGGCTCAGCGCTGTCTGATTGCGCATTCCAGCATGGGACACCGCTCGGACCAACCACGAGTCGAAACTGTTCACTTGCGGATTTGAGTCCCAGATGTTTGATGTCGGCGAAAGCCAATCCGCCTCCTCGAATGAAACCGTCACTCGGAGTTCGCGGCCAGCCTACTTCCACTGAAAGGTTGCGTACGCCGTTGACCAAACTCAGCCGACCACCGACCATGGTGGCATGGCCCACCCTGAACCTATGACCTTCGTCTCGGGACATCTGAATGCTGGCCCCCGCGCGATTCGCCTCCGCAGCAATAGAGGTAAACATTGCTTGTAGCCAATCACGTCCCGTCTTTCGCAGCAGATCGTTGGACGTGCGTAAAGCGAGATAGGTTGAGATGTCTGTCCGCCCCGTGGCACGCGCCCGCATTTCGGCGGCAGCCAGAGCGAGAGCCCACGCTTCGTCGAGTTCGCTAACGTGAAATGGCGGAGAGTCGTCAGTCATAAGCCTGGGCGCTGCCGTGTCATGAGGTCAGTACCACCT
>JANNJZ010000500.1:0-5255 GCA_031396065.1 Pyrinomonadaceae bacterium | reverse complement strand
TCGCAGAGTGTGCAGCGGAAGTTGGCCCTGCAAATGCCACTCGCTCCGAGCGATTTCAGCGCCGTTCAGACGGCCGCTTACTTTCACCTTGATTCCCTGAGCCCCAAACCGGAGCGACTCTTCAACCGCCTTGCGCATAGCGCGGCGAAACGCGATCCGCTTCTCGAGCTGTGCCGCAATCTTCTCGGCCTGAAGCTGCGCATTCAATTCCGGCTTGTGAATCTCCTGAATCGAAACCAGTACTTCCCGGCCGGTTTTGGCTGACAGGTCGCTCTTCAGTTTATCGATCTCAGCGCCCTTACGGCCGATGATGATTCCCGGTCGCGACGTGTAGATAATGATTTTGAGCCTGTTTGCCGCGCGCTCGATGTCAACGTGGGAAACTCCCGCTCCCGCAAACCGCTGCTTCAGGACACGCTTGAGCTTGAGATCCTCCAACAGGTACTCGCCGTAATGCTTTTTCGCAAACCAATGCGAATGCCAGTCCTTGTTGTAACCAAGGCGAAATCCGTAGGGATGAACTTTCTGACCCACAATCTTCTCCAGTTCTTTGCGTGAAACCTGAGACCTTACGTTGGGCTTCGAGGTTTCTTATCCGACCATTTTGAGATCCGAAATCGCGATCTCAGTATTCAGGAATTAAACTTCCCAAATCTTTGCTTTGAAATCTGAGCTCTGAAATCTCAAATCTGAGATTCAAGCTTCTTACTCATCCACCTTCTTCTTCGGAGCCCGCCTGGCTGGCTTCTTCTCACCTGCGCTGGTCCCTTCGTCTGCCGCAGCCTCCGTCTTTTGACCGCCCGTCTTCGGGGCCACGCGTTTCGCGCGCGGTGCCGCCGCCGCTCCGCCGCGCTTGCGGCCCTTGCTTTCGGCTAACTTCGCCGGCTTGGCAGCACTGTCCTTGCCCGTCGCCTTTCCCTTTACGGTCTCAGGCTTGGCGTCGTTTGAAAGCATTACGGTGACGTGGCAAAAATGTCGCTGCTCACGATAGGCCCTGCCCTGCGGAGCCGGACGGACGCGACGTCGATTCTTGGTCGGGCCGCGATCTACGAAAACCGTCTTCACCCACAGGTCATCCGGGTCAATTGCGACGTTTGCCTTCTCAGCTGCTTCATTGGCATTCGCAATCGCCGAACGCACGCACTTCTCAATCAGATTCGAGGCGCGCTTCGTGGAGAAGCGCAGAATGGCCAGGGCCTGATTGACGTCTTTGCCGCGAATCATATCGACGACGAGCCGAGCCTTCTGCGCAGACCCTCGAAGATATTTCGCACTTGCTATCGCTTCCATACTCAACCTCTTGAACGGCTACAGGTTCGTTTACTTCCCGGGACGCGGGCGGCTTGCCGCACATCGACTACACGCGTCTGGTTACTTACTTACCGCCTACCTTCGTAGCTTTCTCCACCTTGGTACCGGAATGGCCCTTGAACGTCCGGGTCGGAGCAAACTCACCCAGCTTGTGTCCCACCATGTTTTCGGTAACGTAAATCGGCAGGTGTCGTTTGCCATTGTGAACACCAAACGTCAGCCCAACCATGTCAGGCGAAATAGTCGAACGCCGCGACCATGTCTTGATCACCGGGGGACGGTTTCCGCCGGCGCGTACGCGCTCAACCGCCTTCAGAACGCTGACGTCAATAAATGGGCCTTTTTTAACTGAACGTGCCATATCGCTCCATTTCGGATTTCGAGTTGCGGATTTCGGATTTGAAACCCTCGCAGCTTGTTAATTCCGCAATCCGAATTCCGACTTCCGAAATTATTTGGACCTGCGGTCCTTCAGAATCATTCTCTGCGTTCGCTTATTACTTCTGGTCTTATAACCACGCGTCGGCTGGCCCCACGGCGTTACCGGATTACGACCACCCGAGGTTTTTCCTTCACCACCGCCGTGCGGATGGTCTACCGGGTTCATCGCTACGCCGCGCACATGCGGCCGAATCCCTTTCCAACGAGACCTGCCTGCCTTACCAAATGAAACGTTTTCATGCTCAATATTGCCAACCTGCCCGATGGTTGCCCTGCAAACCAGGGGTACCCGTCGAACTTCACCCGAAGGCATACGCAGCTGAGCATAGCTACCTTCTTTGGCGACCAACTGAGCGAAGGCTCCCGCCGACCGCGCCATCTGTCCACCTTTGCCGGGACGCAGTTCGATGTTGTGAATCTGCGTACCGAGGGGAATGTTTATTAGCGGGAGGGTATTGCCCGGCAGGATATCGGCATCCGCTCCGCTCATAATTGACTTGCCCACTTCGATTCCGCTGGGAGCAATGATGTAACGCTTCTCGCCATCGAGATAGGTGACCAGCGCAATATGGGCCGACCGGTTTGGATCATATTCAATCTGGGTAATCCGGCCCGGCACGCCTTCCTTATCGCGCTTGAAATCAACGATGCGGTAAAAGCGTTTGTGACCGCCGCCACGTCGCCGCACAGTAATGCGGCCATCGTTATTGCGCCCGGAGATCCGCGTCTTGGGCTCCAGCAGCGACTTCTCAGGCACTGCGCCCACGGTCAACTCATCTCTGGTGAGATAAGTCTGATACCGTCGCGCCGGAGAGGTTGGGGTTAGTTTCTTGATTCCCATAACTTTTTGATTGCAAACTTGGGATTGCAGATTGCGGAACTAAATGCTTTCCTGCTTGATTCCGCATTCCGTAATCCGCACTCCGAAATTAAATGGCTTCGCCGTAATCCACCGGCTGCTCACCGTGCTTCAAGGTTACGTAGGCTTTCTTCCAGGCCGGCTTTCGTCCTTCGAAGCGTCCGCGGCGGGCCATCTTTCCCATGAAGTTAATTGTGCGCACGCGGTCTACTTTCACTTGAAAGATCGACTCCACGGCCGACTTGATTTCAGGCTTTGTCGCTCGTCGATCAACCCGAAACGTCAGCAGCTGACCTGTGTCCTGCGACTCTTCTTTCGCCACCAACGCCTTCTCAGTAATCACCGGCGACTTGATGATGTCCCAAACCGTTCTCATTACTGGTCGCCTCCTTCTTCAGCCTGACTCTCCTGGCCCGCGACTTCGGCGGGTTCCGCTGCGTCCGCTTTTGGCTTACGAGCGCGCTTTGGCTTCTCCGGCGCTGCTTCAGCTGGAGCGCCTTCAACCGGCACTGGCTCGGCTGTCGCTGCTTCAACCGGCGCAGCCTCAACCTTCTCTTCCACTGGCTTCGACGCGGCCCCTGCTCCAGAGCCATTAGCGGCGTCCGACTTTGGACCAAGCAGCTGTTCGAGCTCATCGACTGCCGACTTCGAAATAATCACCTTCTCGTGATACAGCAGGTCATAGATGTTCAGCCCAAAACTGTTGACCACTTTCGCGCTCTGCACGTTTCGCGTCGAAAGCTTGAGGTTTTCGTTGTCGAGTGAATCGACAATCAAGGTCTTGCCTTCGTGCCCCAACTGCCTGAGCGAAGCGACAAATTCCTTTGTCTTAGGCTTATCCAGCGACCAGCCATCAACCAAAGTCACCCGGCCCTCGCGAACTCGCTCCGAAAGCGCCGAACGCAAAGCCCCCTGGCGCATCTTTTTGGGCATGTTGTAAGACCAGTCGCGCGGCTGCGGCCCGTGGACGTTGCCTCCGCCCTTCCAGAGCGGTGAACGAAGCGAAGCGATTCGCGCTCGGCCTGTACCCTTCTGCTTCCAGAGTTTGCGGCCAGAGCCGGAAACGTCACCGCGAGTTTTGGTGGCCGAGGTTCCCTGCCGGGCGTTAGCCATGAAGTTTCTGACCGCCGCATGAATCAGCGCCTCATTCAAGGGCGCGCCGAACACAGCGTCGGACAATTCAACCTCGCCAACCTCTTCGTTTTTTAAATTGCGCACCTTAACGGTAGGCATAACAAACTCCAATACACAGTGATGAGTAATGAGTGATGTGTGATGAGTTAAAACTTAGAAACCAGCGAGCAACGAGCAACGATACTCATCACTCATAACTCATCACTCATAACTACCTAATCCTTTTTATGCGCTTGGCGGCTTTCTGCACCACCACCACGCTTCCGTTTGCACCGGGAACCGCGCCGCGGATCATCAGGAGATTGTTCTCCGCATCGACCCGGGCCACCGTTAACCCCTTCACCGTAATGCGAGCATCGCCCATATGACCCGACGACCGCATCCCCTTCACCACGCGGGAAGGATAGGCCGAGGCGCCGATCGAACCCGGCGCGCGGACATTCATCGAGCCGTGGCTCTCTGGTCCTCGATTAAAATGATGACGTTTGATGGTTCCGGCAAATCCGCGGCCCTTCGACTTGCCGACTACATCCACCACATCCCCGTCGGCAAACTGATCGACCAGAATCTTGTCGCCCACATTCATTTCGCTGGAAGACTCCTCCAGGCGAAATTCTTTCAAAATGCGGGTGGGCGGAACACCGCCACCGGTCTTTTCAAAGTGCCCACGCATTGGCTTGGTTACGTTCTTCAGCTTCGGTGGTCGCTCGTCAACCAGGCCGACCTGTACTGCGTCATAACCATCAGCCCCGGCTGAAGATTTCTTCTGCACAACGACGCATGGCCCAGCCTTGATGACCGTCACCGGTGTGACTCGACCATCTGCCGCAAAAATCTGCGTCATTCCGATTTTTCTTCCGATGATTCCGTTAATCATTTGTTTATGTCCGATTGCCAATTGCCGATTTCAAATCTTCAACACGACGACATTCGCCGCTCAGGAGACCAGGCACCACTTCCAAAGGCCAATCGGAAATCGGCAATTGGAAATCGGCAATGCCGTTACTGTCTTCCGAAGGCCTTAATTTCCACATCAACACCAGCTGGAAGATCCAGCTTCATCAGCGCATCCACCGTCTGCGGAGTTGGATCCAGAATATCCATCAGGCGCTTGTGGGTTCTGATTTCAAACTGCTCACGCGACTTCTTGTCCACGTGGGGCGAACGAAGCACTGTCCACTTATTCTTCACCGTGGGTAAAGGTATCGGCCCCGCCACCCGGGCGCCCGTTCGCTTCGCTGTTTCCACAATCTCCGCGGTGGACTGGTCCAACACGCGATGGTCGTAGGCCTTCAGTCTGATTCTGATCTTTTCGTTCAGCATATGGTCATTTCCAATTAGCGATTGCCGATAGGCTATTTCAGGTCTTTATTCAACAATATCCGACACGGTGCCGGCGCCCACTGTGCGACCGCCTTCGCGGATGGCGAATCTCAAGCCCTTCTCCATCGCGATCGGCGCGATCAGCTCGATCTCCATCGCCACATTGTCCCCAGGCATCACCATCTCC
>JANNJZ010000400.1:0-11851 GCA_031396065.1 Pyrinomonadaceae bacterium | reverse complement strand
CACCTTAGATTACATGTTGCGGTTTTTTGCGTAGGAGTCGCAGTAATACTGACGGCTGTTTTGCTTGACGTGAGAACCGGCCGTGGTCAGTCGAAGTCTCCATCCAAAAAAGCTTCCGGGGTCAAGCGAGTGCTCAAGTCTACCGGCGAACCTGCCGCTCCGCCCGTACGCAACGCCCTGCTCAGCACTGAACTAACCTGGACCTTCGGCAGCAAGCAGCAACGAGGCTGGTATTTATACAAGCCCTTGATCGATCGCCTGCTGAACACTAAACATGCGGTAGGGTCGGATGGCTTTGCGAAGGCGCTCGAGCGCTGGCAGCAGAAGTCTGGCCTACTGCCCAACGGCGTCCTGGATGACGAGACTCTCTACGCGATGATCAAGACGTGGCAGGACGATCGACTCAAGGATCGTTCTCCTGCGCCAGCTGAACAGTTGGTCACAGTGCCGATTACCGATTTTTACGACCCCACCCGGGCCGAAGAACTCAGGCAGGTCCACCGCGAGACCTATTCGGCTTACAAGCGCATGGTGTCTGCAGCACTCTCTGACCGGTCGCTCGGCCTCGCTCGCGCCGGCAAAGGCGAACTCGCGCCTCAGGAAAAGTTTCTGAAGATCATCTCGTCATTTCGTTCGAAGGAGTATCAGGAAAAGCTGCGTCGGGAATCACCGGGGGCTGGAAGTGCCGGGCTCGCAGTCAATAGCCCTCACTTCACCGGCCGCGCGCTTGATCTCTACGTTGGTGGCGACCCGGTCGATACCCGAGACTCAAACCGTTCAATACAGGCAGAAGGCCGCGTCTACCAGTGGCTCGTCAAAAACGCCGACCGCTTTGGATTCCGTCCTTACTGCTACGAACCCTGGCACTGGGAATATGTCGGGCGATAGTGGACAGATGTAAACGGCAGTGAGCAGAAGCCGATTTTCCATTTGGCATTTTCCATTTCTCATTTGTCATCGCCGAATCATTGGAAGGTGCTGCTCCGCGTCTTAACCGCACCATCACTTCTGCTAACCACCAACCCCAGGGCGATTCGCATTCGCCAGTGGTTCCGCGATGACAAATGAGAAATGAAAAATGAGAAATGGAAAATCAGTTCTATGTGCCTGCTAGCGATGACTCCCCTCTACTGAGTTTCCCGCCTGCCTACCATCCGTTGCTTTCTCGGGATTAGCGGAAGCACCTTCCCCTCTGTGAGCGCAGTTCCCTCCACAACGCTGCGGGTCTCAACCACAAACTGCGTACGGCGGGTAGCTTTCGCGAGGATCCGTCTGAGCATCCTTTGGTCGAGGCCGGAAACATCTACGCCCGCCGATGCAAGCTTGGCCCGAAGATTTTTAACTACATTTGTCCCGCGGTTGTAAACGTCGGGGTAGATGTGCAGGACGCCGCCTTCCACCACGAGGGTGTCGTAGTTGATATCCACAGGTACGGGTTCATCAAGCTGCACTACGAGCATCCGTTTGTTCCGCTTGGCAGCCGCGATTCGGGTGGGCGAGACTTTGGCGCTGCGCGCCGCAATGATTTTGTCCGCGAGGTCGTAGAGATCGGCAAGCGGCATGCGCACGCAACCGTGTGAGACGAGGTTGCCGACGTCAGTCATCTTCGCAGCCTGATGAATAAGAAAACTGTCGCCCAGCGGGATTTTCATTTTGCCGAGGGGATTGCGGGGATCGCTGGCCTTGATCACTTCACCGGGAGCGACACCCTTCATCTCGAGCACCCAATCGCTGGTGGGCGGGATCCAGTCGGGGTTCCAGATGATCTGGGTTGCCTCACGGTCACCGATGTAGAGGGGATGCTCCTTCATTCCCACGCCAATGTAGTAGGACTTAACTTCTTTGCCGTTTTGCCACAGCGTCAATCGAAACGAAGGCAGATTCAGAGTTAATCGAATCTCAGGACTATCCGCTTGGAAGTCCGCGGTTTCGATAAGCCCACCGGTAAGCTTGTCGGAACGTTCAGACTCGTTTCGATCCGCGGCGGTTTGCGCCGGCGTGGGCGTGGGCATCGGCGTTGGCGTCTGTGCCGAGGTGCTTTTCCAGGCTGCGGCGAACACACAAAGGAGCGTCAGGAGCCCGGCGCTGGCGCGGAGCCGGCTCACGAATTTGAATTTATTCATAGTTGAGTTGAACATATTGGCGCGCATTCTAACCCGATGCTATTGGGCCCGTCGAAGAGAACCACGGATTGACCTAGTTGGAACCACGACCAACTTACACAAAGCTTTGCCTCCAACAGTCCGCGTTTCGCGGACGACTGAAAATAGCCCAGCGACTGCCACCCCACGCGGGCTGCCCGCGTGGGGACCCCGATTCATCGCTGGGAAAGCAACAATGCGAAATGAGTCCGTGAAGCGGACGGCTGAAAGTGCAGGTAACAGCGGGCTACCGTTTCAGCCGTCCGCTTCACGGACTCCAATACTCTTGCTCCTCGTCCCAGCAGTGAACTGCTGGGCTACTATCAGCCGTCCGCCAAGCGGACTACAGAATTGCCTTGCACAGAAAATGTGTTCGGGCCGCAAAGAAATACTTCCAGGCAAGGTAGATCAACTCCCATCCCAGCCTTGACACTCGCCGATTCTGCGGAAAGAATCCTACTCGTTAGCCCCACTCCGTATTACTGGTGAGTCATCCATAAACCCGAGATCCCAAGTACTCGATGCCTGACAGACTTCAGTTTGTCTGCGATTCGTCGAGCAGCGCTTGGGCGTCTGCGGGCAACTTGAAGTTTTCCTAAGAATTTTCCAAGGAGCATCCGCTGTGCGCAAGAACGTTTTCTGGCTTCTGACACTTATCGGAATAGGAGTCGGCATTGCGATCCTGAGCGTGCCCAATCAGAGTGTGCTTTCCCAGGGTCGGGGCGCGGCCACTCCGGAGGTGATCGCAAGACGAAAGTCGCTTGAGCAGGAGTTGCAGTCGATCGCGATTGTTGAGCGCAAGCTCATGTTACCGATGCGCGATGGCAAGCGCATGGCGACGGACGTCTACCGCCCGAAAGACACGTCGAAGAAATATCCGGCGATCTTCGTGCGCACGCCTTACAACTTCAATTTCTGGGATGTCCGCAATGGCGCGCCGCGCGACCTGACCAATGAGCTCGAGGCGGTGAAGCGCGGGTATGTTTTCGTCGAGATGAATGAGCGCGGTCACTTTTTCTCCGAGGGAAATTACGACATCCTCGGCCCGCCGCTTACTGACGGCGATGACGCGTTAACGTGGATGGCCAAACAGCCGTGGTCAAACGGCAAAGTCGGCACGATCGGATGTTCCTCCACTGCGGAATGGCAGATGGGAGTAGCCGCCCAGGGTAATCCGGCATTTGCCGCCATGATTCCCCAGGGATTTGGCGCCGGTGTAGGTCGCGTTGGTCCCTACTTCGAACAGGGCAACTGGTATCGCGGCGGAGCGGTGCAGATGCTGTTCATCGCCTGGCTCTACGGACAACAGAACCAGGTGCGGCCGACGTTTCCACCAAACACTTCGCAGGAGGATTTGATTCGCGCGTCGAAGGCGTTTGATTTGTCACAGCAGTTGCCGCCGGTCGACTGGTCGCAGGCGCTGCGGCACCTCCCGGTAAAAGACATTATGAAAGCGGTGGATGGACCACGCGGCATCTTCGCCGACAAGATGCCGGTGGACACCGGCGGAGCCATGATCGAGCGCGCGCCAAACGATTCGGCCTGGTACAAAGGCGGCTTGTGGCATGACAACATGAAGGTCAACGTACCGGGTTTCTGGTTCATGTCGTGGTACGACGTGTCGGTAGGTCCGAATCTCGCCGCATACAATCACGTGCGTAAGACCGCGCGGCCCGAGATCGCCAACCAGCAATATGCGGTGATTGCGCCGACGCTTCACTGTGCCTACAAGCGCGCAGTGGAGAACACGATCGTCGGCGAGCGCAGCGTCGGCGACGCGCGACTAAATTACGACGAACTCACCTACGGCTGGTTCGATTACTTCCTCAAGGGCGAAAACAACCACATCCTTGAGACGATGCCCAAGGTTCGTTACTACACCATGGGGATTAATAAATGGCAGGCATCGGATACCTGGCCGCCGCGAGGGGCGCAACCGATGACCTTTTTCCTGTCGAGTATGGGAAAGGCCAACACCCTCGAAGGTGACGGTGTGCTTAGCGATACCGCGCCCACCGCTGATAACCCGGACAAGTTTGATTACGACCCGATGAACCCGGTGCCGTCGCATGGCGGCAATGTTTGTTGCACCGGAAACGCGGTGCAGGGTGGCGCCTTTGACCAGCGCAAGATGGAAGCGCGACCTGACATTCTTGTTTACAGTTCGGAGCCGCTGAAGGAAGGGATTGAAGTCAGTGGGCCAATCGAGGTCACCCTCTATGTGTCGTCGGACGCAAAGGACACAGACTTTACGGTGAAGCTGATTGACGTGTATCCGGACGGTCGCGCTTACAACCTGGACGAGACGATCCAACGCGTGAGGTATCGGAACGGATACGACAAGCCCCTGGCATGGATGGAACCGGGGAAAGTGTATAAGGTGACGCTCCAGCCGATGACCACGAGTAACTACTTCGAGGCAGGCCACCGGATCCGACTCGAGGTGTCGAGCAGTAATTTCCCGCGCTTCGATCGAAATATGAACACAGGCGGGAAGAACTACGATGAAGCGAAGGGTGTCGTCGCGCACAACGCGGTCCACCATTCAAAGCAGTATCCGTCAGAGATCAGGATCAGCGTGGTGAAGAAGTAGTCCGGGCGGATGGGCTGTGCACAAAGAGCGGGGGCAAGCCCGCCTTCCTGACCTCGAGCTAATGACCGTGGCGAATGAGGTTAGTGAGATACGTGCGGTCCAACCGCCATATGACACGCTGGAACGGTAAGGGAAAACAAATCCTTAGACAGGATGCACAAGATTCACAAGATTGTTTAGAGACCTGGCTGGAGATATTTGGATGCGATTTGTCAACGATCGCATCGTGGATCGTTCACGTGTCTTTGGAATGGGCTACTTGAGGGTGTAGTTCCATCTTGTAAATCCTGTCGAAGAATCAGACTCGTCGGTGACACAATCTGAGTTCCTCGGATATCCTGAGAGCTAAATCAATCATCACAAGAGAGGGTGAACACCGAATGCGCACACGTCAGATTCCGGCCTTAATTTATCCATTCCTAATCCTGTTTGTGGCAATCACTGTCGCAGGCCAGAGCAGAATCACCAGCCCGAAGCAGCAATTCGGATTCAATCTTGGCGATGACTATCAACTGACGAACTACGTCCAGCTGACTGAATACTGGAAGAAGCTGGCCCAACAATCCGATCGCCTGAAGCTGGTGGAGATCGGCAAGACCGCCGAAGGACGTCCAATCCTAATGGCCATCATCACCTCACCCGAGAACCACAAGAAGTTGGACCGTTACAAAGAGATCTCGCGGCGCCTGGCGCTGGCCGAAGGGCTCACTGACGAGCAGGCGCGAGCGCTGGCGGCGGAAGGAAAAGCGGTGGTCTGGATCGATGGCGGCTTGCACGCTACTGAAGTGCTCGGCGCTCAACAGTTGATGGAGTTGGTCTATCAGATGGTCAGCATGAACGATTCCGAGACCATGCGCTTTCTGAAGGACGACATTATTTTGGCTGTTTGCGTAAACCCCGACGGACTCGATTTGGTTTCCAATTGGTATATGCGCGAACCCGAGCCCACGAAGCGATCTACTGCAGGCGTACCGCGCCTTTATCAGAAATATGCCGGTCACGATAACAATCGTGATTTCTACATGGTTACCCAGCCGGAGAGCGAAGCCATCAATCGCATCTTCTATCACGAATGGTTTCCCCAGATCGTTTACAACCATCATCAAACCGGCCCGCCCGGCACCGTGCTATTTGCGCCGCCTTTCCGTGACCCGTTCAACTACTACCATGATCCCCTGGTACCGCTGGGCATCGATTTGGTGGGCGCCGCCATGCATAACCGATTTGCCGTCGAAGGTAAACCGGGTGCGACCACCCGCTCGGGTGCTCCCTATTCAACCTGGTGGAATGGTGGGTTGCGTTCCACCACCGGCTTTCACAACATGCTCGGACTACTGACGGAGACAATCGGTAACCCGACCCCAATAGAGATCCCTTTTCTGCCAAACAAGTTGTTGCCAAAAGGTGATCAGGCTTACCCGATTGCGCCCCAGAAGTGGCGCTTCCGTCAGTCAGTCGATTACTCGATAACGGCCAACCGGGCGGTGTTGGATGTGGCTTCAAAACATCGTGAGGATTTCTTGTTCAACATCTATCGCATGGGCAAGAACTCAATCGAGCGCGGCAGCAGAGACCATTGGACGATTCATCCGAAGGTGTTGGCAGACGTGCAAGCGGCGATCGCGAAGGATGCTCCGCCCCAGGCTGAAGGAGCCGGACGGCGCGGCGCTGACGCGGCTGCGGGCGATGCCGGCGATGCGGGCGGAGCGGCGGGTCAAGCGGGCCGCCGCGGTGTAGCCATGAAGTATTACGAGATACTGCGCAACCCAGTGAACCGCGACCCCCGGGCTTATGTCATTCCATCCGATCAGCCGGATTTCCTGACCGCTACCAAGTTTGTAAACGCGCTGATCAAAAACGGCATCGCCATCGAGCGGGCCACTGCGGCGTTTCAGGCAGGAGGCAAGAGTTATCCGGCGGGCTCGTATGTCATCAAGACGGCCCAGGCCTTTAGACCACACATCCTCGATATGTTTGAACCACAGGACCACCCCGATGATATTCCCTATCCCGGTGGTCCGCCGACGCCACCTTACGACAGCGCGGGATGGACACTCGCCTACCAGATGGGTGTCGTCTTTGATCGCTTCCTCGATTCGGTTGATGGACCATTCGAAAAGATTAACGGAGCTGCTAAGCCTCCCGCGGGAACCGTGGCCAATGCCTCGGCTGTGGGGTTCCTGCTTTCGCATCAGCTAAACGACTCATTCATCGCGATCAATCGTTTGCTTGCAACCGCGGAGGACGTCTACTGGCTGAAACAACCCTTCAACCTAAACGGTAGGGAGTATGGTCCAGGCACGATCTACATTCCCAACAAACCTGCTACGCTCCCGAAACTACAGAAACTGGCCGAGGAGACTGGCCTCAACTTCCAAGGCATCCCGGCAAAGCCCGATGGCGAAGCGCTAAAGCTCAAACCATTGCGAATCGGTTTATGGGACCGTTACGGCGGGTCGATGCCATCGGGCTGGACGCGTTTCCTGCTGGAGAAGTTTGAGTTTCCGTTCACGGTGATTTATCCGGCAACGCTGGATGCGGGAGATCTGGCCGCAAAGTTTGATGTGCTGATCTTCCCGAGCGGCAGCATACCCGCGCGCGATCCCCGTGGCGGTCGTGAGAATCCATTTGACCCGACCCTGGCGGCAGAAAAAATTCCAGCCGAGTATCGTGAACGGCTCGGCAGTGTGACGATTGCTAAAACGGTGCCGCAGTTGCGACGTTTTCTCGAAGCTGGTGGAACTGTGCTTTCGGTCGGCACCTCGACTAACGTGGCCTATCATGCGGGTCTTCCAATTGTTAATGCGTTAACGGAAACACTAGCGGATGGCACGGAGCGAGCATTGCCACGCGAGAAGTTGTTCATACCCGGCTCAATTCTTCGGGTGCGCGTGGATAACACAAATCCCCTCGCTTACGGAGTCAACAATAACCTCGATGTCTTTTTTGACAACAGTCCTGTCTTTCGCTTGAGACCCGAGTCTGCTCTGGCAGGCGTGAAGCCGGTGGCGTGGTTTGATACGGACAAGCCTTTGAAAAGCGGCTGGGCCTGGGGGCAGAAATACCTTCAGGATGGCGTGGCTATTGTCGACGCGCCAGTTGGCAAAGGCAGACTGTTACTCTTCGGGCCGGAGATAACTTTCCGGGCCCAGCCACATGGGACGTTCAAGTTTCTGTTCAATGGTATTTACTACGGAAGCGCGGAGTCGGTCAGGGTGCAGTGACGCAAAAAGGATCTAAGAGCGGGGGCAAGCCCGCCTTCCTGACCCCGAGCTGATTGGAGTTGTGATTAAAATTCCGCGACGCACGTCCTCGCTCGGGGGTGGCGGCTGTGCCGCCCGATGTGAGGCGGCGGCTCTGCCCCGCCGAAACAGGCATAGATATAATTCGGGGCTACGCCCCAAGGTTTGGGGCACACCCGAGATCCCATTAGGTGGGACCGGAAGAGCAGACAGCCCTTCCGCACATCGGGCGGCATAGCCGCAACCGCGTTTTGATCTCCCACCCGCTAACGCAGGTGGTTCTGACAGGAATCGAACCTGGAGTCGAAAAGTAATGGTTAAGGCTCATTCAGCCACACGCACTCTGTTCTTCCTGATCGTTCTCTTCGCGTTCGTGCCGCAGTCATCCTGGGCGGCCCGGCCAATCTCACTGGCAGGCTACTGGCAGTTTCAACTGGATCCAACGGATGCTGGCGAGCGTCAACAGTGGTTCATGCAAACTATTCGGTCGCCCTGGGGAATCAGCCTGCCTGGAATTCTCCAATCGCAAAACTTCGGTGATGAGATAAGTACGAAAACGCCGTGGGTGCTGAGTCTTTATGATCGCTACTGGTATCTGCGAGAAGAGTACAAACCTTACGCAGAATCGAAGAATATCAAAGTCCCGTTTCTATCTCAGCCGCCGCGTCACTATCTCGGCGCCGCCTGGTACCAAAAAGACGTACAGATCCCGCAGAACTGGGTCGGGCGACGCGTGGTCCTAACCCTGGAGCGTCCGCATTGGGAAACCACGGTCTGGCTGGACGGTCAAAAGATTGGCTCCAATAGGAGCTTGGTTGCCCCTCACGTTTACGATCTTGGCCCGGGCGCGCCGGGCAGGCATCGCCTTACGATTCGAATCGACAACCGCATGCTTATGCCCTACCGGCCCGATGCCCATAGCGTTTCGGATTCGCTTGGGAGTAGTTGGAACGGCATCGCCGGCAGGATTGAACTGACGGATACCGGACGAGTTTGGATCGACGATGTCCAGGTCTTCCCGAATCTGGCCCAGAAGAGGATGTTGATTAAAGTAAAAATCGGCAACGTGACCGGCCGCAGCGGAACGGCGACGCTAACGGCCGTCTGGCCGGACGTGGGAATAGTGCCGGCGAATTGGGATGAGGAAGGCGGAACGGTGGAGGTTGAGGTGCCGATTCGAGTCGACGCTGAAACCTGGGACGAGTTTCATCCGAAGTTGCACCCGCTCCGTTTGTGGTTAAAGGGAGCAGGGGTTGATGAATCTGTCGAATTGAAAGTGGGACTACGAGATTTTCACGCTCAGGAAAAAGAATTCATCCTCAATGGCAGACCAATTATCTTTCGTGGGACCCACAGTGGCGGGGATTTCCCGTTGAAGGGTTATCCGCCTACCGACGTGGAGACCTGGCGAAAGCTTTTTGAGACCTGTCGTGCGTGGGGCTTGAACCACATGCGCTTTCATTCATGGTGTCCACCCGAAGCGGCGTTCGAAGCCGCCGACGATCTGGGATTCTACCTCCAGCCTGAACCCGGCATGTGGAATGAAATCAGCCCCGGCACACCGATGGAGCAGATGCTCTACGAAGAAACGGACCGAATGATCAAGGCCTACGGGAATCATCCGTCGTTCATGCTGATGTCGGCAAGCAACGAACCAAAGGGCAAATGGAAGGAGTCGCTATCAAAGTGGGTCGAGCGTTATCGCAAAAAGGATCCCCGCCGGCTTTACACGAGCGGGACCGGACACACCGAACGAGAAGTGCCGAATCTCACCGAGGGCACCGACTATCTGGCGATCCAGCGCATTGGCCCAATGATGCTACGACGCGAGTCCGGCTGGTTTGATAGCGACTTCGGTAAGTCACTGGTCGACATCGACCTGCCGGTGATTTCGCACGAAGTGGGCCAGTGGGTCGCCTATCCTGACTATGACATCATTAAAAAGTTTACCGGCTATTTGCGGCCTGGCAACTTTGAGATCTTCCGCGATTCCATGAAGGCCCACGGCCTGCTCGAAAAGAACAAGGATTTTGCCAGGGCTTCGGGACGATTTCAGCTCGCCTGTTACAAGGAAGAGATCGAGGCTAACTTGCGCACTCCCGGCCTCGGTGGATTTCAGCTGCTCGACCTTCACGATTACCTGGGGCAGGGTACAGCACTGGTGGGATTGCTGGACGCGTTCTGGCAACCGAAGGGTTATGTTGGGGCGGACGAGTTCAAGCAGTTTTCCAATACGACTGTGCCGCTGGCGCGTTTGAAGCGAGTGTTCACCACTGCCGAAATGTTCGATGTGGATGTAGAACTGGCCCACTATGGCGACCAGCCAATTGAAAATGCGAAGGGGGTTTGGAAGATTCTGGGTACGAAGCCGTCTATCCAGGGCGAATGGGAGACGCGCACGATGCCCCTCGGAAAGAATATTCCGCTTGGGAAGATTTCGGTCGATCTCTCGAAGCTACCTGCGCCGGGAGAGTATAAGCTTCAGGTTACGGTGGCCCCCGCATCATTCTTCTCATCCGTTGACCGAAGGATCCTGCCTGGGCCAGGAGTGGCTCGAGGGGCTACATATTTTGAGAATGACTGGAGCTTCTGGGTGTATCCGGGCGCGCAGGTGGCCAACCATCGCAGTCACCCGAATGAACAAACTTCAAACGTAACCGAGGCGCACCATCCGGCGAGGCCCTCGATCGAGTCAGAACAGTCAGGCTGTCCGGCCTCGCCTTCAGCGGATGTTCTTGTTACCAGTTCATGGGATGAGGCTGAGAAGAAGTTAGCCTCGGGTGGTAGGGTGTTGTTTGCCCCGCGCAATGCTGACCTAGATTGGACCAGTCCGCCGCTCGATATGGTGCCCGTGTTCTGGAACCGCTTGATGGGGCCGGCCTGGGGTCGCATGTTGGGGCTTTTTATCGAATTAAAGCCAGGTGAGTCGAAGAGTCATACACTCGATGGGTTTCCCACTTCGTTCAGCTTCGATTGGCAGTGGGCCGAGATAATTCAGAATGTCCGGGCGGTAAATCTTGATCGGTTGCCAGCGGAGTTGGAGCCGACGGTTTGGGCCATCGACGATTGGAATCGGAATTACAAGCTCGGAGTGATATTTGAATGCGCGATTGGAGACGGAAGGCTGCTAGTCTCATCGATCGATGTGACCAAAGCAAACGACTCCAATCCCGTCTTGCAAGCGCTCCGGCGTTCGCTGATCTCTTACGTCGGCAGCACCTGTTTTCAACCGAACGTGCCGGTCTTGACCGAGCAGATGCGCAACCTGTTCTTCGACACCCAAATCATGAAGAAGCTTGGCGCCGTGGCCCGGGCACGCGACGGGTCGGCCAGCAGCGTCATCGACGGCGACCCGAATACGTTTGTCTCAATGGGCAATCAACGCGACGAACTACGCGAGCCGGGCGACATTTTGATCACGTTTCCCACCCCAGTTGCGATGGCCGGTGTGGTGTTAATGCCGCGGCAGAATCATCGCGAACATGAGGGCGACATTCGTGAGTATGTAATTCAGGTAAGCGACGACGGCAGCGATTGGCGCGAGGTGGCTCGGGGTGAGCTGCCTTCAACCTTTGCGCCACAGCAGATTGACTTCAGTAGGGTCAGCACGGCTCGATACCTGAAGCTCATCTCGCTTACCGGCTTCGGACCTGACAAGACAACCTCGCTGGCCGAGCTGGCGGTGATGTATGCTGGGCCGAAGCGGAGCGGCAGCAATAGCACGATCGAGTACCAGCGAAACCGCAGTGCGACGCCCGACATTGACGAAGGGCCCGGGGCTGATAAAATCCCAAAACCTAAAGCATCGCCGGTACGACCGAAGCCGTGAAGAATGTTTCGAGCGGTTTATTGGGACCGCGGGCGCCCTCGCCCGC
>JANNJZ010000449.1:0-25382 GCA_031396065.1 Pyrinomonadaceae bacterium | reverse complement strand
AGGACTCAGCACTCAGGACTATCGCCTGAAATGAGCTTTCCGCAGAAACAAGGGCTATACGATCCGCGCTACGAGCACGACGCTTGTGGCACGGGTTTCGTCGTCGATATTAAGGGTCGCAAGTCACACGACATCGTCCAGAAGGCAATCCAGATACTGCTCAACCTCGAGCACCGCGGCGCCTCTGGTAGCGAGAAAAACACCGGCGACGGAGCGGGTATCCTGTTGCAGATTCCGCACGCGTTTCTCGCCCCCGAATGCGCCCGCCTTGAGATCGCGCTTCCGCCCCCTGGTGAGTACGCAGTGGGCATGGTGTTTCTGCCAACGGAAGAGGAAAGCCGGTGGGAATGCGAGAAGTCGTTTGAGCAGATCGTCTGGGAAGAAGGCCAGACCGTACTGGGTTGGCGCACGGTGGCGACAGATAATTCTTCGCTTGGCCTGACATCCCGGACGTCAGAACCAGTCATTCGGCAAATCTTCATCGCGCGAGGGAAAGCGATTACCGACGATCTTGCCTTTGAACGGAAGCTTTGTGTAATTCGCAAGCGGGTCACTAAGACCGCCAAACGCGGCATCCACGAGCGCGGCATGTTCTACGTTTCAAGTCTTTCCTGCCGGACTATTGTCTACAAGGGAATGTTAACTGCCGATCAGCTCCCGCTTTATTTCCCGGAATTACGCAACCCGCGGGTAGAGTCGGCATTAGGTTTGGTCCACTCGCGTTTCAGCACCAACACTTTTCCCAGTTGGGCGCGGGCCCACCCATATCGTTACATCGCACTCAACGGCGAAATCAACACCTTGCGCGGCAATATCAACTGGATGCGCGCGCGGGAGAGCAAGTTTGAGTCGAAGTTTTTCGGGGCCGAGATCCATAAGATCCTGCCAGTCATCGATACCGACGGCAGCGACTCATCCATGTTTGATAATGCTCTGGAGTTGTTAACGCTCACCGGCAGGTCCTTGCCACACGCAATCATGATGATGATTCCCGAGCCCTGGGGCGATCATGAATCGCTGCTGGGATCGATGAGCGCAGAGAGGCGCGCCTTCTACGAATATCACTCCTTCCTGATGGAGCCCTGGGATGGACCTGCGTCAATCGCATTCACCGACGGCATCCGTATCGGGGCGGTGCTGGATCGCAATGGGTTAAGGCCTTCGCGCTACTACGTGACGAAGGACGGCCTGGTGGTGATGGCTTCTGAAGTGGGAGTGCTGGAGATTCCTCCCGACAAGGTGCTGTCAAAAGGGCGGCTGCAACCTGGCCGCATGTTCCTGGTTGATACTGAGGCGGGCCGGATCGTTGACGACGAGGAACTGAAGCAACAGATCGCTACCGAACATCCCTATGGCCAATGGCTCAGCGATAACGTCGTCCGCCTGGAGGAACTTCCCAGTCCGCCGCTGCCGCCTGATCCAGATCATCTGACCGTGCTGCAACGGCAACAAGCTTTCGGTTACACCAACGAAGAACTCAAACTGCTGTTGGCTCCAATGGCCATTGATGGCAATGAAGCGATTGGATCGATGGGCTCTGACACGCCGATAGCCGTGCTCTCTGAGCGGCCGCAGTTGCTCTACAACTATTTCAAGCAATTGTTCGCGCAGATAACAAACCCACCGGTAGACGCAATCCGCGAAGAGCTGATCATGTCCACCGACACGAGTATTGGCCCCGAGGCGAATATGTTGGAGCCTGCGCCCGAGTGTGCGCGGCAAATCAAACTGCCATCGCCGATTCTCACCAACGAGGAACTCGAAAAGCTGCGACACCTGGCCGACCCGGACAATCGCGTGGGCGATTCCAGGTTTAAGTCCATAACTCTGCCGATGCTCTTTGAGCTGGCCGCGGGAGGGCGCGGGTTGGAAAGCTCGCTCGATGAACTCTGCCGCCAGGCAAGCGAGGCAATTCTCCAGGGCTTCGGAATCATCATCCTTTCGGACCGCGGCGCCACCAGTGAGCAAGCACCGATTCCGGCATTGCTGGCAGTGGCCGGCGTTCACCACCATTTGATTCGACTGGGTACGCGCACCCAAGTCGGTCTGGTAATCGAAAGCGGCGAGCCTCGCGAGGTTCACCACTTTGCCTTGTTACTCGGTTACGGCGCCGCCGCAGTAAATCCCTATCTGGCCTTCGAAACGTTGCGAGACATGATTACGCGTGAGCTGTTGACGGGCGTCGATGGTCAAAAGGCGATTGGCAATTACATTAAGGCCATTAACAAGGGCGTAGTAAAAGTAATCTCGAAGATGGGTATCTCGACCATCCAGAGTTATTGCGGCGCTCAAATTTTTGAGGCAGTCGGGCTCAGCGAAGATCTTGTCGATCGCTACTTCACCTGGACACCATCGCGCATCGGCGGTATCGGCCTCGATGTGATTGCCGAAGAAGTGAAGCTGCGTCACAAGCAGGGCTTTCCTGACCGGCAAGCTCATGAACAAACGCTGGGCGAAGGCGGCGAGTACCAGTGGCGTCGGGAAGGGGAGCTTCACCTCTTTAGTCCGGAGACGATCCATAAGCTTCAGTTTGCCTGCCGCACCAATAGCTATGAGACCTTCAAAGAATACAGCGAGCTGGTGAACAACCAGTCGAGCCGATTATGCACCTTGCGTGGATTGATGGAGTTCAATTCCGCCCGCAGTCCGGTTCCAATTGATGAGGTAGAGTCTGTATCGGCGATCGTCAAGCGTTTCAAGACGGGCGCGATGTCTTACGGTTCGATCAGCAAGGAAGCGCACGAAGCCTTGGCCATTGCGATGAATCGTATCGGCGCCAAAAGCAATACGGGCGAGGGCGGCGAAGATCCGGCGCGGTACTTTGCAGATGACAACGGCGACTCGCGCAATAGTGCCATCAAGCAAGTCGCTTCGGGACGGTTTGGGGTCACCAGCAACTATCTGGTCAACGCTGAAGAGTTGCAGATTAAGGTTGCCCAGGGCGCAAAGCCCGGCGAAGGCGGACAACTTCCGGGACACAAGGTCTATCCCGAGATTGCCCGGGTGCGACATTCGACGCCTGGGGTCGGTCTAATTTCACCGCCACCGCACCATGACATTTATTCGATCGAAGACCTGGCCGAGTTGATCTATGACCTGAAGAATGCCAACTCGGCAGCCCGAATTAGCGTCAAGTTGGTGGCTGAGGTTGGCGTGGGCACGGTAGCCGCCGGGGTGGCGAAAGCTCATGCCGATGTGGTGCTGATTAGTGGCTACGATGGCGGCACCGGCGCCTCGCCACTATCCAGCATTAAGCACGCCGGGGTTCCGTGGGAATTGGGCCTGGCTGAAACCCATCAGACACTGTTGCTCAACAACCTTCGCAGCCGCATCACCATCGAGACCGATGGACAACTCAAAACTGGCCGAGATGTAGTGGTCGCTGCATTGTTGGGCGCGGAAGAGTTTGGCTTTGCAACTGCCCCGCTGGTTGGATTGGGTTGCATCATGATGCGCGTCTGCCACTTGAACACTTGTCCAGTCGGAGTGGCTACCCAGGATCCAAAACTTCGCGCCAGGTTCAGCGGCGACCCTGCCCACGTCGTCAATTTCATGCACTTCATTGCCGAGGAAGTCCGCGAGTTAATGGCCCAACTCGGCTACCGTACCATCAACGAAATGATTGGGCGCACCGAATGCATCGAGATGCGCACGGCCATCGACCAATGGAAAACCCGCGGTCTCGACTTTTCAAACATCCTTTATCGTCCGAATGTGCCGGAGTCAGTGGGCCGCTACTGCCAGATCCCTCAGGAGCACGGACTCGAAGAATCACTCGATAGCACAACACTTCTCAAACTCTGCCAGGCGGCGCTCGAGGACGGTTCTTCAGTCTGGGCGAAAGTGCCGATACGTAACGTCAACCGCGCCGTCGGCACGATGCTGGGCAGTTCAGTAACCCGCCGCTTTGGTCCGGACGGTTTGCCTCCCGACACTATTCAACTTTTGTTCGTTGGATCGGCGGGGCAAAGTTTTGGCGCGTTTGTGCCACGCGGCGTGACCCTGAAACTCGAAGGTGATGCCAACGACTATGTTGGCAAAGGACTCTCTGGCGGCAAGATTATTGTCTACCAACCCCGAGAAGCCACCTTCAGCTCACAAGACAACGTGATCATCGGCAACGTGGCGTTCTACGGCGCCACCAGCGGCGAAGCCTATATCGCCGGCGTCGCCGGCGAAAGATTCTGTGTGCGCAATAGCGGCGTCAATGCAGTGGTGGAAGCGTTAGGCGATCACGGTTGTGAGTACATGACTGGCGGTCGCGTGGTCGTGCTCGGACGAACGGGTCGCAACTTCGCCGCGGGGATGTCTGGCGGCATCGCTTATGTACTCGACGAGCAAGGAGATTTTGCCCGTCGATGTAATAAGGCGATGGTCCAACTTACGAGTCTGGAAGAGCCGGACGAGATGGAGGCGATCAAGAACATGATCTTCCGCCACGCGGAATACACCGGCAGCAACCGCGCCGTTGAGGTGCTGTTGGAATGGGATGAGTGGTTACCGAAGTTCGTGCGCGTCATCCCGCACGACTATAAGCGGGTGATCGATGCACAGAAGCAGATGCGGGAAAGCGGCATGACGCGCGAACGGGCGGAGATGGCGGCGTTTGAGTTGAACTCAAAGGCTTTAGCCCGAGCGGCGGGTCAATGACTAAGAATATGCAAAAACTGATTTTCCATATCTCATTTGACATTTCTCATTGGTCAGCGCCGGACTCGTCGTTGTTTGAACCAGCAATCGGATTCCCTGGACCGCGGATCGGCAGGAAGGAAACCTTTCCGCCCGCGCGGGGCGCACAGACCCCATCATCCTTCTAGAGGCGGGGCAAGAACGCCTGGTCCAATGGCAAATGAGAAATGTCAAATGACATATGGAAAATCGACTTGTCTAACTCTTAGTTTGTAAATTGATCATGGGTAAACCAACGGGATTCATGGAATACACGCGGACGCCTCCGATCGTCCGACCGGCGGCGGAGCGCATCTCCGACTGGCGGGAATTCCATCTCCATTCTCCTGAGGATGAGTTGCGCGAACAAGGCGCCCGTTGCATGGATTGCGGGGTGCCGTTTTGCCATACGGGTCGCATGCTAGGTGGCGCGGCCTCCGGATGTCCGGTGAACAACCTCATTCCCGAGTGGAATGATCTGGTCTACCGGGGCCAATGGCGCGAAGCACTGAGCCGGCTTCATCACACCAACAACTTTCCCGAATTCACCGGCCGGGTTTGTCCGGCGCCATGTGAAGGCTCGTGCGTGCTGGGCATCAGCGATAGTCCGGTGACGATCAAGACGATCGAGCAGGCGATCATTGACAAAGGATTTGAGGCTGGCTGGGTGGTGGCCGAACCTCCAGCGGCGCGGACCGGCAAAGAAGTTGCCGTGATCGGGTCAGGGCCCGCCGGCCTGGCGTGCGCCGCGCAACTCAATCGCGCGGGTCATTGGGTAACCGTCTTCGAGAGGGCCGATCGAGTTGGTGGTCTGTTGATGTATGGCATTCCCAACATGAAGCTGGAGAAGACGGTGGTTGAACGGCGCACCGATCTGATGGCTGCCGAGGGAGTTCAGTTTGTTACTAACACGCACGTGGGCCATAACTATTCGTCAGAACGCTTGATGCAGGAGTTTGAGGCGGTAGTGCTTTGCGGCGGCGCCACGCGGCCTCGGGATCTGGCCCTTGCCGGACGCGACCTCGAGGGAATTCATTTCGCAATGGAGTTTCTCCATAGCAACACCAAGAGCCTGCTGGACAGCGACCACGAAGATGGCAGCTATCTGTCCGCCAGGGACAAGGATGTGATTGTCATTGGCGGAGGCGACACCGGCACTGATTGCGTGGGCACTGCCTTGAGGCAAGGTTGTAAGAGTCTGGTGCAGTTTGAAATTTTGTCGAAACCGCCAGATGAGCGTGCGCCCAACAACCCGTGGCCGCAGTGGCCCAAAGTTTACCGGCTTGATTACGGACAGGAAGAGGTTGCCGCAGTGTTCGGTCAGGATCCGCGTACCTACTGTGTAATGAGCAAACAGTTTATTGGCGACACCGATGGCCGGCTGCGAGGCGTGGAGACGGTGCAGATTGAGTGGGCTAGCAACGGCAACGGCGGATCGGCGCCGCGAGCGATTCCAGGAAGCGAACGACAGTGGCCCGCGCAACTGGTGCTCTTGGCGATGGGATTTCTGGGACCGGAAACAGACGGACTGCTATCGCAACTCGGGGTAGTCATCGAGGAGCGCGGCAATGTGCGGATTAACGAGGATAAGATGACCAGCGTGCCAGGAGTCTTCGCCGCCGGCGACATGGCGCGGGGACAGTCGCTCGTAGTTTGGGCGATCGCTGACGGACGTCGCGCCGCGAAGGGTGTGGATAAGTACCTGATGGGAGAAACGTCGTTGCCGTAAGTCATGAGGTCAGAACCACCTGCGTGAGCGGGTGGGTTCGCTGACCTAAGGCGTATAGAGTACAACCTTTAGGTTGCTCTTTCGCAACCACGCAAGCTAAAGCTTGTACTCTATCCGCCTGTTACCAACCGAAGTGCGACATTGAGTCAGCAGTCCACCCGCTAACGCAGGTGGTTCTGACAAAAGGAACAACATGAGCGTACAGCCAAAAACATTAACACGTGCCGCCCAACTCGATCCCGTCGATACCGTTATCGAGCCGCGTGGGGCGGAGATTCTGATCGAAGCATTGCTCCATGAGGGCGTGGATTCAATCTTTGGTTATCCAGGCGGAGCTGTGCTGCATATCTACGACGAACTGTGGCGCTACCGTGATCGCATAACTCATTACCTGGTGCGCCACGAACAAGGCGCGGTCCATATGGCCGAAGGCTACGCGCGCGCTTCGGGTCGCGTCGGAGTTGCCCTCGTTACGTCAGGGCCTGGTGCCACTAACGCGATGACCGGTATTGCCAACGCTTACATGGATTCGACGCCAATTGTTGTTATCACAGGGCAGGTGCCGACGCCCCTTATTGGGACCGACGCTTTTCAGGAAGTCGATACGGTAGGTATCACGCGCTCGTGCGTTAAGCACAACTACCTCGTGCGAGACGTTCGCGATCTGGCTCCGGTTGTTCACGAAGCCTTTCACCTGGCGCGAACGGGCCGGCCCGGACCAATCGTCATCGACATTCCGAAAGACGTTTCGGCGGCGAGAGCTTCATATTCAAGCTTGAAGAACATTAGTTTCCCTCTGGTGGAGCGGAAGTGGGCGCCCGCACCAAAAGCCCTCGCTGAGGCCGCTGCCGCGATCATGAAGGCGGAACGGCCGGTAATGTACGTCGGCGGTGGCATCGTCAATTCAGGGGCTGCCGAAGCGCTGCTTACGTTTGCCGAGGAGTTTCAGTTGCCCGTCACTCCTACGCTGATGGGACTCGGCGGTTTTCCGTCCGTGCATCCGCTTTGCTTGAACATGTTGGGAATGCACGGAACGTACGCGGCGAATATGACCGTGGCTGAAAGCGATTTGCTGATCGCGGTCGGCGTACGATTTGATGACCGGGTAACCGGAAAGCTCGCGACCTTCGCACCGCACGCGCGAGTTATCCACATCGATATCGATCCGGCCAACGTGGGCAAGAACCGGGCGCCCGAAATTTCACTAGTGGCTGACGCGCGGGAAGCGCTCATTGCGCTGCAAGCTGAAATCAAGAAGGTCGGGCAGCTCTACGTTGACCGGAGTATTAAGCGGCGGGCGGTTTGGTGGGAGCGAATACGCGGATGGCAGCTGGAGCAACCGCTGCGTTTCACCGGTTCGGGCGATCAGATCAAGCCGCAAAGCGTGATTCGCGAGTTGCACCGTTTGACCAACGGCGATGCGCTCATCGCCACCGATGTCGGCCAACACCAGATGTGGGCCGCGCAGTTTTATCCTTTTAAGAGATCGCGGCAGTGGATCACCAGCGGCGGGCTGGGCGCGATGGGTTATGGCGTGCCCGCGGCGATTGGCGCGCAGTTAGTTCTCGGCGATCAGATGGTGGTGGCCGTGGTCGGAGATGGTGGTTTCCAAATGACCAATCAGGAGTTAGCGATGGCGGTGCAGTATAACCTGCCGATTAAGGTCCTGATTATGAACAACGGCTACCTCGGCATGGTCCGCCAGTGGCAAGAGATGTTTTACGATCGTGCTTATTCGGAAGTGGACCTGTCGGTATCCCCCGATTTCGTCAAACTGGCCGAGGCTTACGGTGCGTTTGGCGTGAGAGCGACGCGTCCGGACGAATTATCGGATGTGCTTTCGGCCGGTTTGTCACATAAGGGCGTAGCCGTGATGGATATCGTCGTTACTAAAGAAGAAAACGTTTTTCCGATTGTGCCGGCGGGCGGCAACTCGCGCGACATGATTGTTCATTCTGAAGGAGTCTGAGGAATTTGGGATTTCGGATTTCGGAATTCGGATTTGAAGACAAAGAATTCTTGCCGCGGATTTACACGGATGGACGCGGATCCGGGGATTCCGGATTGCAGAATTCGGAATTCAGATTAGCAGAGACAGAACCATTTGCCGGGGAGCAATGCTGGTGACCGCGTAGGTGAAAGCGAAGAGAAATCAGAGAGGGGGCGAAGAATCGGAGCAGAAAAAGAAGATCTGAAAGCCGAAATCAAGGCTGGTTTTCAAATCCGAATTTCGCAATCCGAAATCCGAAATTCTTATGAGGCACACATTGTCAATTGTAGTTGCTGATCAGCCCGGCGAGCTTTCGCGCATCGTTGGTTTGTTTAGCGCCCGCGGATTCAATATCGAGACGCTGTCGGTGGGACAGACCAACGCTCCGGAATGGTCGCGGGTGACCATCGTCACGCGTGGCGATGATCGGACCATCGAGCAGATCGTAAAGCAATGTTCCCGGCTGGCGCGCGTCCGAGAAGTATTGGACGTCACCTTGCAACCCCACATCGAACGCGAGATGGCGCTGATTGATGTTGAGGCAACGGCCGGCGTGATCCGCCAGGAAGTGCTGAGCCTGGTAGGAGTCTTTCGAGCCAAGGTGGTCGACATTTCCGAGACGGGAATGATTATCGAAGCGTCTGGAAATAAGGAAAAGGTCGAGGCGTTTATCGAGTTGCTGCGCCCCATGGGGATCCGCGACATCACGCGCACCGGCTGCATTGCGATTGGGCGTCTTTCGACAATCAATGGCTCAACGCCGGCGACCGAAGAGGCAGAACTAGCTCAGGCCTTGTCAGAACCACCTGCGTTAGCGGGTGGGTCTTATGCTCAAACGAAGTTGACCTAATCTAATAAGGCGGAGCCACCCGCTAACGCAGGTGGTTCTGACAGGAGAGGATTCAAATCATGAAAGTTTCCTACGACAGAGACGCCGACCCCAGCCGTCTCGCTGACAAACAGATCGCCGTAATCGGTTACGGCAGCCAGGGGTTTGCTCAGTCAAACAATCTGCGCGAATCAGGTTGCAACGTCACGGTTGGGCTGCGATCTGACAGCCCTTCTCGGGCAAAGGCAGAACAGTCAGGCCTGCGCGTCCGCCCCGTGGCGGAGGCAGCTGCCGAAGCCGACATCGTGATGATGCTGGTGCCGGATGAACTTGCCGCCGACGTTTACGCCCATGATATTGCCGAATCGATGACACCAGGGAAGTACCTCGCTTTTTCCCACGGCTTCTCGATTCATTACGGCTTTATCAAACCCCCGCAGGACGTCAGTGTCTTTATGGTGGCCCCTAAAGGGCCGGGTCATTTAGTGCGCCGCGAGTATGAGAAAGGCGCTGGTGTGCCCTGTCTGCTCGCGGTCCATCAGGATCCAAGCGGCGAGACAAGACAAGTCGGGATGGCCTACGCCTCGGCCATTGGCGGCGGTCGGGCCGGCATCATCGAAACGAATTTCCGTGAAGAGACCGAAACGGATCTGTTTGGCGAACAGGCCGTACTCTGCGGCGGGCTGACGTCACTGATCAAAGCAGGTTTCGAAACGCTGGTCGAAGCCGGCTATGCGCCGGAGATGGCTTACTTTGAGTGCCTGCATGAAATGAAGTTGATCGTCGACTTGATTTACGAGGGCGGCATTTCGGAAATGCGGTATTCGATTTCCAACACAGCGCAGTATGGCGATATGACGCGTGGGCCATTAGTGGTCAACGATGAAACCAAGCGCCGGATGAAAGGAATCCTGGCGGAGGTTCAATCTGGCGCGTTCGCCCATGAGTGGATGAAAGAGAGTCGCAATGGCCGCAAGCGATTCAACGCACTGACCGAGCAAACGAAAGAGCACCAAATCGAGCGCGTCGGCGCCCAGTTGCGTGGAATGATGCCGTGGCTGGCGGCCGGGCGGCTGGTGGATAAGGCGAAGAACTAGCGAAGGAACGCAAGAGCTGGGACCGCAGGCGAAGCAAAACTAAGGAAGGTGAACGATGGGTTTATACGATTGGGATCGAATGAAAGCGGAAGAGATCACAGACCTTTATCAAAGGAAAGTGGCGATCGGAGAGAGCATCACTGTGGCCCGAGTCGAAGTCAAGGAAGGCGCGGTCACGCATTCGCACAGTCACGAAAACGAAGAGATGATCCTCGTGTTGAAAGGCAGTTGGCGCTTCCACCTGCCCACCGGCGACGTAACGCTGGTGCCGAATCAATTGCTCCGAATCGCTCCGGGCATCGAGCATTCTTCAGAAGCGCTCGAAGACACAATAGCACTCGACATTTGCGCACCGGCCCGGGCCGATTGGATCAATGGTGCGGACCATCCGCTCCATTACGATCCCGACCAGTCGCTCTGGGCGGTGTGAGAAGCACAGACTTGTCAGAACCGCCTGCGTAAGCGGGTGGCGTTATTCCGCAAGCCGTTAAGAACCACCTCGACGAGGT
The DNA here is from genome assembly GCA_031396065.1 of Pyrinomonadaceae bacterium. Classification (GTDB taxonomy): domain Bacteria; phylum Acidobacteriota; class Blastocatellia; order Pyrinomonadales; family Pyrinomonadaceae; genus PSRF01. The sequence continues at coordinate 14,560 of JANNJZ010000449.1, read as the reverse complement.
GCCCGGGGTTTGTGCCTATAACCCGCGGAGCGGCTGGCAGCGTAAAGCCTGGGGTGGAGCGAAGCGGAACCCCAGGAATAGGACGTACATCAATCTCCAGCCCGTGGAACGGGCGACAGAGCGAGAGCACACGGAGAGACCGCGCCGTGAGTACCCAAATACCGATCCGCTGCCGCCCACATTCGTGGGCTCAATTTCCTGACTAGTCATCATTCCTGGGGGTCCGCTTCGCTCCACCCCAGGCTTTACGCTGCCACCCGTCCGCGGGTTTAGATCGAACTGGAGGTAACGGCATGAGCTTTGACCAATCAAAATGGGTGTGGATGGATGGCCGGGTGATTCCCTGGCAGAACGCCACCACGCACGTGTCGTCGCACGCTCTGCATTACGGCAGTGGTGTTTTCGAAGGCATGCGCTGCTACGAGACGATCGATGGGCCCGCTATCTTTCGTCTTGACGCTCATCTTGAACGCCTATACGCATCCGCACAGATCCACGGGATTAAGATCCCGTACACTCGCGAAGAGCTTACCGAGGGCGTTAACGAAATCGTTCAGCTAAACAATTTCCGTAGTTGCTACGTGCGGCCCATCTGTTATCTGGGGAGCGGCAGCCTCGGCGTTCATCCCGGAAACAATCCCGTCCAGGTAGTGATTCTTGCCTGGCCGTGGGCGCCTTATCTTGGCGCTGAAGGTCTAAAGGACGGCGTGCGCGTGACTGTCTCTCCGTGGCGCAAATTCCAATCGAGCATGATGCCAACCACGGCAAAAGCGTGCGGGCAGTATCTAAATTCAATGTTGGCAGTCCGCGATGCCGTTGATCGTGGTTTTGCTGAGGCGTTGCTGCTCGATGCCGACGGCCACTTGGCGGAAGGCTCGGGTGAAAACCTTTTCATCGTTCGCGAGGGGCAGTTGCTTACCAACGACGAGCGCCATTCTATTCTGCTCGGTATCACCCGTGAAGCGGTTATGAAAATAGCGAGTGACCTTGGCTACGGCGTGGAGGTCAGGGCACTTGAACTCGAAGATTTGCTCTCCGCCGACGAAGCGTTCTTTACCGGGACCGCAGCTGAAGTGACGCCAATTCGCGAGGTTGACGGAACGAATATAGGCAAGCACACCCCTGGATTGGTGACGGACGAGATTCAACGCGTATTTTTCGACGCCACTTCGGGACGTGACCAACGATACAAGGATTGGCTCCATCCAATTGCCTCAAAAGCTGACGCCGTTAGCCATGAGTTGCTCGAGGCGGTATCCTAGAAGGCAGGGCTATAGGACCAATACGACCTATATGTCCTATTGGTGACCATGACCCAACCGGAACTTGAAATCGAAAGACAGAGACGGCTGCGCGCAGCCCAGCGTGTGGTTGTCAAACTCGGCACGAACACGGTAACAGGTGAGGGCGGTGAGATTTCCGCCGAGCGTATAGGGCCGCTGGTGCGGTCGATAGTGTCGTTGAAAAAGGCGGGTCGCCAGGTTGTGCTCGTTTCTTCCGGAGCGGTGGGATTAGGCGCCGGACGCCTGGGTCTGCACCAGTCAAGGTTAAAGGATGTGGTGGTGCGCCAGGCTTGCGCCGCGGTTGGCCAGAGCTTGTTGATGCACGCCTACGAACAGTTGTTTCGTGGTGATAACGTCAAGATCGCACAGGTGTTGTTAACCGAAGACGACTTCACGGACTTCGGACGTTACACGAACCTGCGCCGTACGATGGAAAAACTCCTCAAACTCGGAGTGGTGCCCATCATTAATGAGAACGATACGGTTTCGATCTCTGAACTTGAATACGACCAGGGTTTGTCGGCCGCGGGTCAGCGCGTCTTTGGTGACAATGATCGTCTGGCCGCGCTGGTAATGAGTAAGTTGGAAGCGGACGCGTTGGTACTGTTGACCAATGTGGATGGACTGCTCCTGTATAACCCGAAGACGAAAAGTGTAAAGCAAACTGTTAGTTTGCGGGTTGGCTCAACAGTGTCAACCAGCGAATCAAAGAGTGCCGCTGATGAACCAGGAGTCTCAGAAGCGATTCCGCTGGTCGAGGAAATTACCGACGAACTAAGAGCACTGGCCAAAGGGCCATCAGCCGGCGGACGCGGCGGAATGGTGACAAAGCTGGAAGCGGCGGGGATTGCGATGCAAGCGGGGGGCGTGGCGGTAATTGCGAATGGCACAACACCGGAGATCCTGGATCGCATCTTCGCGGGCGATCACATTGGCACGACCTTTATGTCCACCTCGAGAATGGCCGGCAAGCGCCGTTGGATCATTTATGCCGCAGGCGTGCGTGGCCGCGTGATCGTTAACGAGGGAGCGCGCGAGGCCATCATGGGGGGCAAGGCGAGCTTGCTGTCGTCGGGCGTGGTGCGAGTGGAGCAACAGTTTGCGCCGCAGGATGTGGTGAGCATAGCTGATCGCGATGGGCGCGAGTTTGCCCGCGGGATCATCAATATTGCCAGCGAAGAGGCCGCCCGATTGATCGAGGGAACTGCCACGCATCAACTGGGCGAACGCGGACGAGTGCTGGTAACACGTGACAATTTAGTGCTTTCGGAGCAGCGATGAACGAAGTGCTACTTCAGGATTCACCGGTTGAAAGGCCGGTAGAGAAATCAGACGTGGGCGCGGTGGCGCGTCGCGCGAAGGCGGCCGCGCGGTTACTGGCTAGCGTTCCCGGCGAACGTCGGGTTGAGGCTTTATTGGCTGCGGCCGATGCTATCGAGGAGCACAAGCTAAAGTTGCTGGCGGCGAACCGGCTCGATTGTGACGACGCCATCCGCGCCGTGTCTTTGGGAAAGATGTCCCAGGCGTTGTTTGATCGGTTACGACTTAGCGAACGTTCCATAACGCAGATGGCCAACGGTGTGCGCGAGGTGGCGGCGCTGCCTGATCCGCTGCATCAAACGTTGGCGATCACCGAGTTGGATGACGGGCTGACGCTGTACAAAGAGTCATGCCCGATTGGCGTTGTCGGTATTATCTTCGAAGCCCGTCCTGAGATCGTTCCACAGATTGCAGCACTGGCCTTGAAATCCGGGAACGCAGTGATTCTCAAGGGCGGATCGGAAGCTCAACACAGCAATCGCGCGCTGGTCCAAATCTGGAACGAGGTCCTTGCCGGATTTCCTGATATCCCGTCCGACGCAGTCAGCCTGCTTTACACCCGGGCGGATGTCGAGGAAATGCTGTCCCTTGAGGATGAGATCGACTTGATTATTCCGCGCGGGTCGAAAGAGTTTGTGCGCCACGTGGCCGAGCGCAGCCGCATCCCGGTACTGGGTCACGGGGAGGGGATTTGTCACGTCTATGTCGATAGTCTGGCCGACCTGGAGAAGGCGTTCAGTATCGCGTTTGATTCGAAGGTGCAATATCCCGCCGCCTGCAACGCGCTGGAAACCCTGCTGGTCCACGAAGAGATAGCTGGGGTGTTCTTGCCGGAAATGATCAGGCGTTTTCAAGTCGCGGGAGTGGAGGTGCGTGGTTGTCCGCGGACAATAGAGTTTGGACCAGCGAGCGAGGTCATTCCGGCGGCTGACGAAGACTGGGCGACGGAATACTCCGACTTAATAATAGCGATCAGAGTTTTGCCCAGCACCGAGGCAGCGATCGAGCACATCGATCGCTATGGCTCCGGTCATACCGAGTCAATCGTAACTGAGGACGAGCAGACGGCCGCACAGTTTATGGAGCGGGTTGATGCGGCAGGCGTCTATCACAATGTTTCGACGCGCTTTGCCGATGGCTTCCGTTATGGCTTCGGTGCGGAACTGGGCATCAGCACGAGCAAGCTACATGCGCGTGGGCCGGTGGGACTTGATGGACTTACGTCTTACAAATACAAGTTGATTGGCGACGGGCAAACTGTCGCCAGTTATGCAGCGGGAGAGCGAACGTTTAAGCATCGGCGAGTGAAGTGATGGCGCTGCCAGGCGCCGATGGCAACTGAGAAATGTCAAATGAGAAATGGAAAATGATGGGTTCTGATGCCTTAGTTGGAGCGAAATTATCGTTCATCGGCTGTGGTGTGATGGCTGAAGCGATGATGGCGGGGTTGCTCGGCAAGAACCTGGTTAAGCCTGAGCAGATTGTAGGAAGCCATCCAGGGGAGGGACACCGCGAAGAGCTTCAGGGCAAATATGGAATTCGCGTGGTCGAAAGTAATCGGGAAGCAGCCGGCTATCATCGCCGCGGCGGTTCGGGTTATGCGCCACCTAGTGTTACCGAAAACGAACCGGGTTCTTCGATTGTCTTGCTTACAGTTAAGCCGCAGCGGCTGGGGGTGATACTCAGTGAGCTGAAGGAAGTGGTCCAGGCGGACCAATTGGTGATCTCTATTGTTGCTGGAGCGCGAATCGAAACGATTGCTGATGCTTTGCAACATAGAGCGATAGTCCGGGCCATGCCAAACACGCCGGCGCAGATCGGTGAAGGGATGACTGTTTGGACAGCAACAAGTGAGGTCACTGAAGCGCAGCAACAGCAGATTCATGCGATCTTCGGCGCGCTGGGACGCGAGCTGCACGTTGAAGAAGAGCGGATGATTGATATGGCGACGGCGCTTTCGGCGACCGGCCCCACCTACACGTTCCTGGTGATGGAAGCGCTAATCGATGCGGGCGTGCACATGGGGTTTTCGCGGCACGTTGCGGAAGAGTTGGTGTTGCAAACGATGCTCGGCAGCGTGCTCTTCGCGCGGGAATCGCGCAAACATCCCGCAGAGCTGCGCAATATGGTTACGTCGCCCGGCGGTACATCGGCTGAGGCGATCTATCAAATGGAGAAGGGCGGCCTGAGAACCGTGCTCTCGAAAGCAGTATTTGCAGCGTTTCAGAGAGCGACAGCCCTGGGAAAGAAGGCCAAAGAATAAGAAAGCCGGAAATAGGCCCAATAGGACATCTCGATACTATATTTCGAGGAAGAGAGATCGCGATCAAATTGAACAACCATCGAAGCAGCCTAATTACCGGCGGCGCCGAGCGTTCTCCTAATCGCGCAATGTTGCGCGCAGTGGGTTTCGGCGATGCAGACTTTGCTAAACCCATTGTCGGGGTGGCGAATGGTTACAGCACTATTACGCCTTGCAACATGGGATTGAACGATCTGGCTAACCGCGCCATTAGCTCGCTGAGCGACGCGGGAACCATGCCACAGGTCTTTGGCACGATCACCGTGAGCGATGGCATCTCGATGGGCACGGAGGGAATGAAATATAGCCTCGTCTCGCGTGAGGTGATTGCTGATTCCATTGAGACGGTATGCCAGGCGCAAAGCGTTGACGGTCTGCTGGCCGTGGGCGGGTGCGACAAAAACATGCCGGGAGCAATGATCGCGATTGCCCGGATGAACATACCCTCAATCTTTGTTTACGGCGGCACCATCAAGCCGGGCCACTACGATGGTAGAGATCTGACCGTAGTCAGCGCGTTTGAAGCTGTCGGACAATACTCAGCCCAACGCATCGGCGTGGCCGAACTACTTGAAGTTGAGAGACACGCCTGTCCTGGCGCGGGTTCCTGTGGCGGAATGTTTACCGCCAACACAATGTCATCGGCGATTGAAGCGATGGGCCTGAGCCTGCCTTACTCGTCCACGATGGCGGCCGAGGACCAGGAAAAGGCAGAAAGCGCCGCCGAGTCGGGCGCGGTTTTGGCGGCGGCGATTGAGAAGCAAATCCTGCCGCGCGACCTTCTCACCAGAAACGCTTTTGAAAACGCGATTGCCGTGGTGATGGCTGTTGGGGGTTCCACAAACGCGGTGTTGCACCTGCTGGCAATTGCGCATGCGGCGGGAGTGCCCTTGACGATCGACGACTTCGAGGAGATTAGGCAGCGCGTGCCGGTGCTCTGCGACCTAAAGCCTTCGGGCCGCTACGTTGCCACCGACCTGCACAAGGCAGGAGGCATTCCCCAGGTGATGAAGATGTTGTTAGCCCACGAGCTGCTGCATGGCGATTCACTCACGATCACGGGCCAGACAATCGCTGAAGTATTGCAGGATGTTCCGACGGAACCCCGCACAGATCAGGACGTGATTCGATCCTGGTCGCAACCGCTTTATGCTCAGGGTCACCTGGCAATACTCAAAGGAAACCTCGCAACTGAAGGTGCGGTGGCGAAGATCACGGGAGTCAAAGACCCAAGGTTTACCGGCACTGCCAGAGTGTTTGATTCCGAGGAGGGATGTCTGAAAGCAATCCTATCGGGAGAAATTAAGCCGGGTGCGGTGGTGGTAATTCGCTACGAAGGTCCGCGTGGCGGTCCCGGAATGCGCGAGATGCTCGCCCCGACTTCCGCCATTATCGGCGCAGGCTTGGGCGATTCGGTCGCACTGATCACTGATGGGCGATTCTCCGGCGGCACTTATGGATTGGTGGTCGGACACGTTGCGCCGGAGGCGGCAGTAGGTGGGGCAATCGCGCTGGTGGAAGAAGGCGACTCGATCACGATCGATGCCGAAGCGCGTCTACTGCAGCTCAACATCTCCGCCGAAGAGCTCGAACGACGCCGGGCGTTATGGCGCCCGCGTGCGGCGCGCTATACGCGTGGCGTGCTGGCGAAATACGCCAGTCTGGTTTCGAGCAGCAGCTTGGGAGCGGTGACGGATGGAGAAATATAGGACCAATATGTCCTATAGGACTGATTAAGGCTCTTATGACCTCTCGAATCGAAATCTATGACACCACCCTCCGCGACGGGTCGCAGGGCGAGGGCGTCAACTTTTCTGTTGAAGACAAGTATCGGGTCGCCGAGCAACTCGATGCGTTCGGCGTTGACTTCATCGAGGGTGGATGGCCCGGGTCGAATCCTCGTGACCTGGCTTTCTTCGAACGCGCTCGTGGGTTGAAATTGTCGCATGCTCGACTGGCCGCATTTGGCTCAACTCGCCGGCATACGCTGACCTGCGATGACGATCCCAGTATTCAGTCACTTCTCAAAGCTGAAACTCCGGTGGTAACGATCTTCGGCAAATCGTGGTTACTGCATGTGAAAGACGCGCTCCGTCTTAGTCCCGATGAGAACCTGGAGATCATAGAAGACACCGTGCGTTATTTATCGGCCCGAGTAGCGTGTTTGATTTATGACGCGGAACACTTCTTCGACGGTTACAAAACCGATCCCGAGTACGCGCTTGCTACCTTGCGTGCTGCTGCCGCCGGTGGCCCACACCGGATTGTTTTGTGCGACACCAACGGCGGTAGTTTGCCTGACACGGTAGCGCGCGTAACCCGCGAAGTGATCGAGCAAATAGACGTGCCGCTCGGCATCCACTGCCACAACGATGGCGAATTGGCGGTGGCGAACACACTAGCCGCTGTCTCCGCCGGCGCTGTCCACGTGCAAGGCACTATCAATGGATACGGCGAGCGCTGCGGTAACGCAAACCTCTGTGCTGTAATTCCCAACCTGGAATTGAAACTCGGTCGGACGGTGCTGGGTCCAGAGCGACTAAAGAAATTGCGAGAAACGTCGCGGTTCGTCAGCGAGATTGCAAACCTGTCGCTCGATTCGCGCGCGGCTTTCGTCGGCGATAGCGCGTTCGCTCACAAGGGTGGTGTGCACGTCTCAGCCGTCGAACGCAATCCGGCAACTTACGAACACATTGCCCCTGAAACAGTGGGCAACCGGCGTCGCATACTTGTTTCAGATCTTGCCGGGCGGGCTAACCTGCTGGCCAAGGCGCGAGAACTGGGGCTTGAGTTGAGTGACGAACAACGCGTCCTCGATGAATTGAAGCGGTTGGAGCACAACGGCTACGAGTTTGAAGCGGCGGAGGCGAGCTTTGAGCTGCTGGTCTCCAAACTGCGCGGCTCGCATCAGCCATATTTCGAACTGCTTGGTTTCCGGGTAATTGACGAACATCGTGGAGCTCTAATGCCGATGAGCGAAGCCACGGTCAAGGTCAAGGTGGGGGACCGGGTCGAACATACAGCGGCCAGCGGTAATGGACCGGTAAACGCGCTGGATAACGCTTTGCGCGCTGCCTTGCAAACGTTTTACCCCTCGCTCGCGGAGATGCACCTGGTTGACTACAAGGTGCGGGTAATCACCAGTAGTCTGTCGGGTTCGGCGAGTCTCGTACGCGTGTTGATTTGTTCCGGCGACAAACACGCCCAGTGGGGAACGGTTGGCGTGTCCGCGAATATTGTCGAAGCGAGTTGGCGCGCCTTGGTCGATTCGGTGGAGTACAAACTGGCCCGCGATGGAGTGGCGCCTATTTTTGCCCAGGAAGACAAGGACTCGACATCGAATGGAATGGAATCGACGGATGAAGCCCCAAGTGAGTTACTGAAAGAAGCGATTAGCTGATGAATGGCAATTTACAGGTTATGAAATTCGGCGGCACCTCCGTCGGTAATGCTGAGTGTATCCGTCGCGCCGCCGAGATCGTCGCGCGGGCGGCTGGGCAAGGTTCCGTGGTAGCGGTCGTCTCGGCAATGAGTGGCGTGACCAATCGGCTCATCGAGGCGGCCCATGCCTCTGCAGCCGGCGACATGGACGCCGCCGAAAATCTTGCTGAGATGCTGCGACGGCAGCATGAAGGCGCTATCGAGATTCTGATTGGCCCGCCGGAAAAGCGGGCGCAGTTGGCGGTTGAACTTAAGCAGATTGTCGATGAGGTAAGCGGGCTTTGCCGAGGTACTGCACTTTTGCGGGAACTCACTCCGCGCACACTCGACGCTATTTCGAGCGCTGGCGAACGACTCTCGGCGCGGTTACTCGCGAGTGCTCTTCGTGAATTAGGAGTCAAGGCAGTTGCGGTTGAGGCAACCGAGCTAATCGTCACCGACAATCATTCCGGACGGGCCGAACCATTGATGGCCGAAACCCGCCAACGTGCTTCGGCGAGGTTAACGCCCTTGTTAAGTGAAGGATCAGTGCCGGTGGTGACGGGTTTCATCGGCGCGACAGTAGATGGAAAGTTAACGACGTTGGGCCGTGGCGGATCCGACTATTCAGCCACCATCCTCGGAGCGGCCCTCGACGCAAAAGAGATCATTATCTGGACCGACGTTGACGGCGTGTTGACTGCCGACCCCCGGTTGGTGCCTGAGGCGCGGACCCTCGGGGAAATCTCCTACAACGAAGCGGCGGAGCTGGCTTACTTCGGTGCGAAAGTTCTGCACCCAAAAACACTGCGACCGGTTTCCGAAGCCGGCATCCCAGTCTGGATTCGCAATAGCTTTTTGCCCGAACGAAGTGGCACCCAGATTACGGCGACAGGTCACCCCACCAGGCGGGGCGTTAAAGCCATAACGGCGATGAGCAACGTTACGCTGATTACGGTCGGCGGACGAGGGATAGTCGGCTTACCGGGCGTAGCCGCAAAAACTTTCACGGCGGCCGCCAGCGCTCAAGCCAACGTTCTGCTGATTTCGCAGTCGTCATCCGGAAACGATATTTGTTTCATCATCGACTCGGCAGACGCCGCGGGTACGGTGGCCGAACTCCGCGCCGCATTCGCTGCCGACCTGGCCCACAAAGAGGTGGAGCACATCACGGTCAATGCGGATATCGCGATCGTCGCCGTGGTTGGCGAGAGAATGCGAGGCATGCCCGGGATTGCGGGGCGAACTTTCAGTGCCCTCGGCCGCCGCGGTATCAACATCGTTGCGATTGCGCAAGGCTCGTCGGAATACAACGTCTCTTTGGTGATTGACCTGGGACAAATGCGCGAGGTGGTTCAGGCGCTACACAGTGAATTTGGATTGGAAAAGCGGGCATCTCGCTTTGAGTCAAGTGAAAGTGAAAGCGCGTTGGCAAGCGCACGCCACCCCAGCGTCGCTGCTGCGCCGGGGACCCCCTTATGATTGAAACCGAGAAGCTTGAACTAATAGCCGGGGACGTCGCGCGGCAACTGTGCATAGACCCTGCTTGCGGCGGGCAATTTGGGGTAAACGAGCGCCTTTATGTTTGCCCAAGTTGCGGCGGACTTTTGGACGTCACCCTGAAGGCTCAAGCCGTCCCAGATCCTGAACAGCTGCGAACAATCTGGACCAGTCGGCTGGCATCTTTCGACGCTGCCGACCGTAGCGGTGTCTGGCGCTATCGTGAGTTGTTACCGTTCGCTGCCGATGCACCGATCGTTACCCTCGGTGAGGGCAACACACCGCTCTACGACGCACCGGTTTCGGCGGCTTACTGTGGACTCACGACGCTCACGCTCAAACATCAGGGTTGTAACCCGACCGGTTCTTTCAAAGACACGGGTATGACGGCGGCCGTCACGCAGGCTGTCATACTCGGCGCGCGAACGGTGGTTTGCGCCAGCACCGGCAATACGGCCGCAAGCCTGGCAGCGTATGCGGCGCGGGCACATCTGCAGTGCGCCATTCTGGTGCCGCGGGGCCAGATCAGTCACAACAAGCTGGCCCAGAGTCTTGACTACGGAGCGGCGGTGTTGGAGTTGGATGGCAACTTTGACGACGCCATGCGGGTCATCCGCGAACTTGCCGAGGATGAATCAATCTACCTGGTAAATTCCATTAATCCGTTTCGTATAGAGGGTCAGAAAACCGTCGCTGCTGAGTTGTTGCATGAGCGTGGGTGGCGCGTGCCCGATCATGTGGTAGTGCCCGGTGGCAATCTCGGTAATAGTTCCGCATTTGGCAAAGGCTTTAAGGAACTAATGGAGTTGGGGCTAATTGACCGTCTGCCCAGGCTAAGTGTGGTGCAGGCAGCAGGCTCCGCGCCCTTTACTGACTTATTTGACTCCGAGTCGGAGGATTTGACCCCGATCGAACATCCGCAGACACTGGCCACCGCGATTAAGATAGGAGCGCCCGTGTCCTGGAAGAAGGCGTTGCGTTCGGTGGTTGAGTCGGGTGGAAGTGTGCTCAGGGTCAGCGAGCAGGAGATTGCAGATGCGAAAGCAATCATCGGACGAGACGGAGTCGGATGCGAGCCCGCGTCTGCGACCACTGTAGCCGGGATCAAGCGGCTGGTTGCTAGTGGCGTGATTGGACCGGATGACGACGTCGTGGCTGTATTAACGGGGCACATTCTGAAGGACACTGACTACGCGATCAATTACCATCAGGACAAGCTATATACGCACGACCGCGCACCGGAGAAGACCAAAGAGGAGCGACGGCTGGCGGGCACATACAGCAATCCGCCCGCGCGCGTGAAAGCAACCAGGGCTGCTATCCTGGAGGGTCTAAGAAGACACGAACAGGAGCATTAATCCTCGAAGGCCTTAGAAGACGCGAACAGGAGCTTTTTGGTGAGGCTAGAGGTCGGCGCTGACTCGAAGGAGATTGCTAGCGGCTGTGCCGCCTTCCGTGCGGAAAGGCTATGCCTTTCCGATGGCGTTTTTCTTATTCGAGGCTGCGCCTCCGGAGGCATAGCCTCAAGTATTTTTCGGACTGACGGAAAGGCATAGCCTTTCCGCACGGAGGGCGGCAGAGCCGCAATTCAAGGCGCAAAATTTTAGTCGCCCCTGATAGATTTTACGGAATCGCTGAGGCCCATGACCTTGGAAAGCGGAGCAGTCGACATCATTGAAGACAAAGCCGAGCCGAGTGGTGAATCAGAGCGCTCGTTTACGGTGCGAGTGCCGGCGTCAACTTCCAATCTCGGCGCCGGGTTCGACACCTTCAGTCTCGCTCTGCAACTCTATCTGACAGTCACTGCCAAGGTGGTACCGGAGACCGGCGCGAAATGTCGCGTGACCAGCAGCGGTGAGGGCAGCACGAGTGGCCTCTTGTCCGCGACGGAAGACAATCTAATCTTCCGGGCCATGAGTTTTGCTGCGGAGAGAGAGGGCTGGAATCTTCCCGCGCTGCAGCTCAAAGTAAATAACGAGTTGCCGCTAGGTCGTGGGCTTGGCAGCAGCGCCGCCGCAATCGTGGCTGGGATTACGCTTGGCTCCCTGATTTGTGATCGGGAACTTGAACCCGACAAAGTCCTTGGTTACGCCTTTGAGCTCGAAGGTCATGCCGACAACGTGGCGGCTGCTTACCACGGAGGCTGGGTGGTCAACTGCGTGAAGCCAAACGGAAGTGTGCAGGTGGTCAAGAGACCCTGGCCGCTGGATCTAAAAGTGGTGGTTGTTTCGCCCGACGCGCTCTTGCAGACGTCCAAAACACGAAGCGCACTATCGGCCACAGTCGATCGTGGCGATGCGGTGCATAACCTGCAAAGAGTCGCCTTGTTCAGTGCGGCAGTTGAGGCAGGCGCTTACGATCTGTTGTGGGACGCGATGCAGGATCGAATGCACCAACCCTACCGGCAATCACTCGTTCCGGGTTTGACCGAAGCGTTGGCAATGCAGCCCCAGCCTGGACTGGTTGGAATAGCCTTGAGCGGTTCCGGGCCGAGCGTGGTGGCGTTGGCCATTGATCACTTTGATGAAATCGGGAAAGCGATCGCGAGGAGCTTTCGCAGCCAGGGCATGCTGGCGACGGTGCGTCTGGTTGAGGTCGATCGTGAGGGCTGGAAGGCGATGGCGGCGAAATCCGCATGAACGCTGGTAACAGGTGTATAGAGTACAACCTTCAGGTTGCGGTTGCGGAGGACGCAAGCTAAAGCTTGTACTCTAAACGCCTGTCACGCGGCAGCGCCTTACAAGGCATAACTAGCACCTCCAAATAGGATAGAGGAGTAGGGACTAAATGACTGTTGACGTTATGAACACAACTGCAGTTGGCAAAGCATCTGCGGCAGACGCAGACTCCTTCCCATTGGCGTCCCGCGTTGCCGGAATGTCGATGTCGAAGACTATGGCTGTATCGGCGTTGGCTGACCAACTGCGTCGCGGCGGCGCCGATGTGATTGACCTCGGCGCGGGTGAGCCAGATTTCCCCACCCCAGAGAACATTCGCCGCGCGGCGGCCGCAGCGATCGAGTCCGGTCACACAAAATACACCGCGGCTGCAGGGACCCCTGATTTGAAACAGGCGATCTGCGAACGTTTTGCCGCGGATTTCGGGACCAGCTATGAGCCCGCCGAAGTAATCGCCGCTGCCGGCGCCAAGCAAGTAATTTTCAACGCTATTGCGACGCTGATCGAACCGGGCGATGACGTGCTGGTCGCGAAGCCCTATTGGGTGACGTTTCCGGAAGCGGTGACATTTGCCGGGGGACGGACCGTCTGGATCGAGACTGAAGATCACGGTTTCCAACTAACTGCCGGTGCGGTCGAGCGCGCGCTGACTACCCGGTCGAAGATTCTCCTGATTAACTCGCCATCGAATCCTTCCGGACTGGTAGTACCGCCGGATGAATTCGAAAAGATCGTTGCCCTGGCAGTCAGGCGCGGAATGTGGGTGATCTCAGACGAGTGTTACTGCCAGTTTGTTTACGATCCCGTCCGGCCTTTTTCGGCGACGCAACTTCCCGAAGCGTTGCGACGCCGGGTGCTGGTTGCCGGTTCGCTTTCGAAGACCTACGCGATGACTGGTTGGCGGATTGGCTACGCGCTTGGCCCACGCGAGTGGATCAAGGCGATGACCTGCGTGCAGAGTCATTCGACTTCAAACCCGACTTCGATTTCACAGCAGGCGGCGATCGAAGCACTGACTGGAAGTCAGGATTCGGTGGGGGAAATGTTAAAGGCCTACAGCGAGCGCCGCGACTGGCTGATTCCCGCACTGAATGATTTGCCTGGGGTGACGTGCGCTACACCGCAGGGAGCTTTCTATGCCTTCCCCAACATCAAGGCAACCGGCCTGACTTCGGAAGAGCTCACTACCCGCCTGCTCGAACAGGCCCATGTGGCGGTTACTCCGGGCGACGCATTTGGCGCTCCCGGATATCTGCGACTTTCTTATGCTACTTCGCTTGAGAAATTACAGGCAGGTGTTGAGCGCATCAGAGGTGTGCTGGCTTGAATATGAGTTTCCTCGAGAAGTGCTATGTCCCGCACAGAACGCAGCTCACAGTTTCCTGCGCGTTGTTTAAGTTCAGAGACTGGAGTTGCAAATCGCAAAACAGCGCAAATTGGTGGATTCTTAGAAAACCAAAAAGCCAACCTGGCCTCTCAAGAGGACTTGTGTGAAAACTGTGGGTTCGTAGCGCCAAAGGCGCGAAATGTGACAGCTTGGGCCATCGGCCCAGGTAGACTGGGCCTAAAGATTCCCAGCGCTGAAGGCGCGAAGTGAGGGTGGACTTAGTGGAATCTGGGATGACAGGCGTATAGAGTACAACCTTCAGGTTGCCGCTTGCGCTACGACGCAAGCTAAAGCTTGGACTCTATACGCCTGTATTTACGGCTCCAATCCCGAGGATTTTCAGTCGAGACTTGTTATTTCGCGCCCTTGGCGCTGAGAACCAGGAGTTTTCGCTCAGTCTCGATTAGCGGGTGGGTCCGTTCGCAATCAAGGGATTATCAGAACGTTGATGGTAATTTCCTCAGTGATCAACTCCGAAACCACTACCCACCCGCTACCCGAGACTGTGTGAAAACGTAGCGCAAACTTCTTCAGCCTGAAGGGCTGTCAGATAGTAGCCGGTGGTCGGATGCGAATTTTAATCCATCAAAGATAAAGAGTACGGAAAAATTGGCGAGTGTGGAGACTAATTGGAACTTGGAAGAGTAGTACAAAGAGTAGCGTGAAGAGG
>JANNJZ010000438.1:0-6823 GCA_031396065.1 Pyrinomonadaceae bacterium | reverse complement strand
TATTCAGACGTCTGCGCGCTACACGCACGCGACGGATGGTGGCTTGCGACGCGCGATGGACACGCTCGCGCAACGAGAAAAAGCAGACCGACACAGTTTTCCCCACAGTGACGAACAGCGGCCACTGCTGGCCGCCGTAAGTTATTGACTCTATTGGTAGCGGGGGGGTGACTCGAACTCCCGACCTTGGGGTTATGAATCCCACGCTCTAACCGGCTGAGCTACCCCGCCATATTGTGCGGGGGATAGTTTACGAGGACGCCTGCTGTTAAGTCCACTGGCCGGAAAACAAACTATCCGCAGATTTCGCAGATTACGCTGAAGGAAGAAACAATACCAGTGAAAGCTTCCGCCTCGGTCTTTTTCACGGAACTGGGATTCGCGTCCGCAAAATTGCTTCGTAGCGTTTTTGTGAACGTAGATGCTAAACTTTTCTCAAAGTTCCAGTTCTATGGTTGGTAAGTTGGCGAGGATTCAATGAAAAGCGTAACGCTGCATACTCGCTACGGCGAAGAGACTCATTTTGTACATGAATTGGATAACGTGATTCTGTGTAAAACGGAGGACGGCATAATTGCCGTTGGCTTCATGGACATAGTTAGTGGACTTATGAGCGAAGAAGATTTGGAGATGGTACAAGCCACAAGGAAAGACATAGTTGAGGAGATTTTCAAGCCAATTGCCGAGCAAGAGGCATTCTAAATCGGCTTGAGCCGCTTCGCGACCCCATCAAGCGCCGGCATCATGAAAATGCCACCTCGCTTCATCGAGTAGTAGGCAATGCGCTTCCCATCGGGCGACCATTTCGGATCGAAATTTTGGTGACCGTCAGTTGTCAGTTGAATGTCTCGCCCGTCGGGTGCGAGCGACCTTAGGTAGATCTCAAAGTTGCCGTTGTGATCCGAGCTGTAGGCAATCGACTCGCCGTCTGGTGAAAACGCCGGGTTGGAATCCAGTCCCGGCCAAGTGGTGATTTGACGGATGGTTATCGGCAACGTCGTGGCCGGCGAGCCCGGGGCCTTATAAGCCTTCACACCGAGCAATACCGCAATTGCCATGGCGACTAACATTCCGGCGACAGCCAGTTGTCTGGCCCACGACGTGTGCTGCGCGTGAACGGGAGGTACCGTTTCAATCGCTGCAATCTCTGCAACCCCGGCTTGGTGTTCGTCGGTACGCCTTACCGCCGGCGAGTCAGAATCCTGGCCGTCTGCTTGCGATAAAGTCTCTGAAGCGTTTGTAACTTCGACCTCAGCAATAAATCGATAACCCCGCGTGTGTACCGTCTGGATGTATTTGGGCGTTTTGGGATCGTCGCCTAACGCCTTTCGCAGCTTCGCAATCTCCCCGGCCAGAGCATTATCGGTTACGTGTGTTCCGCCCCAGATACGGCCGAGGATCTCCTCCCTTTCGATTAGCCGAGCGCGATTCTCAATGAGGAAGAGCAACAGTCGCAGGGTCTTTGGCTCAAGCTGAACTGGGTTGCTCGCCTTGAACGCACGGAAGGTTGCCGGCTCGACGCGCACGTCATCGAACAAAAACGTTGAGGAATTCTCAAGGGTCATAAAAGCATCACGAAACCATCAGCCTTACCTCAAGACCAAACTCGCATCAACTCGTATAGTCCGCGGAGTGCGGAAAGTCTAGAAGCAACCGCTAACAAAGACAATCTCTCTCCCGAACGAGCGAGTGTCTGAAGAAGCTCAAACCAAGACACTGCTCCGAAACCGAGTTCCCCAAACAGACTTAATAGATGTTCTTTTCTTAAGGAGAAAAGTGAATGTCTCAAGCAATGTCTCAAAGAGTTCAAAAGCTGATTCCGTTCCTGAGTGTGATTGTTCTGATGTGCTCAGCCGCAGTTGCGTTGGCACAAGGTACGACGTCGGACGATTATCCCAAGGTCGAAGTCTTTGCCGGCTATTCCGCGCTCGGCGAAGTCAACAGTGGCCGCATCGGTTTCGGCCCCACGGCAAGTATCCCAGGAAATTACGTCACCTCAACCGGATTGGAAACGTCGGTCACCGGAAACTTTAACAAGCATTTCGGGAATCAAGGGTGACTTCTCAGCCCATCTAAGCAATGAGTCGGGCCGTGGCTCCCTTACCTTTTGCAGTCCCACCTGCACCACGGCCACGCAAGACTTTCGGGTTAAGACTCGTCTTTACAACTTTCTGGGAGGCCCGGAATTCAAGGCCCGCAACAGTAGTCGCTTCACGCCCTTCGGGTACGCCCTTGCCGGCGTGGCGCATACGAGCGCCACATTTACTACGTCTGTTCCAACCCTCAATCTGCTTTTGAAGAAGAGCGACAACAGCTTAGCTATGGCCCTGGGTGGAGGCCTCGACATTCGCGCCGCCAAGCGAGTGAGCTTTCGGGCCACCATGGACTACAACCCGGTGTTCATTCGCGACTCAGGCAGCGACAGGCGCGATCTGGTGCGAATTTCGGCGGGCTTCTTGTTTCGTTAGCGACTGCTTACTGGCACACACTTGTTTCCGATGAACTCGGAACTGGCGCAGGGCACTGGCCGTGGAAGTGGAAGCGGTTTGGAAACGTACGAGGAACTGGGTGTATGCTGACCGCGCGTCGCGGCTGAAGGTCATCGTTAGGCGCTTCGTGAGCTGTACCTAAACCTTCGAATGAATTGGTATGTCATGAATTGGTATGTCATTGACTTACTCCGACAGTAAAGGTACTGTCACCTCGCTTCAACGAAGGCACTAGGGTACATCCGTCTCGTTCCCAACAGCGCATCTTCCCCTTGCTTAACCTTCTGTTACATTCTTACTTGCAGCAAGCAAAGTGCGGGGTGACTATTCTCAATTATCAATTTCCCAGCAAATTCCCAGCAAACCTTAGTAAGTTTTGTTGAGATATGCCGAAAGAGATCTACCCACTGAACTGAAAGGCTTAATCATGAACACTCGGGTCTTGAACAACTTACGAAGACTGCCGGTAATGGTTGCGATCTTTGCTCTGTCAATGATGCTCCTAACTACTGCTTCCGCTCAAAGAACACACAATTTCACCTTTGTGGGAAGCCCGGACAGGCTTGATTTCACCCTCCACAATAATACCGGCTATCAAATTGATGAGGTCTACGTCTCGCCAACTAATGCCGATGATTGGGAAGAAGATATCCTTGGAGAAGACGTGCTTGCGAACGGCTCGGAGGTTCCTATCACTTTCAATCGTCAGAAGCAGAGTCATTGGGATCTGAAAGTGGTCTTTAAGGGCGGCAGAGAGGCTATCTGGCAGAAATTCGACCTTTCCCAGCTTACTGACATCTACATCTCTTTCAAGAACAATAAAGTTTACTCGACAACAAAGAACGGCGGATAAATCGAACCCGCCCTCTAGTGTGGTGTCTTTAAAGTTCGGTTAATAAATCGGCATTCAGAGTCCGGCGAGCTTCGCAGAGCGCCGCCTCATGCTCGGTGAAGGTATGGACGTTTCGAGCGCCAGCTTTCGTGTCGGTTATGAAGACCCGTCATATTCCAGCCGCGATTATAAAAAGGTATTTGGCATCCCGCCGCAACGCGACATCGCAAGGCTCCGGAGCAGTCTCTCAGCCTAACATCTTGTCAAGCTGCAAATGAGCGCGAGTAAACGGATTCGCCTAAGGTGGATTAGAAGGTCTTTTCTTTCGGTAAGGGTTCTTAATCCACCCGTGCTTTCAACAGATCGGTTTACTTCTTTGGTTCGATGCGAAAAGGGATCTCTGCATCACCGAAGAATCCGTGATCGGAGTAGGCGCATAGCTAATCGTGGTCGAGGGCGACGAATTGCGGTTAGCGAACTCCTTCGCGATGATGGCCCACCCTCTTACGCCGACATCTCCCGTTCCAAAAAGCGCTCGCGAAGTCTGCCGACCTGCCTAGCCATGTCCTCGCCCCACTACTGCGGTAACATCCGAGGCACAATTGCGATATCACCGCATTTTTGTCGCATGATCGGCGCGCGCGACGCCTGACAAGTCCAGATGAAAAGTCCATTAAGAAACGCTTCACTGGATCCGCGCTAACGAAATTTCTATAAATGCTGAGGTTCTTGGCGTCCCGTACGGGAGTCGAACCCGTGTCGCCGCCGTGAAAGGGCGGTGTCCTAGGCCACTAGACGAACGGGACAAAACCTGAGCGAGCGGCTTGAGGATGATTGTAAGTTGTTAAGTTAACGTACGGCTTTCGATGGTGTCAAACGCGCAAACTTAGGTGTCTTTCAATCCAGGATCTGAGATCTGAAATTAAGATCGCAGATCTCAAATCAGTGGTTCACCCTGAGTCCAGATCTCAAATCCGGGGTCTCACTACTAGATCTCAATACAATCTCAGAATCTTTTTCCTCGCCTACCGTAACCTTTCCCAGTCAGCCGGTAATAAGAATTAAGCATTCGATGAAAAGTATCCATGCGTAGCAGGGATCGTTTCCCTGTGTGATTTGAAGCTGAAGGACGTCACCCAGATCGCAAGTCTCCCATCGGCATTTCGTTTCCCCACTTTCCACCTATAACTATGGAGGTTTCAAATGAAACGACGATACGCCGGTGAATTTCGTCTGACCCTAATCGACAACACGAGTTTGTTTGAGCGCCTGGTGAGAGAGCTTCGCTTCCTTGACAGTCAATTGAGGCGAGTTTGGCCGGTCGTGCAAAGGGATCCGGTCGGAGTTGGTAGGCGGGTTATCGAAGAGGGCAGGCGGCGCTTGCGTAGTACCTTGGCGGCGCCCCACGCGAAGGCTGCGGTTACGATCACACTGTTGGTAATGTCATCCGCTGTCTTGCTTGTTTTCCTGGGCGATAGCGTGGCGAGGGAAAAACCGCGAGTCGCAGATAGCATTGGAGCCGAACTTACGGAGATGGTTGTGTTTCTTCCGGTACCGACTAAAGCCTCTGAGAAAAGCGGCATCGGTGCGGGAAGGGACGGACGAGTCGGCTTTGCCAAGGGAGAAGGAGAGGGGTCAGCGCGCGAGTCAAGGCGATCGACTGGCGGTGGCAGTGGTGGCTTAAATGATCCTTTGCCGGCGCAGCGGGGCAGCGTGCCGCCCCCTTCGCCGATACCGGCGCCTATTCCGAAGTCTCCACCGGTTCAAGAACAAGCGTTGCCGGTTGCGGGAATCGATATCGATGCCGCGCTATGGCAGCAGCTGCCGATGCCAGTGTATGGCGACCCGCGATCGAAATCGACAACGCCTTCGAACGGGCCAGGCGACGATGGCGGGATGGGTACAGCGAAGGGGCAGGGCGTTGGCGAAGGCAGTGGTCCAGGATTTGGACCAGGTCAGGATGGCGGCATTGGTGGAGGTCCCAAGGGACTACCGGGTGGCGGAGGTCCAGGTGGCCGTCAGGGAAACAATCCGGAAGACGCCGATCGGGTCTATCCTGCGCCGCAGGTCACCGAGCGCGCTCGAGTTCTGGCTAAACCAGAACCACAATACACAGAAGACGCGCGCCGGAATCAGATCACGGGCAGTGTCGTGTTGCGTGTGGTGTTTTCGCGCACTGGTGAGGTTACAAACATTCGCGCGATTAGCGCGCTGCCTTTTGGCTTGACGGAGAAGGCCATCGCGGCGGCCCGGCAGATCCGATTTCGCCCGGCTACAAGAGAGGGTCGCCCGGTAAATGTCTACATGCAGCTGGAGTACAACTTCAATCTTTACTGACGGAGCATAACCTGCACGAGGTGATCAGCGCCCGCAATTCCGTGCGATTCGATCAGGTGCTTGTCCACCCATTGTCTCCAAATTTTTGAATTCACCCACAAACTTTTGGACGTTAGCGCAAGAAGGGATTGGTTCAGAGTTCTCGAAACAACTTGTTTTACTCCAAACTTTGGAAAACGCTCTGCAATGAGTTCGATGGAACGATTTTCGCATAAAATTATGCGCTGCTTTCGTACTTCGAGATTGAGACTCACGCCAATTGGTAGAGAGTGTGAGAAAAGGTTTCCTAAGTTCGAATCGTGGGGGCCTTCCCACAGCGGGCTGGAGAGCAATTCTTCGGCCCGCTTTTTTTGTTTGTAGGACAGACATTCCTGTATGCCCGAACACCTCCCACACACTTTGGGAAGCACTGATCAACTGTCTTCGACGCGTAGCGTTGGTATGACTTTAGCCCGGCCTTTCAAGGCCGGGAAAGAATGAAGTATCCGTGTCGCGCAGCGACGCCTGAACCTCTCTTCAATCGTCGCTACGCGACGCGAACGCTTCGTTGATTCCCCCGGCCTTGAACGGCCGGGCTAAATTCATACCGACGCTACGCGTCGAAGACACTTGATCAGAGTTTCCTTTAGTTTGTCGACAGTCGCGCTTGCTCAACGATCGACAAACTGTAAGTGCATATCCTCTTAACAGTGGCGCTAGCCCCGAGAACGACAAACTAAAGTGTTTCGGACATTCAAGCGGGGGCATGCCACTACGCGCTTTGGTAGTGACCAACTTTCTTATGAATGATCAGACTAAAACCTCATTCAGGGCTCTCTCAGCCGCATCCAGAAGCATTCGAATCTCTGCGCGGGCCTCATCGTCCGGCGCACGCAAGGGCGCCCGAACGGCGCCGCCGACGAAACCCGTCATCTCCAGCGCGGCCTTGAGTCCACCAATGCCGAAGCGGGTAGTGACTGCCGCGGCCAGCGGAGTAAGTTTGGTTTGCAAAGCAACGGCACGTTCGTGTTCTCCAGCATTGAATGCGCGGAGGACTTCCAAACAAATGCCTGGCACAACACAACCCACCGCGAGGATCCCACCGCACGCCCCTGCCTCCAGCGCGTCGCGTAGCACCGTGCCATTGCCCGTCAGGACTGCAAAGTCCGGAGCGCACAGTTCTACC
>JANNJZ010000392.1:0-2033 GCA_031396065.1 Pyrinomonadaceae bacterium | reverse complement strand
TGGAAGCAGGATGTGGAGTCTTGCGATCGGGTGGGACTAATTCAGGCGATGCCCGCCGGCGACTCGGAAAAAGATGTTGACGGAAGACGATGGGAACAGCGGGTCGAATTAATGCGGGACGCAATCATTTACAACCGCAATAACCCGAGCATTGTCTTCTACGAATCCGGCAATAAAGGCGTGAGTGAAGAGCACATGCGGCAGATGAAAGCGCTCCGTGACCAATTCGATCCGCACGGCGGGCGCGCTGCCGGATCGCGCGAGATGCTCGATAGCAAGGTGGCGGAATATGGCGGCGAGATGCTCTATATCAATAAGAGTGCAGGCAAACCGTTGTGGGCGACGGAGTATTCGCGCGACGAGGGCCTGCGAAAATATTGGGATGAGTTTTCACCTCCCTACCACAAAGACGGCGCCGGGCCGCTTTACCGAAACCAGGATGCCAGCGCCTACAACCGCAATCAGGACTCGCATGCCATCGAGAATGTCATTCGCTGGTACGACTATTGGCGCGAGCGCCCAGGCACCGGAAGCCGCGTTAGTTCGGGCGGAGTAAACATCATCTTCTCAGACACCAACACCCATTTCCGTGGCACCGAGAACTATCGACGCAGTGGTGAGGTTGATGCCCTTCGTATTCCCAAGGACGGATTCTTCGCCCATCAGGTGATGTGGGACGGTTGGGGGGATGTCGAGCGACCGCGTACACATATCATTGGTCATTGGAACTATGAGGCAGGCACGAAGAAGAACGTCTACGTTGTGTCGAGCGCGGAGAATGTAGAACTTATCATCAACGGCCAATCCAAAGGTTTGGGCGAGCAAAGTCATCGCTTCCTTTTCACCTTTAAAGACGTTGAATGGAAGCCGGGCGTAATTCGCGCGGTGGGCCGGGATGCTAAGGAAAGAATAATCAGCAACGATCAAAAGACGACTGCAGGTAAGCCAGCCGGTCTTCGCCTCACACCTCGAACCAGTCCAAACGGGCTGCGGGCCGATGGTGCTGACCTGGCGCTGGTCGACGTCGAAGTCATCGACGCCGCCGGAAACCGGTGCCCGACCGCATTAAACACGATTAGTTTCTCTGTTTCTGGTCCAGCTGAGTGGCGGGGAGGAATTGCGCAGGGACCAGACAATTACATTCTGTCCAAAACCCTGCCGGTTGAGGGTGGTGTAAATCGGGTGATCATTCGTTCAATGCGCGATGCTGGCAAGATCACCGTGAGAGCAACGGCTGTCGGGCTTAAGCCGGCGAGCACTACAATCGTCTCCCACCGCGTCGTTGTTGCTGATGGACTATCGCTTGAAATGGCTGATGCAGGCTTACCGGCGAACCTCAAACGTGGGCCAACACCGCCGCCATCTCCCCTTCCCCTCACCCGCAATCCGCTACGAATCGTCAGCGTCTCGGCCGGCTCTAACATCAAGGACCTTGGGAAGAGTTTTGATGACGATGAAACTACTGATTGGTCGAGCGAGGCCGACATGCAGTCGGCCTGGATCAAATATGAATTTGAACGCCCGGTTGACGTTAGTGAAGTAGTAATCAAGCCTGTGTCGTGGCGAACTCAGTCTTACCCGATCCGGATTTCCGTAGACAACACGGTAGTTTTCGAGGGCCAAACTGCACGCAGCCTCGGCTACATAACTATCCCGTTCAAACCGGTGCGCGGAAAAAGTCTGAAGATCGAACTCACTGGTGGGGTCAACAACCGAGATGCATTTGGCAACATCATCGAGATCCCCGGTAATCCTGACCCACAGTCCGCCGCCGGCAGGAAAACCGGAGAAAAAGCACTTGCCATTGTTGAAATCGAAATCTATCAGCCAAACAAAGAGTGACTTTCACGGAAACCGAAAACCTGGGGCTTTCCCGAGCCAGCAACTGGCAGCCGGTGGGTTTCGCTCCACAACTAAGACCGTGGCAGGATGCGCGATTACCAGACGGACCACCCGCTACCGAGGCTGTTTGAAAACTAGTTTGTAGAGGTGGCACTCCGTGGCCACCCCTCGTTGAGGTTGCGATATCCTCC
>JANNJZ010000378.1:0-7167 GCA_031396065.1 Pyrinomonadaceae bacterium | reverse complement strand
CGAGCTGTTAGGCGGAGCACGGGGCAGCAAGCTGGTGCATCCAAACGACCACGTCAATCTGGGCCAATCCAGCAACGATGTGATTCCCACGGCGATTCATATTGCCGCCGGGGAGATGATGCAACAACAGCTCATTCCCGCGCTCACTGGCTTACAGAAAGCGCTCGCTCGTAAAGCCAAAGAGTTCGACAAGATCGTCAAGATCGGTCGCACGCATTTACAGGATGCGACGCCTGTTCGATTGGGGCAGGAGTTCGGCGGGTATGCGCGCCAGATTGAACTCGGCATTCAACGGGTCAGGCACTCACAAGACGCGCTCAGCGAAGTTGCACTCGGCGGCACCGCGGTCGGCACAGGGCTCAATTGCCACCCAAAGTTCTCCGCCAAGGTGCTGGCCATCATTTCGAAAGAGACCGGTTGCACATTCAAAGAAGCGAAGAATCACTTTGAAGCGCAATCGACTCAGGATTCGTTGGTCGAGGCGAGCGGGGAGTTGAAGACCATCGCCGTAAGCCTCATGAAAATCGCCAACGACATTCGCTGGCTCGGCTCCGGCCCGCGATGTGGGCTAGGGGAGATCAATCTGCCGGAGACACAGCCAGGCTCGTCCATCATGCCAGGCAAAGTTAACCCGGTGATTGCCGAATCGGTGACGATGGTCTGCGCGCAGGTAATCGGCAACGATGTGACAGTGACAGTGGGAGGGCAGGCGGCCAACTTTGAACTCATCGTCATGCTGCCGGTGATGGCCTATAACGTATTACAATCCATTGAGCTACTCTCGACAGCCTCAAGCAACTTCGCAGTCAAGTGTATCGACGGCATCAAAGCCAACGACGAACGTTGCAAGAGCTTGATCGAGGAGAGTCTGGCCATGTGCACCGCCCTGGCGCCGGAGATCGGATACGAAGCTGCTGCGAAACTCGCCAAGGACGCCTACAAGTCGGGCAAGACCGTGCGCCAGATGGCCAAAGAACAAAAAGTTCTATCAGAAAAGCGGCTCACCGAACTGCTCGACCCCTGGCGCATGACCGAACCAGGCGGGCCTGTGGGAAGTGCAGGGGGTTAAGGGATGGGGTAAAAGGGGTATGGGGCTAGCGGTGTAGGGGACTGGCTCCGCCGTCTTCGGCGGTGCCTGTCGCACTTTTTGATCTGTCCCTCTATTGTCCTCCATGCCTTGCGCGATAATTTATTACCTTCAGCCCAAACCCCTGACCGAATCACCTGAGTCGTTACATTCGAGAATCAAATCAGATTCAACACCGAATTGTTTTCGATTCAGCTAGACCGCACTCCATACTTCTTTGGCAGCTTCGGGACAGGCGCTATTCTGGGAAAAACCGCAGAATGCGACCGAGGACAAGTGTGTCGTAGATTCGGTACGCGATTTGCTCGTGTCCGGTTAGCCCGGATTGTTCATGGTTGTCGTGTGAGAGGATGGACCATACATGAGCGGTAGTTGACTAAGTGAAATTGCATGGGTTATAAAGCGGCTCGCATAACCACTTAGAGGCCGATTGGGTTCGACGACGGAAGTTCCCAATCCCGCGTGTGAGGCTCACGTCGACAAGAGTAAACAGGCATTACATTCCGTCACCGCACCGTCACAACAATAAGGAGAGTTTATGAAGAAGTACGGTATTCTAGGCGCCGCTCTATGCCTCGTGGCTGGGCTAGGCGGCTGTTCGAAAAGCGATGATGCTCCGCCACCCCAAGCCCAAGGCAAAACGACGTATTTTGATGTGACGGACGAGGCGGGATGGTGGTTCGATACCGGTACCAAAGTCGGGGAAACGCGTTCACTCGCGGTCGTCGATCGTGGAACAAAGATTAAGTTTCTTCAAAAAAGTTCGAAATTTAAATTTGGCCCCACTGCTACTAACGGTCCCTCTCGTGTTGAGAGTCGGCATACCGTGACGAGCCTGATCTGGCCATCCACGGCAAACAAGAACGAACAGATCGATCAACCGACTGCCAACCAGGATGATCAGGAAGTGACCTTGCATACACCGGGCTTGCATGTCTTTGTGTGCAAAGTGCATCCCTACATGCTGGCGGGGGTGATCGTGGATGATAAGACGACCACTGGGCTGGATATTGGTGCGAAACTTCATTTGTTGGGCGTCACAGACCCTACAAATGCTGCCACTGCGCTCCCCAGCTATTCAGATATTGGACTCAGGTTGGTGCGGGCATTCTTCGTCGTGACCAGTCCTGCGAATTGGAAGGACTATACCAAGGTCGGAGTCCCCTATCAGCCAATCTATCCTGCAGTGCCTGTTGTTCTCGGTGACCCAGCTGGCAATGCCGTCCCCGTCGCAGATTTAAATGCGGCGCTCATAGGTTTTATAGATGGGGCGAACATCCCAGCAACGATAACGCCCACTACCGACGGGGTGGGAGAAGTCTGGGTCGATACGCAGTATGAGGAGACTGTCAGCAAAGGCACGGCCAAGCCAAGCACGATTACCGTGATTGAGGTGGCGGGTGCTAATAAGTGGAAGATGAAGCGAAAAATCGCGCTTCCTGATCAGCAGATGAACAACGGCCACAACATGTGGTCGAGTCATGATCAACAGTACATCTACCAAACGGAATGGCACGGCAAGAGCCTTTTCGTGATCAATCGGCTGACTGGCGCCTTTGAGAAGGAAATTGTGGTTGGCCATGATCCGGCCCACGTCATGACGAGGGTGGATAACCAGCAGGTGCATGTGTCGCTCAATGGTGAAGATTCCGTGGTAGAACTCGATCCGATTCCGTCTCCCAAAGACATTACTTTCGTCCGCAATATTCTCATGCAACTCCCAGGACAGCGACAGGCACAGCCGCATGCCCATTGGATGGGGCATGATGGCCTGACCATGGCGACACCCAACTCCAATTCGGGTGACTCGACACTCTACAGCTTCATTACTGATTTGATTGTGAAAAAGGAGCCAACCGGACCCTTGCCGATTGCGGCAGCGATGAATCCGACATCGACGAAAACCTATGTGTCGAACTATCTTGGACACTCGACCTCGGTTCTGTGTGGCGGTGTTGCTGCTGTCCCGCCCATTGCCGAGTGTGTTGCTGGTGGTCCTGGGGCGAAGATCAAGGACATCCCGCTATTACTGAATGGCAACTACGACCCGATTACGATTGGGGCGCCCATTACGGGGCCGGTCGGTGGGCTGCCGATTCAGACTCCTGTGAGCCCTGACGGAAAATTTGTGGTTACAGGGAATACCTTAACCGGTACAATAACCATCATTGATACAGCGACCGACACCCTGGTGGCGATGGTTGGCTGCGATCCAGGATGCCATGGTGTGAATTTTGGAGCTAAGGCCGGTGGTGGGTACTACGCCTATGTCACCAGCAAGTTCTCCAATCGCTTGATTGTCTTGGATTACGATCCAAACAATGACGGAGTTCTGGCTCCTAATGAGCCCGTGGTTGCCGGCTGGGTGGTGCTTGCCGACGATGTGATAACTCCCGTCGTACCGTCGGATGACGCAATTACCGCAAACAGAGGCATGGGCGGGCAGGGTGTGCTTCCTGTCCCCAATGTGTATAACGGCTGGGTGCAGAAGTTACCAGCCGCTTTCTGCGGAGCACTGACGGTCGCGCAAAGGAGTCCGGTCGGTGTCATCGGTGGCCCTGCCTGTACACCATAGAGATTTGTTCAAGGTGCCGGGATTACCCCGGCACCAGACATAGCTGCTAGCCAAGGACCCGGTGACGATGGCTCAAGACCATCGCACCGGGTTCTCTGGTTTTGTAATCACGTAGGTCCAGTTCACGCAAAATAAAATAGCAGGGCTCAAATCCAGAGATAGAAGTTTTACGCAGTGCGGTTGGATTATGTGCGGCCTGATTGTTCCGCCACTCGTCTTGTAGGCTGCGTGATCGGAATCTTCTCAGTATCCTCCTTCTGCCTTCAGCCTAAACACCTAAAAGTTCCGTTCTGAGAATCAAATCAGATTCAGCCAGAATCGTTTTAGATTCATCCAGAATGATTCAGTTGGATCGCCCCTGTTCGTAAGCATTGTGAATCGTTTCTGCTAAATACCGCGCCCATCCGATCGTTTTGAATTTTAGGCGATCCCTCATCATCACGACAACACTCTGGTCTAGAGTTTGCTACGGTGCAGGGCCGAACTACGCTTCAGGGCCGGCAACCCTTGCGGTAGGCCGTTTCCAGGGAGTCACCATTCCGTTTTAGTTTTGTTAAATAATGATTAATATAGAGAAGTAATCTTGACATGGAAAATATAGAAAGGGTATAAAGTGGCTCGCACCAACACTTTATACCAATCAGCCTCAATGTTTGACTGAGAAATTTTCCGTACTGTTAGGAAGAGATGGCCCCGCTATTTTACGGTACGGTGGCACCTTCACTTGATAACCAGATGAATATGTCCAGCAGGATATCCAGCCTATTAGAGGGACAACAGGGAAGTACGATGCAGTTTAGACTAGGTCAACATAGCACCCCCGCACGCAAGACATTCTCGATGTACTCACTCACAACTCGACACTTCGCTGCGCATCCATCACGATCCTGTACGGCGATGCTTCTGAGCCTCATGCTTCTCGCTGGGCTGGCAGGCTGCGGACCGACCTCGTCCGACAATGCACCGAGCTTTGAGTCTCGCGCGAGCGTGGGCGGCCCAGCGGCACGAGGTGCGGGGCAAGCGGAAAAAGGTTCCAAGCCTCTTGCCGCATCGGGAATTGAGACAGGTTTCGTCTCAGGAAAGAATAGAGTCCCAGGAGGGGACAACATCGGCCAGGAGGACAAACTGTCCAAGCCTGCTGGTACTGCCAATGTTGAGTCCGATGGACGTGACAAGTTGCCTGTCCCTGGCATACCAGAGTCGATAGCCAAGGCCCTCGACTCGCCGGATGCCCGAGTGCGGCTTCAGGCCCTAGATCATTGGGAGAAGAAGGGGAGCAAGGTGCCCCTCGATCCGCTGTTCGAGGCGCTTGAGGATGAGAACGACGCCGTGCGGGCCAAGGCAACCGCGATCATTGAACAGCAGTGGGCCATTGAGCGGGAGAGGGGTTAGAGGGAACAACAATTAGAAAAGGAGGTGCCGGATCATCCAGTAATCTATTGAATGGGCCGGGCCTATCGAGATGATTTTCAAGACAGGTAACAGGGTGCGTGTAACTTAGGTTGTAATAAGGAGGGTAACGTGAAGTTTAAATATATTCGTGTACTGCCGCTGGTTGCGGGGCTGATACTTGGCGGAGGGAATCTCGCCTTCGCTGATGCTACATTTAAGATCACCGATATTCCAGGACATTGGTTCGATACCGGGGTGGAGGTCCGCGACGACACTGACCCCAGGAATCCTCCAGGAACCCGCTCCCTGGCCATTATTCAGCCTGGCGAAACGGTACATTTCATCCAGAAAAATGGCGAGCCGCGTGACGTCGAAAGCCGACACACCGTCACGAGCCTGATCTGGCCATCAAACGCAATACAAGCTGGGCCGAATAAAGAACTAATCGACCAGGAGGAGGCTAACACAGCTAATCATCACCTTACCCTACATACTCCTGGCCTCTATGTCTTCGTATGCAAACTCCATCCCTATATGCTTGGCGGCGTCATCGTGAACGATTCCAATACACCCGGACTCGATCTCGGCGCGAATCTCACGCTGCTGGGGCCAACACCCGCAGCGCAGGTGAGTTTCCCTACCGCGACAAATCTTGGACTGCGGCTGTTGCGCGCCTTCTTCATCGTAACCAATCCGTATAACTGGAAAGACTATACGAAGGTCAACGACATATACCAGCCGACCTATCCATCTGTGGATGTCAACGCCGGCCCGGGCGTCGTCGTCAACCTAAAAGCCGCGATCATCGGTCAAAACCTTGATGGTAACGAGATTGCCCGGCAGGTGAAACCCCGCATCAAGGGAATAGGAGAGGTTTGGATTGATACCGCGTATGAGTTGACTCAAGGGAAACCCGAGTGGACTCCGGGAACGATGACCGTGGTGTCGGCGACCAGCTGGAACGTCAAGCGAAAGATCGCATTGCCAGAGCAGAAAATGAACAACGGCCACAACATGTGGGCCAGCCATGATCAGAAGCAGATCTATCAGACGGAATGGCATGGCAAGAGCCTCTATGTCCTGAACAGAGCAAACGGAAAGCTCTTACAGGAGATTGAGGTCGGAAATGATCCCGCCCATGTCATGACGCGGGTGGACACTCAGGATGTGCATGTGTCGCTCAATGGAGAAGACAGCGTGGTGGAGCTGAGACGGGCGCCATCAGGCTTGCTCACCTTCGTTCGGAACATCACGATATCGGTGGGGCCGAATGCAAAACAGACGCAACCCCATGCCCATTGGATGGGGTTTGATGGGAAATCGATGACCACTCCAAACTCGAATACGAACGATTCATCCCTGTTCGATTTTAGCCTGGACATGGTCCTTGCAAAAGAAGCAACCGGCACGCTGCCTATTGCGGCCGCCATGATGCCCGATTCGAGCAAATACTATGTATCGAACTATCTTTCACACACGACCTCGGTCATGTGTGGCCCTGTCAATATCATTCCGGGCTGTATACCCGGGAAGAAGATCAAGGACATCGATTTACTCTTGAACGGCAACTACGATCTGGCAGGAGGAGCAATCATAGGGCCTGTCGGTGCGCTCCCAATCCAGACTCCCGTGAGTCCGGACGGGAAATTCGTGATTACCGGGAATACCTTGACCGGTACGATTACCATCATAAGAACCAGTGACGACACGCTGGTGGCAATGGTCCCCTGCGATCCAGGATGCCATGGGGTAAACTTTGGCGCGAAAAAGGGCGGTGGGTACTATGCCTATGTCACCAGCAAGTTTGCCAACAGGTTGATTGTGCTGGACTACGATCCAAACAATGACGGCAATGTAGATGATGCGGTGATTGCCGGTGCGGTGGTGCTGGCGAACGACAACGTCCCGAAGGACGATAAAATCATTGGAAACAGAGGCCAGGGCGGCCAGGGAGTGCTGCCGGTTCCCAACGTGTATAACGGCTGGGTTCAGGAACTCCCGATCGGCTATAAGGCTCAGCTCACGAGAGCACAGCGGAATCCGATAGGACCCCTCCATGGCCATAATCCTCACGATGGTCATGATGACGATCAGGATGAATAGAGTCGGCAGC
>JANNJZ010000359.1:0-3107 GCA_031396065.1 Pyrinomonadaceae bacterium | reverse complement strand
CGCGGGGTGGTGGGCGAGCTGGGGAGCTGGCTGAAGAAGTCCCTCTAATCGGATTCGCAGCTACTGTTGCGCCAGAGCCGATACTGGTATCGTCTTTGCGGGACGTTTCAATTCCCGGCTTCGAATTGCCGTGCAGTAGTCATTCCTAGGCGGTGGCGATGCCCGAGCAGAGCCGCACAATCTCCGTCCAACCGTGCCCCTCGGTACGGGTGTACACGCTTGGCCGGTTTCGAGTCGAACGAGACCACGCCCCCCTTCAGTCGGGCCGAAAGGCTCAGCGCAAGCCAATCGATCTTCTCAAGCTGCTCATCGCCTACGGGGGTGAAGGTGTTTGCGCTGAGCAGCTTGCCGAAGACCTGTGGCCGGATTCCGAGGGCGATCGCGCACTTGCCGCCCTTCGCACCACGCTCAGCCGCCTGCGCAAGCTCATTGGCGCAAGAGCAGTATTGGGTGAAGGTCGCGGCTTCACGCTAAACCCGGACGTCTGTTGGGTCGACGCCCTGGAATTGGTACGACAGCTTGCGGAATCGAAGAGCGGCCATCAGGTGGGTTGCAACGAGGAAGCGCATTCGGCGCTTGCAAAGGCGCTGTCGCTGTATCGCGGCGTCTTTCTTCCCGGCGAGTGCATTTTGCTGCCCGTGCTGTCAGGCAGGGCGAAATTGCACAGCCTGTTCCTGCGCCATCTGACCGAACTCGGCGGCTGCTACGAGCAGGCCGGCCAGCTTTCTCGGGCCATGGACCTGTACCGAAAGGGGCTGGAAATCGATGGGACGGCAGAGGACGTTGCCTGCAAGCTGATGCAGTGCTGCGTTCACTCAGGGCGGGCGTCCGAAGGAATTGCCGCGTACCAGAGTTGTCGAGCAGCCTTGCAGGCCCGGTTCGGCGTTGAGCCGTCCGCCACGACCCAGAGCACGTACCGGGACTTGCTGGCCTCTGCCGAACGGGGTGCGAGAAACCAACTGGCCGGCGCAAAGGCGCTTCTCGCTCCAGCCTTCGGCGCCGGGCCGGCCGAACTCTCCATTGCCGTTCTACCGTTCGACGACCTTAGCCCGCTGGGCGGCCATCAGCGCATTGCCGGCGCCATTCGTGAAACCACGATTTCACTGCTGGGCGCGCTTCCGCAATTGTCGCTGGTCACAAGCCCCAACTCGTCCGTGCGGTACCTGCTGCAAGGTAGCGTGATGGTCGCGGCCAAACGCCTGCGCGCCACCGTCCATCTCATTGATTCCCGCACCGGTCAGTACGCGTGGTCGGAGCAACTGGACCACACGCTGCACGACGTGAACAAGGCAAGGGATCAGGTCGCCATCCAGGTGGCCCGGGGCCTTGCAGCGAAGTTGATCTATGGAGAGTGCTCGACACTGTTGCTCAGCCCGAATATTCACGTCTGGAAAGCTCTTGCGCTGGTCGGTGTTCTTATGAACCGGCAACAGCGGCAAGATCACCTGCGGGCGCGAGCCCTCGTCAGCAGAATTTTGGAGGTGGAACAGCAGGAACCCATGATCTTGGCCATACACGCAACCATGCACATCGTGGAATACTGGAAACGCTGGACCGTCGATCCCGCGAGGTCGTTGCGCATCGGCGAGCAGATGTTGCGCCAATTGAAGAAGAAATACGCCTTTGACGGCTTGGGGGTGCAATCACTGGCATGGGCCTGCGCGTTGCGAGGAGACATTGGCGAGGCGCTCCAGCTTGCAAGCAAGGGCGTGGACCGGACGCCCGAGAACTTCTCCTCCCACACGTTCCTTGCAATACCACTCCTCTACCAGGGTCGGCATGCGGAAGCTCTGGACAAACTCAGCGACGCCGTCGGCGCCTGTCCTCAGCCGCCGCATTGGATCCACAAGGATCGCGCGATGGCCCAGTTCTGCCTGGGCCGGTTCGACGAAGCTGCCAGCGACCTAGCAAGGGTCTTGGTAGACGATTACCCCTTGCACCGGAACTCCAATTTGCTGGATACGCGCATGACATATGTGGCGAGCCTTGCGGCTGCCGGGCGGGCAGAGCAGGCCCGCCACGAGGCCAGGGCAACCCTCGCTGCGCACCCGACGGTATCTGCCGTCCACTGGTGCCGGTGGCAGTTTCAGCCCTACAAGGACAAGGGTCCGGCATTGCGCATGGAGCGCCTCCTGGTCGCGGCCGGGCTGCCCCAATAGTTACTTCTTGACTCGGAAATTCCAATACGAGACGAAAGCGCCATCGGTTCGCCATGCTTCAAAGGAGTTTTCGCCCGTACGATAGCTTCGAGTGCAATCCTCCTTGCTGTTCGCCGGAATCCGCGATTTCTGGCACCAAACGTCACCATCGATTCGGTAGCTCCCAAGGTTGTGGACCAACGCGCCATCCTTGAGCTTTACCGTGGTGACGTATAGACCGTCGGGCCAGTAGGTAGTGAATCCATCGATCCCCGCCGCCGGAATGCGCCAATCGACAGTTCCCACGCGGCTGGAAAATTCCCGGTGATCCGCTTCGACGCGCATCGTCCCGCTTGGTTTTTCCGCCGCCTTGTCCTGCGCCAATGTGGTGCAACTTGTCAGGCAGGCAACGACCAATCCAACCAGCCCTGTCCGAAGAATGCTCATGCGAAGTCCTCCCACAAGTCGTGTTTTCCAGCCCGGCCGAAAGTCCGGACTGGATACAATCTATCAAGCAGACTGCAACAGATTCGTAACAGATTGGGACTTTGGCCTTCAAGACGGCGCCTCGGTTTCCGCCGCGCGGTGGTGGGCGAGCTCGCCCACTGGATCAAAAAGCCGCTCTAGTCGGCCTTTATTCCCGCTTCTTTCACCACCTTGGCCCAGCGCACCACCTCGGCGTCGAGATGGGTCTTGAACTGCTCCGGCGTGCTCGCCACCACGTCCACCCCGGCCTTGGCGAAGCGATCCGAAATTTCCGGCGAGCGGATGATGCGCACCATTTCGGTGTTCAGCCGCTGCACGATTTCCCTGGGCGTGCCGGCCACCGTCAGCACCCCAAACCACACCGTCACGTCGTAGCCCGGCACGCCCGCCTCGTCCACCGTGGGCACCTCGGGCGCGGAGGACGAGCGCGTCTTCGATGACACGGCGATCGCCTTCAGCCTGCCGGAGCGAACGTGCGGCAGC